>NZ_JBHUXA010000012.1:69132-97113 GCF_042669725.1 Nocardia sp. NPDC057227 | reverse complement strand
GGTTCGCGAGGTTGTTGAGGCTTCCCGCGAAGTCGGGCTGGTAGGTGTCGGGGCGTTGGGCGGCCAGCGCCCGGTAGAGCCCGGTGGCTTCCTCGATTGCGGTCAGGGCTTCTTCGGGGCGGCCGAGCTCGGCGAGCTGGTTCGCGAGGTTGTTCAGGCTGGAGGCGAGGCCGGGCTGGTATACCTCGGGGCGTTGGGCGGCCAGCGCCTGTCGGATCCGGACGGCTTCCTCGATCGCGGCCAGCGCCTCCTCGGGCCGCCCCAGCGCGGCGAGCAGGACCGCGAGGTTGTTCAGGCTCAAGGCGACGTCGGGCTGGTACACCTCGGGGCGTTGGGCGGCCAGCGCCCGGTAGAGCCCGGTGGCTTCCGCGATCGCGGTCAGGGCGTCTTCGGGGCGGCCGAGCTCGGCGAGCTGGACCGCGAGGTTGTTCAGGCTCAAGGCGAGGTCGGGCTGGTATACCTCGGGGCGTTCGGCGGCCAGCGCCTGTCGGATCCGGACGGCCTCCTCGATCGCGGCCAGCGCCTTTTCGGGCCGCCCCAGCGCGGCGAGCCGGATCGCGAGGTTGTTCAGGCTCAAGGCGAGGTTCGGTGCGTCGAGGTCTTCGGTGTGGCGGAGCCGGTCTACCGCGGTTTGCAGCAGTGTGGCCGCGGTGGGGGCGAGAGCTCGGGTCCGGTGCGGGATGAGGTCGTGCAGGGCTTGAAGTGTTTCGGTGCTGGTGGTGGGGATGGCGTGGTCGAGGGCGGTGGTGAGGGGTTCGGGTTTCTCGACGCGGGTGGCGACGGCGATCGCGGCGGGCAGCAGGGTGGCGGGGTTCTGGGCGCACCAGCGGGTGAGGCGCTCGCCTGCCGCGGCGAGTGGGGGGTGGGCGGCGGCGCGGGTGCATACGGTGAGCAGGTACTCGGCGCGGCCGGGGTCGGTGATGGTGGTGGCGAGGGTGTCGATGATGGTGCGGGCGGGGTCGAGGATGTTTCGTCCGACGAGGTACTCGGCGAGGCGGTCCGGTGCGAGACCACCGAAGGCGGTGTCGGTCTGGCCGGGGTAGAGGCTGGTCAGCCAGCCCCGCACCTTGCGCCCCAGTAGAGGCTGGCCGGACAGTTCCGGCACGGCCGCGATCACCGCATCGAGGTCGGCGGGGGTGGTAGGGCCGAGCACGGCGGTGGCCGCGACGGTGTCTTCGAGCACCGCCACCCCCACCTCGCCCAGCCCGGCGCCGGCCATGGTGTGTTTCCAGTAGCGGCGCTCGTGGATCAGGACCCGATCTTCCAGGGTGCGCCCGGTGTGGGTGGAGTCGAGGTGAGCGTCGGTGTCGAGCAGGTCGGCCAAGGCCTGCATCTGCACCCCCAGCACGGTGGTCCCCGCCCCGGGATCGGGCGGCGGGGAATCCAGCACCCGGCCGGCGGCGGCCTGCCAGTCGTGGTCGCCGGCTTGCGGCAGGGCGGGCAGGACGGCGGCGAAGGCCTCGACCGCGGCCTGGTAGGTGGCCTCACGGCCGGTAGCGGTGGTGTCCAGGGGTGCCAGGGTGGTGGTGCGGGCCAGCTCGGTGAGCTCCTCCGCGCTGGCGCTGCCCGCGGCGATGTCGGTCCACCAGTCTCCGATCGTGCGGGCCAGCAACACCACCTTGACCTGCCGGCCCGGCACCGCCGCGGCGACGGTCACGGCGTCGAACAGGGCGGGGAGCTGGTCGGGGCGGGACTCGGCGTAGTCGACGATCACCAGCAGCGGGGTACGCACCTGCCCGAGGACCTGTAGCCGGTCAGGATCGGTATGGGCGGGGTCGAGCCACAGCACCGACCACCGCTGCTCGGCGAGCTGTTCGCCGAAGTAGTGCGCCAGCCGGGTCTTGCCCTGCCCGCCCGGACCGTGCAGCGGCCACACCCCCACCCCGGGCTCGCCCGCCCACGCGTGCAGCTCGTCGAGCAGGTGCTCGCGGCCGGGCCGGAACGGCACCACTGCACGGCGGGCCTGCAGCAGACCCGCCGGGGAACCCAGCACCGGGGAGAACCGCAGCGGCGACTGCTGGTCCATCAGCCCGGCCAGCTCGACCGGTTCCCACCGCAACCCCGCCGCCCCGGCATGCTCGGCGACCGCGTCCCGGAACTGCGGGTCGGCCAGCAGCACGTAGGCCGGTACCGCCTTCAGCGCGGCGTGCTCGCGGTGCTTGGGGTCGGCGGCGACCACCCCGGCCAGCAGCCCTTCGCAGAACACCGCGGCCCCGGAGATCCCCTGCCACGGAGAGCCACCCGAGACAGCGGCGGCGGGCGGGGGCTCGGTGAGCTCGACGAGGTGATGGTTGTTCGCGGTGCCGCTGCCCGGGTTGATCCACCCGGTGTGCTGCGCGCCCTCCGCCGCGGCACCCTTGCGCTGGGCGAAGTCCGGCAGCCCCCACGTCTGACAGTCTGTCCGCGGCCGGTCGGTGACGAGCCGCCCCCACACCACCGGCCGCACCGGCTCCGGTGTCCAGGTGGGGTCGTCGAGCAGGACCAGCGCGGCATCATCACGCCCGCCCGGGCTGCCCTGCCACACCACCGTGCCGGTGAAGGAGCCGTCGAACCCGGGCCGGAACATCGACACCTCGGCCTGATCGCCGACGACGTGGGCCGAGGTCAGCACCAGCCGCGCAGCGATCAGATACCCCGACCCCGCCGCCGCGCCGGTGACCCGGAACACCCGCTCACGCTGCACCGCCCCGCCCCTTCGTCTAGTCCGGGATGCGCCCGGACAGGTCGCCGGGGCCGTCCTCGCCCTCGGCGGCGGCCTCGCTACCGACCAGGATGTCCCCGCCGCCGGGTGCTTGCGGGGTCAGGGTCACATTCACCCGGTGGCGGCGGGTGCGTCCGGCACCGGCCTCGACCTCACCGGTGACCACCCACGCCTTGAACCCCGCCTTGGCCTTGGTATCCGCGCGCAGCTCGACCTCGAACGACAACTCGATCGGCCCCACCACGAACGGCAACACCGAACCCGCACCAGCAGCCGAGGCCGCCAGCAGTTCATCGCGCAGCCCGGCCACGGCCTTGCTCAACTCGATCTCCACGACCACCCTCCCAACACGCCGAAAACCGGCCACCACGGTGCACCGGCCCGGCGACCCTAGCCGAAAACCCCGCCGCCCACCGTCATTCGAACTACCGACACCCGCTGGCGGACCTCCCGAGCCTTCGTTTTCCGAACACCCGCCCGCGCGGCGCCGTCGAGCCGGGACTCGCAGGAGCTGGTGTTCGGAAACCCGTTCGGAAACCGGTAGGCTCCGACCCGGTTGTTGAACACGTTTCCCGAACGATCCGAAGGAGTCCACGATGGCGTTGGTCGGTCTGGTCCGGGTCAGCACCAGCAGGCAGGAGACCGCGCGTCAGCACGACGACCTGGATCCGATCTGCGTGAAGGTGTTCGAGGAGAAGATTTCCGGCAAGCTCGCCGTGGCCGACCGCCCCGGACTGCAGGCGGCGCTGGCCTACCTGCGCCCGGAGGACATGCTCGTGGTGCAGGAGGCCGACCGGCTCGGCCGCAACCTGCTCGAAGGCCTGCTGGTGCTCAACGACCTGTTCGAGCAGGGGATCCAGGTGAAGGTGCTGCACGGCATCGCCGCCGGCGAGCACACCGAGCGCAGCCTCATCCTCGACCTGGCCCTCGCGCTCGCCGAGGACCGGCGCCGCGACATCGCCCGCAAGACCCGCGACGGCCTGGCCGCGGCGGCCAAGCGGGGGCGTAAGGGTGGCCGGCCGCGGGTGGTCGACGCGGACAAGCGCCGCGCGATCCTGGCCCGGCACACCGAAGGCCAGTCCCTGCGCGAGATCGCCTGCGGCGTCGGGGTCAGCTTGGCCGTGGTCCACGGCGAGGTGAAAGCGGCCCGCGACGCGGGAGTCGCGAACAGCGGTACCGCATCGCTCGACTGATCTGCACCAGCGAACTCAGTTCATCGAGAACCTCGCTGCTTCCGCGCTGCAGCGAGCTGATCGCGGGTGGTCAGGGTGTTGGGGTGGTCGTCGCCGAGGACCCGGCGGTTGTCGGTGAGCAGCCGCTCGTACAGCTCGATGGCCTCGCCGACCCGCCCCGCCGTCTCGTAGGTGTAGGCGAGGTTGTTGCGGGTGGTCAGGGTGTTGGGGTGGTCGTCGCCGAGGACCCGGCGCCGGTCGGTGAGTACCCGCTCGAACAGCTCGATGGCCTCGCCGACCCGCCCCGCCGTCTCGTAGGTGCCAGCGAGGTTGTGGCGGGTGGTCAGGGTGTTGGGGTGGTCGTCGCCGAGGACCCGGCGCCGGTCGGTGAGTACCCGCTCGTACAGCTCGATGGCCTCGCCGACCCGCCCCGCCGCCCGGTAGGCGAAGGCGAGGTTGTGGCGGGTGGTCAGGGTGTTGGGGTGGTCGTCGCCGAGGACCCGGCGATTGTCGGTGAGCAGCCGCTCGTACAGCTCGATGGCCTCGCCGACCCGCCCCGCCGCCCGGTAGGCGAAGGCGAGGTTGTTGCGGGTGGTCAGGGTGTTGGGGTGGTCGTCGCCGAGGACCCGGCGCCGGTCGGTGAGCAGCCGCTCGTACAGCTCGATGGCCTCGCCGACCCGCCCCGCCGTCTCGTAGGCGCCAGCGAGCTGGTTGCGGGTGATCAGGGTGTTGGGGTTGTCGTCGCCGAGGACCCGGCGGTTGTCGGTGAGTACCCGCTCGTACAGCTCGATCGCCTCGCCGACCCGCCCCGCCGTCTCGTAGGTGCCAGCGAGGTTGTGGCGGGTGGCCAGGGTGTTGGGGTGGTCGTCGCCGAGGACCCGGCGCCGGTCGGTGAGCAGCCGCTCGTACAGCTCGATCGCCTCGCCGACCCGCCCCGCCGTCTGGTAGGCGTAGGCGAGGTTGTGGCGGGTGGTCAGGGTGTCGGGGTGGTCGTCGCCGAGGACTCGCTGATGATCGGTGACGGCGTGCTCGGCGTAGGAGATGGCACGGCGTAGGTCTGCTGCTCCGATCAGATGGCCGATGGCCCAGCGGCGGGTGGCCAGCACAGCGGCATCGGTGGCTGGGCTGAGGGTGGGAAGGCCGGCGGCGTGTCCGGTGAGGGTTTCGATGTGGTCGATCAGCCGGGTGCCGTCACCGCGGCGCTGGAACGCTTCGCTCCGGTCGAACAGGTGGGGTTCGAGCAGCGTCGCCGCGGCGTCGATGAGGCCGTCGAGGGTGCCCGCGGCCAGGGCGCGTTCGCGGACCACTCGCCCGGTGAGCCGGTGCATCACCAGCACCCGCCCACCGGTCGCCCACGACAGCAGCGACCCCTCCACACACCGCCCGATCGCCACACCCGTCACCGGATCCGGTTTCCGTTCCAGCAGCGCGGCTTCCACACCGTCGGGGGACAGCATCGCCAGCACGCCCACCAGCCACCGCACCCGCTCGTCGAGCGCGGTCTCGCCGGTGGTGGTGACGGTGTCGATCGCCAGTCCCAGCGCCTGATCGGTGGCGCGGTCGTAGCCGGTGCCGCGCTGGCGGGGCAGCGCGTCCGGGAGCGGTTGGGCGGCCAGCAGCTCCCGGTAGCCGGGGTAGTCCAGGCGGCGGGTGGTGATGGTGGTCGCGGCGGCGGCCAGGGCCAGCGGCAGATCTCCCACCTCGGCGGCGAGGGCGTCGGCGCCGGCCGGGTCGTCGAGCCCGGTCGCCGCGGCCAGGTAGGTGACCGATTCGATTCGGTCGTAGCCGGTCGCGGCATCGACGAGCTCACCCAGGCCGGTGAAGGCGCGGTCGGTGCTGGTGATCACCACCCGCACCCCGCCCCCGGTGGGCAGGAACTCGTTCAGGAAGTCCGGGTCGGTGGCGTTATCGAACACCAGCACCCCCGACAGCACCGGTGTGCTGTTGAGGTGGTCGCGCAGCCGCCGCGCCGAGACCAGCGAATCCCCCTCCGGGTCGGCCACCCCCAGCGCAGCGGCGACGGCGGCCAGCCCGGCCAGGGCGCTGTCGCGGGTCTCTGCACCGATCCAGCCCACCAGCCTTGTGGCGGGGTCGGCCATGACCTGGCGGGCGTAGGCGGCGGCTACCTGGGTCTTGCCGGCACCGCGCATCCCGCACACCACCACCGCCACCCGTTCCCGGGCCAGGGCCGCGCGGAGCTGGCCGATCTGGGCGCGAGGCACGAAGTGCGGGGCCGGGAGCGGTAGCGCACCCACCACCTTCACCCCCGGTGTCTCCGCTGGTGCAGAGGGCGGGGTACCGGTGCCGTACAGGTGGTAGTGGACTGCGCTGGACTCGGTGCGGGAGTTGACGATCGCGATGTCCCTCCCGGCGCCAACCGTGTCCAGATCAACGGCCGGACCCGTGCTGGCCGGGGTGGTGTCCCGCCGCCAGGGCCACCATCGGCCGGTGCGTGGCCCGTTCATGGGTGTGAGGCATCACCGCGGTTGTCGGTGCCCTCGAAGGTCATGTCCCGCCCGGCCTGCAGCCCCCGCCCCCGCACACCGGGGCCCGGGCCCCGGGTCTGACCGAAGCGCATGTCCCGGCCCGCGCTGGCGTCCTCGACGTCGATCCCCACCCCCGGCTCCGGTCGCACCGGGGTCGGAGTCGGGGGCTGGGCGGCGAGCTGCAGCCACAGCGAGGTGGCGAACGCAGCGACGGTCAGCACCGCCACGGCCACCCACGCCCACACCGCGCCGCCGTCGGTCGCGACGTTCACCGCCACTGCCAGCCCGGAGGACACCACCGCGGTCGCCGCGGTGGGCACCGCCACCTTGCGCACCGCCTGCCACGACATCGCCACACCGACCTCCCCAGGCCCGAAAAGTTCCCCCGATCCTCACACAGCACCCCGGGCCACACCCACTGGCCCGCAACCCTTCCGCATCCCGGACGGTCGCTCAACAGCGTCGCAACCAGCACCATTGCTCCGGGTTCCGCCAAGGTCGGGATCGGCTGTCGGTCGAACAGCCGACAGGCCAGGCGACCTCGCCGAGGCTGAGGCCCGGTTCGGCCCGGTTATCGGAGGTTGGAGCTACGGGGCGAGTCACGAAATTTAGCGCGAAATTTCGATTGTGGTCCAATCGGTCCACCGGTGCCCGGTCTCTGCGGAGAAGTGTGAGTGCCAGATTTTGTTGTTGGTATCAACCACTATGCTGTGCAATCGATGAGGGCTTGAGATGCCAGCTGTAACGTATACGACCGGACCCGGGGTTTCCCGGGGGCTCCATTCGGACCAGTCTTTCCCGCGTTGATGCCATCTATGGGAAAGATCGCCGGCACTTCCTATGACGAATAGTTCTTGGTGCGTGGTGGCCTGTCTGTATGCGGCAAGTTCAGTGGTTGCGCTACCGGGGGTTCCCCAGTCTTCCCAGGCGGCCCATCCATGCAAGTACCACGAATGCCACAGTGTTCCATCGATGTCTGCGGCGAATAGTTCCATCAACTCGTCGTTCGGACTACATACAGTGACCGCGACGGCTCGACGTGGAAGATGGCGATCAGCCCAACTCGACCAGCTGCCGCTACCCACCTTCCAGCGGTGTACTAGTTTGAGCTCTTCCGTGACAGCGAATATCTCCCGGTGCCCGCTCTCGCGGCTGACAGTTGATATTTGGCAGATCTTCCCTCGGCTTCCTGAATCCGGAAGCCTTGTCGGTGAAGTCCACTCACTGCCGGTAGACTTAGTAAGCCAGATCTGACCATGGTGGTCGACGACGTAACACTCAACGGTGCCGAAGACAGGTGTCATGGCAGCTGCATCAACAACTCCACTGACGCCGATCTGCGGCGAGGCGGACCATCTCATCGTGCGTTCGTCGTAGCTGACACATCCAACTCTTCCTGCGTCGGTGACAACCAACAATAGCAATCTTCCGTTGTTGAGTGGTACCGCTTCGATAGCTACTATCAAGCCGTCGCTTCGAGAATGGAAGTGCCAAAATATGGGACCGAAAACAATGATAGAAACGACGAAAATCTGTACCAGAATCCAGAATGGGCTTAACCGGTCCGGAATCAGTGAGCTTGCGAGGCTGTTACCCAGCAAGGCTACTACCACAGCGCCTAATGCTCCGCCAAGTGCGGTGAGCAGCGGCCGGCGAGAGTTCGAGGTGAATGTCACGATCGTTCAATGTAATCGAAGGCACGCTGACGGGCGATAGTTTATGCCGCAGCAGGTCAAAGAACTCGCTTTCTGCTGCTTGGACGATGCCCCAGGTCGATCCCAAGAGTCAGTCGACGCCCCGTGTACCTCGAAGCGCGAGCGGACGGCCACCTCGAATGCCGGAATGGGTACGGTCCTGTTGCGCTTCGGAGGCAGGCTTAGTAGCCCCATCGGCTGAACAGCGCGCCGCTCGAATTGAACAGGTTCACTGCATCGTGAAGGAGAGATTCATACAGGGGGTAATTGCTGGATCCGCCGCCAGCTGATGATGAGATGCCAGAGGAACCCGATTGCCCGGACCCCAGCAACTGTTCGTCCTGATTTGTTGAACGACGGGTGCGTGGTGCGGGTACAGAAGACGCGGCCAATCCGCCGGACTGAGGTGTGTTGTTTCGGGAGCGAGAATCGGTGTAATGCGAGGGGTGGACCGGGGACGGGGTGGCGTCGTAGTGGTGGCGGTTCCGTTTCGGGGCAAGGGCGTGCGGTTGTGGCGTCGGTGAGGGCTGCTCGGCCACGGAGGGGTCGGGATCCCGCGGTTTGCGCCGACCAGGCGCGTTTTCCTGGATCCATTCCCAGCCGTCGACGACAACGTCATCGGTACGGTTGCCGATGACCCCGGCGACGGCTGCTACGGCCACAAACCTGAGCCCTGTGAAGATATAGCGCTGCACCCAACTCTGTCTGTCTCCTGAGGCCAGGGCGTGCTCGTCTCGGCAGAGAGCGATGACGAAGGGGGCGCCGCGACGGGGATCGTTGAAGTCGTTGAGGATCCGCCACAATGGTTCAGTTCCACATTGAGTCGCGATGTTGCGCATCAACTCGGCCTTGCTTAGGTCACGTCCCCGCACCTCGGCGATCACCCGCACGAGCGTCGGATTCGACAGCGCCGTCAAGCAGCCGGTCCAATCCCGGGGCAGGGCGGAAGCGCATACGATCGGCCAGACGGTCTCGGTTACCAGACCGAGAAAGACCGACTCGGGAATGTGGACGCTCCCGGCGGCGTGGATGTTGTCGCGGTAGCGCACGAGGCCGGCGGCCATGAGAGCCCTGAGATGGTCCGTCGTCTCGTAGACGGAAGCAGTCGAAGAAAGAGCATTGAGCGTAGCCTGCCTCATACGCAGACGGTCGTAGTCGCGGTCGGGCTCACCTGAGCGCGGAAGGTACTCCGAGCATACCTGTGCAATCCACTGTTGCAGGCGTACCAGTCCCACCTGCCGTGACTCATCAAAGGGCATGGATCTCCTAGCGCCGGAAAGCTGTGCCGCAACGCGGAAACTCGCAACCTGGACTGCGAAATCATCGGTACCTCGGTCGGTAGCAAGCAGGAAATGCTGCCATCCTCGTTGTACCGACGCGACAATCCTCTGTCTGTCGTTCGATCAGCCGACACGCTCGCAGATCGGAAGTGTCTGCGATCGAGGCTCGTGCAGTACTTTGTCGATCCATATGCCGATACCTCGTTGCTCCGGGCTCGTAACCAGTTCGGTTGCCGAGTCGTCGCCAGCAGATGAGAGAAGCGGCCGAGGACAGCAAGCTGCGGTGGATATCGGTGCGACGTTCCCAGCGGATGGCGAGACGCTGAAAGGGGTTGGAGCAATGCCAGGGTTTGCTCGACGACCCAGCGGATCGGTTGCAAGTTGTCGTGGTTCACCAGCGCGGGTGGTGGGGGTGTCGGGTGGTCGTCGCCGAGGCGGCATGTCCGCTGAGAGCGTCGATGCAGTCGATTAGCCCGGCCACCTTCGCCGCGACGCTGGAACACCTCGTGCCATCGAATAGATGCGGTTCGAGCACCGGGACCGCGTCCTCGATGATGCCGTCAAGAGTCTCGGCAGCTAAGGCGCGTTCGCGGATCACCCGTCCGGTAAACCGGTGCAGCGCCAGCACCCGCCCGCCGGTTGCCCACGCCACCAGCGCGTCCTCCACACACCGCGCTCTCAGGTCTCCACGATCTGACGGCGCGGCAACTTGGTGGCCAGGATCAGCGGGCCGCCCGAAGTTGCGATGCGCTATTACCGGGAGTCCCGTACGAGAGGGGGAACGGACCACTACGCCAACGCGCTGTCGGCCAGTGCAACTCTGCGGCTTTGATCTGTTGCCGCACCGATGATCTCGTATGCCATAGCTGTCCAGTCGAGGAGGGTGCACGGGTGCGGCAGAACAACCGGTCACGGCGGCCCCGCCCGGTCGCGCGGGCGGGAATCGGGCGCGGCAGGTCCTGCCGGTCACCTGGCAGCGCGCAGCCGACCTGGACGAGGACTTCGGTTCGCCCGCAGTCCAGTTCGCGTTCGACGGCGGTCGCCTGGGCGGCGTACCCGCAGTGTGGGCAGCGCGCGAAGAAGCCGAGCACTTAGCGCACGCGCATGGCGACGACGGTGTCCGCCGGTGCGGGTACGACCGGGGAGCGCAGGTTCGCACGGTCAGGGCGTCGACGCCTTCCTGGGCAGGCGCACCCCCGGCTTCCCGGACGTGGTCTCCGGCAGCCTGCCGGAGCTGTTCGGCTGAGCGTGCGGGCCGATGCCTCGGGCGGGGACTCGATGCGAACACCCGCCCGAGTTACGTTCGCGTCATCGCTGACGGCGGGTGCTCATCGGCCACTCCACGCCGGTGCTCGCTTCTCGGCGAACGCACGAGGACCCTCCTTCGCATCGTCCGATGCCCGCACCGCCGCTCGCTCCCGGGCAGACAGTTCCCAGTTCGGGGCTTCCGACGACACACCGCCGCACACGATGCCCTGCGCCACTCGCTTGCTGGCCTGGACGGCGAGGGGGGCGTTGGCGCCGATGGTGCGGGCCAGCTGGAGCGCTCGCGGCAGGACCAGCTCCGGGGCGACGACGTGGTTGACGAGTCCGAGCTCCCTGGCCCGTTCGGCGTCGATGGGCTCGCCGGTGAACATGAGTTCGTAGGCGATCTTCGGCGGGATCTGCCGGGGCAGGCGGAATACACCGCCCGCGCCTGCGATGATGCCGCGCTTCACCTCGGGCAGCCCGAACGTCGCCGTCGTGGCGGCGATCACCACATCGCTGGCGAGGACGAGTTCGGTCCCGCCCCCGAGCGCCGCGCCGTTGACGGCGGCGATGGTCGGCTTCGAGATGTGGTGACTCGCATAGCCGGCGAAACCCCACGCCGCCCGCTCATCGAATCCGGCATTGTGTTCGCCGACCGCGTCGCCGCGACGCAGCAGGATCTACCGAGCGACCAATTGCGCGCGGTCAACGACATCCTCGCGGTGCTGCCTGCCTTCAGCGCCGAGGCGATCGACAGCCTCGACCGGGCGTTCTACAGCGACTACAACCGCCGTCCCGACGGTTCGATCGGCGTCGACGACGCCTTCATAGACTATACGGACGGCGGTCTCGCGCTGGCCGCCAACAGTCTGTTCGGGAAGGCGGGTGCACTGCTGGCCTCGCACGGCACCGAGATCACGCCGGTCACCCTGCTGGTGAAGGCACTGACCGATGCGCTGCCGCAGATGCTCGACGGCGGCGCCGCGCCTGCGAAGCTCCGCGCGTTGATCGACCGCTACGACGCCGCGTTCACCGGCCCTGACGGTTCGAAGACGCTGAACCTGCGCCTGGTCCTCGACGACCTGCCGATGCTCGCGGCGCCCATGGCACTGACCGGCGTCACCGCCCCGGCCGGGGCGGAGCCGCGATGAGCCCGCACACCAGAATGCTGGTCACGCTCGGCAAGCTCGCCGTCGCCGTGGTCGTGGCAGCGGCCCTGCTCGCGGTCGTCCTGAGCGCGATCAGAAATCCCATCGAAGCCGAGACCGACAGCTACACAGCCGAATTCACCGATGCGTCCGGTCTGCACGTCAACGGTGACGTGCGCACCAAGGGCGTGCGGATCGGCAAGGTCACCGGAATCGAACTGGTGCACCGGCTCGGCCGCTCCGTCGCCGAGGTCGAGTTCACGCTCGACCGCGCCTACCGGCTGCACGACAATACGGTCCTCGCGGTGAAGTACCAGAACCTCACCGGCGTGCGGTTCATCGACCTGCAGACCGCCGACGAGCCCGGCGCGCCTGTGCGGCACCTCTCCGCCGACGTGACTCGGCCCTCTTTCGACATCACCCAGCTGTTCAACGGGCTGCAGCCGGTCCTGAGCACGATGAGCACCGACGAGATCGATGCGTTCATGAGCAATGCTCTGACGTTGCTTCAGGGCGACGGCTCCGGGCTGACGCCGATGCTCGACCATGCTCAGCGGCTGGCCGACCTGGCCCACGACCGGGAACAGGTCATCTCCACGCTGGTGAGCAATATGGCGCGGGTCGCCGACGCCATGGGAGGGCGCTCCCCGCAGGTATTGGAGTTCATGCGGTCGCTGAGCTTCCCCGTCGCCAAGGCGGCGACGGTTCTCGACGAGTTCCCCAAGACGGCGGCGCTCGGTCCGGAATTCCTGACCCCGGTGCACCGGCTCCTCGAGCAGCTCGGCCTGGAGCGAGGTCTCGATATCGAGGCACTGGCCACGCGGGCGTTCGCCTCGATCTCGGACGCGGCCGAGGCGCTGCGGTTGCTGCCACCCGCGCTCGCCGGACTGCAACTGCCGCAGCTGACCACCCCCGCCGCGGGCGGTATGCAGTGCAGCAACGGCGTCGCACAGTTGCCGACGGAGGTCCGAGTGCTGCTGAACGGAAGCGAGGTCGTGGTATGCGCGCCGTCGTCGTGAAGTCGCGAACGGCCCTGGGGCGGATGGTTCACAGCGAGACCGGGCTCGGCTTGGTGGTGGTGCTGGTGGCCACACTGCTGCTGGTGGCAATGACCGTGCTCTACCTCCGGCCGGTCGGGCAGCGCACCGTTGTCTTCGAGACCACCGACGCTTCCGCGATCTCTCCCGGACTCTCGGTCAGGGTCGCGGGCGTCACCGTCGGCAAGGTCACCGCGGTCACCCTCGGTGCGGAGGTGGTCACGGTCGAGGCCCGGGTCGCCGAGGACACCTTCGTCGGCCGGGAGTCCCGGGTGGAGGTGCGGATGCTGACCCCGGTCGGCGGGTATGCCGTCACCCTGATTCCGCTCGGCGATGCCCCGCTCGGTGACACCCCGATCCCAACCGAACAGGTGACCGTCCCGTATTCGATCGGGGACGTGCTGCAGGCGGCCCCCCGGGTCACCGAGAATCTCGACGGCGCCGTGGTCGACGCCGACATCGAGCAGGTCGCTGCCGCACTGGAGCACAACACCACCTCGGTGAGCTCACTGATCTCCGGGATGAACAGCATCGCCGCCGTGATGGACCAGCAGCGCACCCAGGTCCGCGAGATCACCGATCTCGCCGCCGAGTACCTGCGGACCTTCGAAGCCGACAAGGCATTCGTCTTCGATCTCATCCGCCGGGCCGACCTGGTCGGATCCACCTACAACAGTACCTACGTCGGCTTCAACGAGGCCTATTGGCTGCTCGGCGACGTGCTGCTGCGGGTTCAGCCCATTCTGGAGTACTACCTGGACCATCGGCAGGTCGTCCTCGACGCCGCCGAGCAGGTGCGTACCGCGATCGCCGACTTCCAGGCCCACATGGGCCCGGCCATCGACCAGCTGCTCGCTCTGCGGGACCAGCTCGCGGCCTGGCTCACCCCCGAAGGCATGGCGACCGTGCAGGGTGGCACGCTGCTCGCCTCCGACATCTGCCTTCCTCTTCCCGGACGGACGTGCTGACATGCAGCGGACAAAGCTCGGGATCGCCGGCATCCTCTCCATCGCCTGCCTGGCCACGATCACCGCGGTGGGCTTCGCCGTCGTCGACAGCGAACCCGCATCCACCGCCTACTGCGCGCAACTGCCGGATGCCATCGGGCTCTACGCGGGCAACCCGGTCACCCGGATGGGCGTGCGAATCGGCACCATCGACCGCATCGAAGCCGAGGGCGGCCACGTCGAGATCGGATTCACCGTCGAGGCCGGGCAGCACATCCCGGCCGACGTCGCAGCGGTGACCCGCTCGAAATCCATTCTGGCCGATCGCAGTCTCGAACTCGTCGGCGCGGAGACCGGATCGGAACTCACGGCGGGCAGCTGCATCCCGCTCGACCGCGGCCACACCCCCAAGAGCATCTCCGAGATCACCGGCTCGGCCGCCGACTTCATCGGCGAACTCAGCCCGGACAACGGTCAGCAGAGCTTCGAGCGCGCCGTGACCGGCCTCGCCGAGGCTCTGCGCGGACAGGGGCCGGAGGCTCGGCAGCTGATGCTGCAGGCGGCCTCGGCGGCGCAGAGTCCGGACCAGCTGACAGCCGATATCGGCGCCATCATCCGGGACATGGCTCCACTGACCGACGAGGCACTGCGCAACTGGCAGCACATTCGCTCGGTCCTCGACCAGATGCCCCAGATCGTGGCGGCAGGCATCGACCTGTGGCCCAGCGTCGTCGATGTCTGCGTCGGCATCGCCTGGCTGGTCCGGGTGCTCCACGATGTGCACGTCAACTACGGCGATCTGCTCTGGCCCGCCATGCACGGACCGCTCACCGAGGCCATCCACCTGGCTGCCGGACGCGTCGGTGACCTCCGCGGGCTGATCGAGTCGATCCCCGCCGTCGCCGCGCTGTTACGGCAGCAGACCGGAACCGACGGCGCCATGGTTCTCGCCTACCAGCCGCCGTCCGGCGGTCCGCTCGATCTGCTGCTCGGGGAAGGCCTCCGATGAACCGTCGATCATCAGTGCGCACCGGTGTGCTCGCCGCGCTGTGCTGCTGTGCGCTCACCGCCACCACCGCCTGCTCGCTCGGCCCCGAAGACCTGCCTTCGGTCCGTGTCGGTGTCGGCGACAGCTACGAGGTACACCTCGAGTTCGCGGGGGTGATGAATCTGCCCAATGGCGCGGATGTCTTCATGGACGGGTTGCGCGTCGGCGAGGTCAGCATGGTCACCGTGCAGCCGGACACCGTCCGGATCACCGCGGAACTGAAGGCGGAAACCCAGGTCCCGGTCGATGTGCGCGCGGTCATCCGGCAGAACACCCTCCTCGGGGACACCTATGTCGCCCTCGACCACGACGCCATCGCTGCCGGTGCGGAGTTCCTGGCGCCCGGCGGAACTGTCACCGTCGAGCGAACCAGCTCGCCGCCGCAGCTCGAGGACACGATGGCGGTACTCGCCTACTTCATCAACGGCGGCAGCATTCAGCGCGTCCAGGACGCCATGAGCCGGATCAACACGGTGATGCCGGTGCCCGGCGACGTGCAGCGCCTGGCCGCGGTCGTCTCCACGGATCTCCGGGATCTGGGCGGACGCACGGAGGAGATCGACCGCCTGCTGACCGGGTTCGACGCAACCGCCGTAGCGGTGGACAGCAGGGCTCAGACGCTGACCACTGTGTTCGCGCAGGATGCCGAGCACTACTGGCGCCGGATCGGCGTGAACATCGTGTCCTATGTCGCTCAGATCCTGCCCTCGATCGGCAGTGTCTACGAGGGTGGTCTGTGGTTGGTGCCGATGCTGAACTCGCTGGCCGACATGGGCGGCGTCCTGCGTGACATCTGGGACCGTGGACCCGCGGACGCAGCACGGATCGCGGACTTCCTGCGCCTCACGGTGCTGCCCTTCGCGGAGAATCCGGCGGTCGACATCCGCTCCGTGGAGTCCGCCTCCGGTGAACAGGTCGTTGCCGACGTGGAGAACGTGCTTCGGATGCTGGGGGCTGTGCGATGAGATTCAAGACTCCGCTGTCCGTCCTCGCCATGAGTCTTCTGGCCGTGGGCTCGATCGTTCACCTCGGCCGCATCGGGCTCGAGCACGACGCTTTCGAAGAGCTCAACACCGCCAGGGTCGCCATACCCGAGACGAACGGATTGGTGGCGGGATCCCGGGTGCTGTTGCGTGGTGTCGAGGTCGGACACGTCACCGCGGTGCACAGCTCGGCGACCGGCATCGCTGTGGATTGGAACTACGACCGCGGCGTCCGGATCCCCGCCGAGAGTCGTTTTCGAATCGACAACCTCTCAGCGCTCGGGGAGACGTATCTGTCCGTGCTCCCGTCTTCGTCGGCCGGTCCCTATCTCGCGGACGGCGCGCAGGTCCCCGCGGACCAGGTCCAGGTACCCACCACGTTCGACGAGCTCTCGCAGCGGTTGACCGTCCTGCTCGAACAGGTCGAGCCCGAACAGATCCGCGCGATCTTCGCCACCGTCGATACCGCGCTGCCCGAAGATCCGTGGGTCCTGAACGATCTCAATCGGGTGGGCGAACTCCTCGCGTCGATGCTGGTGCAGCAGTCATCGAATCTCACCTCCGTGCTGACCGCCGTGCAACCGCTGCTCCGCCAAAGCGGAACTGTCCCGGCTGATCTCGCTGCCACCTCGCCCATCATCGAGGATTTCGGAGCCGGCTTCCACGAGGTGCTCGGAGCCATTCACTTCGTCTCGTCGTTCGCGCCGCTCAATGACGGAATCAAGTACGGCGCCGGTCCGCTCTTCGACGAACTGCAGACGTTCCTCCACGACACTGCCGCCGACCTGCACACTCTCGGAACGGAGTTACTGCCCGGCGTGCAGGCGGGCGGCGCTGCGCTGTCGACGGTGAATATCGGCCAGCTGCTCGACAACGCTCTCGCCGCTACCGGCACCGGTGACGCCGTCACCGTCCACCTCGACCTACCCGGCCGCTGACCCGAGGAGTGATACCCATGGCCCGGACCACCGATGTTCTGGAACCCGAAACCACCGACCGACCGGCACCCGATCCCTCGGGCCGGCGAACCATGATGAATCTCGGACGTCGCGCCGGCGAATCCGCGATCAAGGTCAGCACCCTGCTCACCGGGGTGGTGATCCTGGTGCTCGTGATCACCATCGCCGTGCTCGGCTGGCAGTGGCGGGCCGCCGCGAACGACATCGGCGCCGCCGCGGCTGCCGCGGCCGACACCGCCAACGCCGAACAGGTGGCGCTCGACTACGCCACCGCGGCCGCCGAGATGAACTTCCAGGATCTCGCGGCGTGGCGCACTCGGCTCGTCGAGGGCACGAGCCCCGAGCTCGAGGCCCGCCTCACCCAGGCCGCGACCTCCATGGAGCAGATCATCGTTCCCCTGCAGTGGGTCTCGACCGCGCAGCCGATCGCCGCCAAGGTGCACTCCGAAGACAACGGCGTGTACTCGGTGGACTGCTTCGTCAGCATCACCACCAAGAACAGCCAGGCGCCCGAGGGCATTCAATCCACCGCCACCTACAAGCTCAGTATCGACCGCGACAGCAACTGGACCATCACCGATATCGGCGGCATCGGAACCCCGCTCGGCGCCGGCGCGCCGCGCTAACGACCTCGTGCATGGTTGGGGTGTAGATGTGTTCGCCCCGGGTTGTCGGGTGGGGTTCACCGTGCTGGCGCGGGGCGGGTGGTGTGCTGAAAGTCCGACAGCAGCCCCGCGACGGCGAGGATGTTGTGCTCGAAGCGGGTCCGGCGAGGTAGATGGCGGGACAGTGATCGCCAGTTCTTCAGGTGCGCGATGGCACGCTCTACTCGAATCCGGAGGCGGGAGTGTGCCCGGCACTACTCTCGGTGGATGAGGTTCCGACTTATGTGTTCGGTAGCGGTTTCGTGGTCGGGGTAGCTCCCCGTAGCGTGCCGCAGCGGGCCGGGTGATGTGACTCCTGAGGTTCCTGTCACCGAAGAACATCCCGGTTGACTCAGCGGGGGTATGTCGGCCACCCGGCCCGCGTCCGCGGTGTGACCGAAGAGATGCATGACCACGAGCACGACTCGGTTCTCGAAGTCGGATTGTCCGCCGCGGATCCCCAATCGGACCCGACGGAACGGAGCCCTCGCCCATGGTCGTCATCGGCGTCGATCCCCACAAGAGCACCCATACCGCGACCGCGGTGGACCCGGCCACCAACGCCGATCTCGGCTCGGTCCGGATCGACGCCACCTTGGCCGAATACCGGCGATTGATCGGCTGGGCGAAGCGGTGGCCGCGGCGGCGGTGGGCGATCGAGAACGCCGACGGGCTCGGACGACACCTCTCCCGCTGGCTGATCGCCCGCGGCGAGACCGTGCTGGACGTCCCGACAACCGCGACAGCGTGGGTCCGGGAGCTCTCCCGCGGTGGCCGCCGCAAGAACGACCGGATCGATGCCGCCGCGGCGGCCTGCGTCGCCGCGCTGCAGGGCGACGCCCGCCCGGTCGCCTCCGACGAACACTGCGACGCACTACGCATGCTCGACGAGCGACGAAATAATCTGTCCGCGAGCAGAACCCGCACGGTCAACCAGCTCCACGCCCTGCTGCGTGAACTGCTCACCGGTGGCGCCCCGACCCGGCTGAGCGCGAACACCGCCGCGGCGGTGCTGCGCGGGTTCCGGGCCCGGACGCTGTCGGATCGTGTCCGAGTCGATCTGTCCAAGGACCTGATCGCCGACGTCCGCCGCCTGGACCGTCAGCTCACCGTCAACCAGGCCGAGATCGGCCGGTTGCTCGACGAGCACGGCACCCGGCTGCGCACGATCGACGGCATCGGCCCCGTGCTCGCGGCACGGCTGATCGGCCGCACCGGATCAGCCGCCCGGTTCCCCACAGCTGCCGCCTACGCCACCTACACCGGAACCGCACCGGTCGAGATCGCCAGCGCCGACCGCCGTGTCCACCGGCTCAGCCGCTACGGCGACCGCCAGCTCAACGCCGCGATCCACACCATCGCCATGGTCCAGGTCCGGATGTCCGGAACCGCCGGCCGCGGCTACTACGACCGCAAGATCGCCGCGGGATCCTCACACCGTGCCACCATGCGCTGCCTCAAACGACACCTGGCCGCCACCATCTGGCGGACCATGACCACCGACGAGATCCGCAGACACCAGCACGTCACCGAGTCAGTCTCTGCCGCTTGACAAATAGAGAGGCACCCCCGCTCTGTTGGAGGGCCTGATGCTCCCCCGTTCCTGTGGCTGTGTCACGTTGGTGCATGCGGCGGCGATAAGGTGTCGCAAACGCATGGCGGTAGGTGGAGGGGTGCCGAGTGGCTCGGGTGGTGTACGTGCACGGGATCGGTCCACAGGACCCTTTGACGGTGGCGGAGTACGACCATGACGAAGTAGCGAGCGTCTGTGTAGACCCATATCGCCGACTTGAGGCATGGTCGCTCTGGTCGACCAACCCAACTGCCGTCGCCGCGAGAGGGTAGCGCGTACCGGTGTGGTATATCCAGTTCGTCAAGGCAACAGCGTTCACGACGTGACTCGCTACCCCAAGGACGAACGCACCGACCACGCCACTGTCGGAGGATTCCGTACCGAAATTCTGGAAAGTTACTATTAAGGGAGGGTACGTGTGCGGTAGCGCGGGGATGCTGAAGATTCTGGCTTCTGGCGTTGGAGAGCTGAGTCGATCGTCGGCACCGAACTCGACGTCCGCCACTTCGCCACCATCGAAGTCGGCGTGTCAGAGGTGGCGAAGCGGTCCTGCCCGATGACCACGGTGATCTTCGTACACGGCACCGGTGTGCGAGAAAAGAGCTATGCTGGCTCGTTTCGCCTGGTGCGTGAGAAGGCCGCACAGTACTGGCCGGAGGTAACGGTCCTTCCATGCTTTTGGGGCGAGAAATTGGGTGTCTCGCTCGACGCCGCCGCAGCGACTGTCCCGGACTACGACCTGACCCGTGCCAATGAACTACCAGCAGACGAGTGGCGTGACGAACGCTGGGTGCTGCTCGAAGCCGATCCTGTGTACGAGTTGCGGCTCCTTGCCGTAGCAAATGCGGGACAGGTTCGGTTCGAGTTGCCCGGCTCGGAGATCACTGCGCAAGATCGGCTGAACACGTACCTGCGATGGTCGGACGGTCTTGCTGATCTCGCTGATCTAGTCGAACAGCATGGCATTCCCGTTGATCTGTTCATGGGGGCCGTTCGGGAGGTTTTCGGCTCTGCTCCTGCTAGGGACGCGATCGAGTTGCTCGCTGGTGGCGAGACCGAAGGTGAGCTGAGGGAGGCTCTGTCTCGCGCGGTCACTGCTGCCGCGATGATTTGCGCGGACGCTGGTGTAGCCGGTTCCTTTCCGATTGATGCCATTGGACGGGACGCGATTGCTAGGGCGGTGCTCGACGGCCTCAACGGTGCCGATCTCGGTATTGGACAAACACTTTTGAGGGTCAGCGCCGATTTGGCGCTTCGACTGGGTGTTTCCCAGGCGATCGAACGTCACCGTGGCATGATCACGGACCGCGTGATGCCCTTCGGTGGTGATGTCCTGCGCTACCTGGCCCACGGTGAGCCGTTGCGTCGGTTTATCGCCGATACGGTCCGATCCGTCCCAAGGCCAGTCGTATTGATGGCGCACAGTCTTGGGGGGATTGCCTGTCTGGACTTGGTTCGACTCGGGATGGCGCGGGTGGATCTGCTTGTCACTGTCGGCTCGCAGGGTTCATATTTGTGTAGTCTCGGCGCTTTGCCGAGTGCGCCGAGCGGCAACGTCGGTGACCCAACGATGCCTCCGTGGGTGAATGTTTACGATCCTCGGGACCTGCTTTCCTACCTGGCTGTACCTATCTTCGGGGAAGCGGTCGAGGACCTGGAGATCCGTAGCGGCGCCCCGTTCCCACGTGCTCACAGTGCGTACTTCGCGTCTGACCTGTTCTACACGACGTTGCGGGATCGGTTGCCCCGGTGACACCGGAACGAACCAACGCCATCGTGGTCGGGCTGGACAAGTACGGCTTCGGCGCCGACCGCGCTGGCATGGCTACACAAGCACTGGAGTTTGCAAAACGGTTGCGCAATATTGGTGTGCCATCGGAAAACATCGTTCTGCTGACCTCGCCGTTGCTTGACGACAGTGATGGTTTTCGCAATCTGCTTGCGAATTCGGCAAATATTGACCGGCTCCAAGATGACGTCCTCGCCCTCGAAGGTGAAGTATTCTGGCTGCATTGGGGCGGGCACGGCATGGTGGACGCAAGTGGAGACCGACGGCTGTTTGTAGAAGACGCGATTGACAAAAATCTCCGCAATATCAACCTTGACAACTTCCTTGCTTTGCTCAGATCTGCACGTGCGCGCCCGTTAGGTCGGCAAATCATCACGGTCGACGCTTGTCAAACGTTTATCGGCCAGATGACTCAACCTTTGCCCGACGGCATTCCAGTGCCACCCGGCAATCTGCCCGCGCAAGGAGCGAACCAGGGAATACTGTACGCGTCGCCGTACGGTACACGTGCAGTGCATTTGAACCGGCTGGGCGGCGGGGTATTCTCCGCAGCATTGCTGGATTGCCTAACCGAGATTTTTTCAACGGTGTGGCCGCCTGACTTGCACGACATGCTCGCGGCTGTGAAAAACCGCATCGAACAATTGGCGCCAAACTATCCTGATGCCGCCCGGCCAATCGAAGTCATATACGGCGACGCGGACGGCAGGCGCATTCCGGTAATTATCGTACCAACGCCCGCTTCCACAACGCTTCCGACTCATTTTCGCGCAGAGCTGTCCAGCATTCTTGCCGAGACGGGAAAAGTCGATCCGGCCGTAATCGTGGATACGCTGTGGCGGTCATTGCGTGCCGTATCGCCAATCGCAGTGGACGACGCAGTTGATGTGGAAACGATTGTCGACCGCCTTGATCAACTGCCACGCAGGCCGCGGCGGCTTCCGCCGGTTCTGTCGTTTGTCGAGTATCTGGCTGCCCGGCTCGCCGATCCCTCATTATTGCGATTGTGGGTGGATGATGCCTGCGAGGAGTTGGGTATCGATGCCGCAGCGGTAAATCAGACCCGGACCGACGCGACGTTCAACAGTCCGGAAGCGGCCACTTTTGTCACCGTCAAAGTGGACCCCGCTCCGGGGAAGGACGGCTTTTTCACTCTCAACGCTGCCATCGAACGTGACGGAGCGTCCCTGACACTCCGTTTGGACGATCCGGACCTCTGCCCCGCAGCCGAGGTCCGTAGACGCTGCGAGTCCTTGGTGTCCCGAATCGGGAAGTTTCTGCCTGTGGTCCGGGGTCCCACGCTCACTTTCGAGTTCCTGCTGCCTTGGTCATTACTGAACGAGGCAGTCCATCACTGGTCTTCGGAGTCCGGGGGTGAGCTTGGTTTGCGCGGCAAGGTGGTTGTCCGATCGCTGGATCGGCTGCGTTTCGACGGCCTTTCCATGCGTGACTGGCAGGATCGTTGGAATAGGCTCAGCGCGGAAGGTGCCCGGATCCTGTATCTACACGCGGACTCAGCACTTCCGCAGTACTACAACTCTGCCGGGCCCGCGCATCTAGTGATCGAACACTATGACGCGAAAACTCTCGCAAACCGGTTCCTACTCGCCGGGGACGCCGTCGGCGTCATGTTGTCCTATCCGTACAGGGAAGGCAGCGGGTCTTCCGTGGATGGTCTTAAGGCCGCTGTGGCAGCTGGCATGCCGGTAGCCGTGTGGTGTGGATCCGACTGTGACTCCGCGCCGCTCAAAGCCGTTGTCGAAAAATTGGGCAATGAGCGCGGATTCGCTCGTCTGCCGGACTGCCTCTTCGAGGAGCGGCTTCAAATGGAGCCTTCCGATGTACACCACTACAGGAGAGACACGACACTGCTATGGGACGACCCTCACCGGATACCGGAATTGACCACTCCACTCGCCTCGCCTACTACCTCGGGGACAGGATCGCATGACAGCCATCGACAATGACGACGCAGAAGCCGCTCCGGACACGGCGGAACCTTGCCCCGCCTGGTGGCTGTACCGCGGTGACGGACGCCCGCATGATTGGATCCGACCCGACAGTCCCCCATGGCGGACCTTCGACGGTGCCGTACCCGAAACCGCCTTATCCGACGTTGCGAACCGCAGTGAAGGCCCGGCCCGACTCACCCGTTTGGCAGCCGCGTACCGGGCCGAGGCCAAGGAAGTACGGTTGGTCAACGCGGCAATCCACCTGCGTCGGCCGATACTGGTGACCGGTCGCCCCGGAACAGGCAAGTCGATGTTGGCCCACAGCATCGCCTTCGAGCTCGGCCTCGGCCCAGTACTGCACTGGTCCATCACCAGTCGCTCCACCCTCGAAGAGGGCCTCTATCAGTACGACTCGCTCGGGCGCTTGCAGGCGGTCAGCATTCGTCAAGCCGATGAGACCGGCGCGAAGGGCACGCCCGTGGATATCGGAAGCTACATTCGGCTCGGCCCGCTCGGCACCGCATTGCTTCCGACCCTCAAGCCACGGGTTCTGCTCATCGATGAGATCGACAAGGGCGACGTCGATCTGCCCAACGACCTGCTCAATGCCTTCGAAGATGGCGCCTACAGTATTCCGACGCTGCTCCGCCTGCCCGACTCGAGCACACCGGAGTACGTGTTGACCGAAGACGACACCGAACGGGTTCCGATCTTCGGCGGCAAGGTCAATTGCCGTGAGTTCCCGATCGTGGTGATGACCAGCAATGGTGACCGCGACTTCCCTCCAGCGTTCGTCCGGCGTTGTATCCGGCTCACACTCGATCCACCGGACTCTGCCAAGCTCAAACGCATCGTCGAGGCTCACCTTGAGACGGTCTCACCTGCTGCGGAAGCCCTTATCAACCGGGTGGACGAGCTGCGCCGACAGCGGCCAGAGGCACAACTGGCCATCGACCAGCTTCTTAACGCCATCAGGATGGAAACCGGCACCGACCACACAGGCGATACCGGCTGGGCCGACGTGCTCGACGCTCTGCTCCGCCCCCTTAACGACCGTGGCGTGGAATGATCGATCCCGGCCACGCACCTATCGTGGAAGTGCTGGCCTCAGCGTATGTCCAAGGCACGCTGACACCGCAAACCCTGGCCGAGGCGATATGGCTGCTCGAACGCCTGCAGCCCGAGCTTCTCGCCCCGCTTGAGACATCACAACCCGACAAGCCGGTACACGGGTTGGGGAGACTTCTCGAACCGAAGGCCGACCCTGAGCCCCAGCGGGTGGCGCCCCCACCGGTCAGGCGAACTTCAGATGATCCCTTGCCGTCCCGGCAACCAAGCGTCCAGATCGTGCCAGCTCATGACGGACCGCCCGGAAGCATTCCCAACCACCGAACGCCGGCCTCAGTCGCGCTTCCCCAAGCGGCCGAACTCAGTCGCGCCCTGCGCCCACTCCACCGCGAGATAGCGGCACCCGGCCCCAGCGTTCTCGACGAAGCCGCCACCGTCAACGTCTACGCCGAGACCCGGACCCTGGTCCCGATATCCGTCCCGATCACTGAACACTGGCTTGAGCTGGCTCTTGTCGTCGATACCAGCCTCTCGATGGCACTGTGGCGACCTACCCTCACCGAACTGACCCGAATACTCCGCGCGCATAGAGCGTTTCGCGATGTACGTATCTGGACCATCGACGGTGACGCCGAGCAAACCCGCTTGCACGCCGGTCCGACCACTCGCCGCGCGGTCGGTGACCGCAGTCCGGCTGAACTCACCGACCCTACTGGCCGCCGTCTCATCCTAATTGTCACCGACGGCGTGGGACGGCTCTGGCGAAGCACGTCCACGGCGACTGCAATGTCGGAATGGTCCAACGTCAGTCCACTGGCAATACTGAACGTGCTGCCGGAACGACTCTGGCATCGCACGCAACTGTCCGCCGTGCCCGTCTCCATGCGTTCCTCACCCGAACACAGCGGAATACTCCATGGACGAGCCGGTAACCCACGCCTCCGGGCGAACGAGAATGACGGACAGCGCCTCATACCGGTGATCGGACTCGATCCGGCACGGGTCAGCCAATGGGCATCGGCGGTGGCAGGCGACCGGACGGCCGGACTGTCGATGATGGCGGTCCCACTGCCCAGGCTGCAGGCTGTCGACACATACTCGTCTACCGGATTACTGCCCACCTCGACCGAGGAACTTGTCAAACGATTCCGCCTCACCGCCGCGCCGTCGGCGTACTCACTAGCGACGTTCTTGTCCGCTGCACCGCTCACCGTGCCCGTAATGAGGCTGATACAAAGGGAATTGGTACCAGACTCCACTCCAGCAGATCTCGCCGAAGTGTTTTTGTCCGGCCTGCTAGTCACCATCCCCGACATGATGAGCGAGGACCCTGATCAGATCGTCTACGACTTCGCCCGCGGAACACCGGACCAAGCCACCGTCCGCGAAGAGTTACTCGCCAACCTGCCCCGCACCGACGCCTTTCGGGTTCTGAACTTACTGGCGCACCATGCCGCCAGAGAAGCTGAACCGTTCGGCGGCAACCTCGACTTTCGCACACTGGTGCCGAAAGAACCCGGGCACGTTTCACTGCCAACCGAGCGAGAGCCTTTCGCGAAAGCAGTTGTGGCGGTGTTGAGCGGTCTCGGTGATGGCTACCAGGAATTCGCCGAAACCATAAGCACGATGGTAGATCGACCCGAACGGACGCTGGCACCGGTTGAGTCGCATCGATCGCAACGCCCGCACAGTAAGCCATCGGAGACCCGGATAGGTGACCCGTCCGGGGCGCCGGTGTCCGACGGCAATGAACCGCGACGATTTCTTATCGCCGCAGCAGTAGCACCTAGAACTGAGGTCCCCCAGTGGGATTCCACCGGGCTTGAGGGAGCGCGTACAGCGATTATCGAGTTGTTCACCGAACGCTTCGGTTACACCCTCATTGATACGATCCGCGCCAATCCGACTTCCATCCAGATACGTCAAGACTTACGCCACTTCTGCAAGTCGCCCGATCGCCGCCCCGACGATCTGATCGTGATGTATTTCACCGGTCATGGCGAACGACTCGGCGCCAGCGGCGAATCAATTTTGGTCACCGCCGATACTGATCTAGGCGATCTAGAAGCGGCTTTTCCTGCGGCGGATTTGGTGCGTCTGCTGCTAGCCGGAACTAAAGTGCGACGGCTGCTACTGATCCTCGATACCTGTTTTTCTGGCCTCGGAGGCGCTGCTGTCACCGCAGACACGCTGAGGGGCTACACGACACTTTGGGGTGACGAGCCTGATACCGGAATAGCCCTTATCAATTCGTCGCAACCCTTGCAACACGCACGGGCCGGTATGCTCCCTCGATTACTTGCAGACGCGGTAGATTCCATGCTCACGGCGGACTACTCACCGGATGTACTCCCGTTGGATGCGGTGATTACTGCAGTCCGCAAGAACCAGAATGCGAGCGAAGCGCTCGCCATCGACTACTACTTTATGCGCATTAGCGGGACGCCACCGCCCTTTCTATCCAATAAGAACCGCAATCCGCGCTCGACCAAGAAGGGCCTCGCGATCCAGCAGGCCCACGAAAGGGAAGCGCAGACCGAACGTCGCGAATTTGAGCTGCGCAGTGGACCGTTTGTGCGCGTGATTAACGACCTGGACCGAGTGAGAGTCGGGAGCGATCTTTCGATCAGCCACGACACCCTTATTCCTCACCGCCATGACCAGACGCCCGACCCGCCGAAGCTGCCGACGGTCGGCAGACTAACGGTAGTGGGCGCTGTACCGCGGCCGGCCACGCATTTCGTGGACCGCGCCCAAGTGTACGAACTGCGTGAGGCCTTGGCGCGGATGCGGGGGGCGGTGGTGGTGTGCGGGATGCGCGGTGCCGGCAAGACTCAGGTCGCTGCCGCCTACGCGCGGGAAGTCATGCAGGACGGGGCTGTGGGGTTGGTGGGCTGGGTTGGTGCGGAGACACGTGACAGTGCTCTGGCTGGGATGGCCGAGATTGCCGCTCGGGTCGGAGTGGCCGATCCAGAAGGTGATTCGCTGATCTCGGCGCGGCGGCTGCGCGACCACCTCAACAGCACACCGGGTCTGTCAGGGCTGTTGGTGTTCGACAACGCCACCGACCCGGACTTCCTGGGCGAGTTCCTGCCCACCGGCGGCGGGGTGCGGGTGGTGATCACCAGCACCGACCGTGCCTTCACCGGCCTCGGCGAACTCGTCGACGCCGCGACCGGCTACGACCGCACCGAATCGATCGCCTACCTGGCCGCGGCAACCGGGCTCGACGACCCGGCCGGCGCCGACGCCCTCGCCGCCGAGGTGGGAGACCTGCCGCTGGCCCTGGCCGCCGCCGCGGCCACCATCACCACTCGCCGCCTGGACTACCACGGCTACCGGGAGCTGCTGGCCGCTCAACCGCTCCCGGCCGCGCTGCCCCGCCAGCGCGGCACCGGCTACGATCGCACTGTAGACCAAGCGCTGGGACTGGCGATCGACACCGTTACCGCCGTCGGCGACACCGCGCTCGGCGGGCGGGTGCGGTGGCTGACCGGTGTTATCGCGATGCTGTCGGCGGACGGGGTGGAAACCGCCCTTATTGAAGCAGGTACCGTATCTGACTCCGTCACCGGGACGGCGATCGACCGCTGTGTGGAGGGGTCGCTGTTGTCGTGGTCGACCGATGGGCGGGTATTGGTGATGCACCGCCTCACCGCACGCGTGATCCGCGAACGCGCCCACACCACCGCTACTCTTGAGGCTCTCGCTGCCGCCGCTGTCGCAGTTCTCGAACCACAGCTGTTCGATCCCATCGAGGCCTTCCAGCGCCGTGCTGAAGGCGCTCGGTTGGTCGAGCATATCGACGCCCTCACCGAACACACCACTGCCCAACCCAGGCCTATCCTCGACCTCGGCATCCGGACCGCTGTACTGGGCGCGCGCCGCTGGGCCGTCCGTCAGCTCATCGAAGCCGCGGACCCGCAACGCGCCATCCATCACGCCGAATACGCCCACGCCGATCACAGGAAAGTCCTGGGGCAGGACCATCCCGACACCTTGACCATGCGCCATAACCTCGCCCTCGCCTACCGGGCAGCAGGGCGTGTCAGCGAGGCGATCGAGGAATTCGAGCGGGTACTCACCGACGAGCGGCGGGTCCTGGGTGAAGAGCACCCCGCCACCCTGATTACCCGCAACCAGCTCGCCGGTGCCTACGAGTCGGTGGGGCGTGTCGGCGAGGCGATCGAGGAATTCGAGCGGGTACTCACCGACGAGCGGCGGGTCCTGGGTGAAGAGCACCCCGCCACCC
>NZ_JBHUXA010000012.1:0-69032 GCF_042669725.1 Nocardia sp. NPDC057227 | reverse complement strand
TGGCCACCCGCAACCAGCTCGCGAGCGCTTACCGGTCGGTGGGGCGTGTCAGCGAGGCGATCGAGGAATTCGAGCGGGTACTCACCGACGAGCGGCGGGTCCTGGGTGAAGAGCACCCCGCCACCCTGGCCACCCGCAACCAGCTCGCGAGCGCTTACCGGTCGGTGGGGCGTGTCAGCGAGGCGATCGAGGAATTCGAGCGGGTACTCACCGACGAGCGGTGGGTCCTGGGTGAGGGTCATCCCGACACCTTGGCCACCCGCCACAACCTTGCTCTCGCCTACCAGGCGGCGGGGCGTGTCGGCGAGGCGATCGAGGAATTCGAGCGGGTACTCAGCGACCGCCGACGGGTCCTGGATGAGGACCATCCCGACACCTTGGCCACCCGCCACAACCTTGCTCTCGCCTACCAGGCGGCGGGGCGTGTCAGCGAAGCGATCGAGGAATTCGAGCGGGTACTCAGCGACCGCCGACGGGTCCTGGATGAGGACCATCCCGACACCTTGGCCACCCGCGACCACCTCAAAGAGGCGCGAAAGCAGGCACGATGATTGTGATGATGAAGTGAGGTTCCGACTTACTGATCAGTTCAGAATGAGCTGGCGTGCCGTCTTCCGCTGTCCGGCAATGGCATCGATGATGTCGGGGTGCGTGAGGAGATCCTGACCGATGAAGTGTGGACCCGGCTGGAGCCCTTGATCCCGCAGCAGCAGCCCAGACGATTCCGCTACCCCGGCCGCAGACGAGCCGACGACCGCGCAGCCCTCGAGGGCATCCTGTTCGTCACCCGCACCGGCATCGGATGGAACCGGCTCCCGACAGCGTTGTTCGGCGCGTCCGGTGCCACCTGCTGGCGACGGCTCACCGAGTGGCACGAAGCCGGAGTCTGGCAGCGACTGCACGAACAACTGCTCGCCGAACTCCGCGCGGCCGGTCGGCTGGACCTGTCGTCCGCGCTGGTCGACTCGACCCACCTGCGCGCGCTCAAAGGGGGCTTCACACCGGCCCGAGCCCGGTCGACCGCGCCCGGCCCGGCTCCAAGCACCACCTGATCACCGACGCCACCGGCATCCCCCTCGCGGTCATCCTGACCGGCGGCAACCGCCACGACGTCACCCAGCTGCTCCCGCTGATCGAGGCGATCCCGCCCATCCGCGGACAGATCGGGCGTCCGCTGCGTCGGCCCCGCCGGATCTACGCCGATCGTGGCTACGACCACGACAAGTACCGGCGCCTGGTCCGCGCCCGCGGGATCACTCCGCGCATCGCTCGCCGCGGCACCGGCCACGGATCCGGTCTCGGCACTCACCGCTGGCCGGTCGAGCGCACTTTCACCTGGATCAAGAACTACCGCCGCCTACGAGTGCGCACCGAACGCCGCGCTGATGTCCATCAAGCCCTGCTCAGCTTGGCCTGCTCGATGATCTATCTACGCCAACTCATTCTGAACTGATCAGTAAGCCGAGCTCGACACCCTCGATAAGGATGGCTTTGGTCGACTCACTCGAGAGCTTCTTTCGCGCGCCACAAGTGGAGGGTCGGGCGCTGATCAGTCGACGCCGATCAGGTGCCTGTTCAGACCTTTCGGTCGGACCACGTGCTCAGGGTCGGAGGCGGTGTAGTAGTTCATCGCCACGACGACGCGAATTGCCTGCGGATCGGTGAGTCTGCGGACATAGTGACTGTGTTGCCTGGCATCGAAGAGGACCAGGTGTCCTGCGTGGGGTTCGATGAGTGCGCAGTCGGCATCGACTTCTTCGATCGAGTGGACATCTCCGCGCTGAGAGATCGCGAGTTCCCCTCCCTCGCCGGTGGAGTGGCTGGTGCAGTACAGCAGTGCTGCGATCGGGTTGCTGTCGACGTGGCATTCGTAGCGTTGAGCCCCGCGCTGCACGTTGAGGACCGCGCCGAATCGCGGATCGGACATGGGGGAGATCGGCTGGTGCCATATCGACTGCACCCGGTCGAGGAAAGCGCCGCTGTAGAGTTCGCTGAGCCACGGTAGACGGTCGCGTACGCGGTCGCCGGTCACTATCCCGCACGGTATCTGTTCGGTTGCGGTTGCCTCTCGTGACGTCGAGTCGCTGCTGATGAGTGTCAGTTCGACGACTTCCTCCTTGACGACTCGCATGATCTGAGCGCGCCAGTCTGGTGGCAGCAGTCGTCTCACGTCGCAGGTCGTCCAATGGAAAAAAGTCATCCACCGGCCTTTCTCGGTCATGCGTTCTGGTGGGTCTCAGCGGTGCCGTTGGGCGGTGAGACTCGTTCGGGTTGAGGGGTTTTCGCGGACATCGAGGTCTGCGGAGCGGCGTTGAGCGGGCATGGGGCCACCGCGCGCCTCGCGGACATCGCGATCACCCTATAGGGACACGCCGTGATCGCCGCAGCGATGTACGGCGCGTCGGTAGGCGAGTCGCGCAATTCGAGGCTCGCAGTCTGGCCGATATTCGAGACCCGGTTTATTGGTTCCGTCGGCATGTGAGCGTGTCGGCGGTGCCGCTTGGTGATTCTCTGTGACGGCGGATGCGGGTCTATCGAGGCTGATGACTAGGTCGCGCCGCGCAGTTCGATGTCGGTCGCCGCCAGATCGTTCGCTCGTCGAAGAGATGTGTGGGTCTGCCGCTGCAGCGACAAGAAGCGGTTCAGGCTCGGCGTCTTGCCGGCGGTCCAGGCTGGGCGGATCGGTGATGCGCGTCAAGGTTGGGGTGTGAGGCGATGGAGGACGCGTGCGGCCAGTTGGCGGCGTGGGAGGTCGAGCAGGAAGTAGGCGGGTGTCGAGGAGGTGGGTTCGATGAAGCCGATGTGGTTGTCGGGGGTGATGAACTCCTCGACGAAGCGGTAGAGGACCGGGCTGCGTCGGCGCATGCTCGTGGTGTCGAGGCGGAACAGGCAGCAGCCGACGTAGAAGGTGTCCATGGCAACGCTGAATCGGCACCGGTCGAGGTCGCCTGCGGTGAGGTTTCGGGATTGCAGCAGCGTGCGGTACTGATGGACGAGGGCGTCGCGGTCCTGCATGTCGGGGGGGAGTACGAAGTGGTAGCGGCGTCCGAGTGCGAGGTTCTCGGCGACCACTGCGAGGAAGTTTCCCGCGGTGACGCTCTGTTCGACATCGCTGTCGACCTGCACGAGGTCGTCCGCTAGATCCAGGGTGAGGATCGTGCTCTCCTCGCTGTAGCGCTCGATCTCGATCGCTTGTTCTTTGTCGAGCATGCCGCGCAGGGTGAACGGGCGCCTGGAGGCCGCCCTGGCCGCTGTGTCGATGTGCTGGGCGAGGATTTCGCCGACTTTGGTGACGAATGCGGATTGCGCGGCGATGTCGGCTTGATAGGAGGCCATGCCGGCTTCGACATAGCGGGTGAAACGGCCGTACTCGAGGGTGTCACCGTGCCCGGCGATCGTGTCGGGGCCGAACACGAGGAAATCGAGCGAAACATTGAATAGCTCTGTCATAGCCAGGAGTTTGTCGAGGCTGGGTGTGGTCTGGCCGTTGATGTATTGTGAGAGCGCAGCAGGAGTGATTCCCAGCTCTGTTGATACGCGTTTCCGGCTACCGTGGTACTCGCTGTCGTCGACGAGTTGCTTGAGCATTGCGGGAAGCTTGACCTCGCGCATGGCCATCCCTCTCGGAGACTCCCATCGGGGAGTGGGACCGTGTCGATACAGCTGGGCTGGATAAAGCCCGGCTTACAACTGAGAGAATAGTGCTTGAGCCCTGCTTGACAAGTGTGATCGCGGGCGTCACCCTCGTGAATATCAGGGCCGGTGCCAATGAAGGCCCCTGATCCGTCGGAAGAGGTGCCTCCGATGTCCCGTAGCGTTCTCCCCGGTCCTCTCGCGGGGTGCGAGCCCGAGTCCTTTTTGACTTCTGCGCTGCGAACCGGCAGTGCGGTCGTGGTCGGCCACGGCATCGTCGGCCATCATGTCGTTCACCGGTTGTTCGTGGAATCGCGACGGGCTTCTCGCCCGTTACGAATTCTGTGGGTCGCCGACCGCCACGATGCGCGTGTGACGAGTTTCGGTGCCAGCGGGTGGCACATGCCTTTTCTCGAGCGCGACCCGCGCATCGCCGGGTGGGCGGATCGGTCCTTCGGCGAGTGGGGCATCCTGTCGGAGTTCGGGTTCGGCGGATACCGCGCGCACACCCCGAGCCTGCTGCTGACCCGTGAGGACTCGGTCCGGATTCCGAGTGGATGCCCGGCGGGGCCCGTGCCGGTCGATCCGGCGGACTTCTCCGCGCCCTTCTACCGGCGGGGTGCCTACATCGCCGAGGGGGCGGTCATCTCCTCGTGCACGCTCATGCCCCGCCTCTACGGAGCGGTGTCGGCTCTTCCCGGAGTGGAGCCGAGGGATCACTACATCGGTGATGTCGCCGAACTGCTGGCGATCACCGAGGAGTTCGGTGCCGAGGTTGCCTGTGTCGCAGCCGGGGATCGCGCGCAGTTTCTGCTCGACGACGCGCGGATCGAAGGCGATCTGGGTGTGGTTCTGCTCGCTGACCTGGCTCTGGTGCCCGCTCCGCTGGATCGGGTGGTGCTGATGGACGCCGATCACGACGACGAGCTGACCTACAGTATCCCGCACCGTTCGTGCGGGCACGTGTGTCTGGGGGGCTCGTCGGGTCGGCTGGTCACCGAGCCCGAGGAGTACGCCGAACTCGCGCGCGGACTGATGGATTCCTCCGCGGTGCCGGGCTACGTCACCGCGCAGGTCGAGGAGATCAGAGATCGGGTGGGACAGCGGTTTCCGGATCTGCGGGCAGCGCTGGCGCCGGGAGCCTATCGGTATTGGTACGGGTTGCGGCCGCTGGCCGAGCGAGTGATCGCCGAGTGGGTTCCTCGTTCGCGCAGCGGGCCGATCGGCGTGCTGCAGCTCGGGGGATTGGGCGGGTCGGGATTCACCGTCGCGCCGGCCTTCGTCGAGGACGGTCTGGGGCTGCGGCGGCCGACACCGGGGATGGAGTCCTATCTCGGCCGCCCCACGCCGGTGCACTCGTCCTGAGGAGGCGACAGCGGGCTGTTCGCCCGTTTAATCGAGGGCGTTCGCGCACTTCTGCGTCCTGCGAATGTATTTGCATCTGTGTTAGCATTCAAGACGGTATCTATACTCCCTCTCATTCTTGTTGCGTCAAAACTCTGGTGCTCGGGCCGGAAGACGAGGTGCAGCTGATGGATCGTTTCGCGGTCGGAACGCGCTTGGTGGTGGGTTTCTCCCCGGCTGTTCTGTCCTCTCTACGATTTGTTGCCGGTGAGCGTGCTATCCCCGTGCACGCTGCAATTGCGCAGGCAGTCACCGAAATGCTCGACTCGTTCGGAGTCCAGCGTGATTCCGAACGCTATGCCGTTGCGGCAGTACTCGAGGACCGGAACATCCCTGACCCGCAGCGAGACCGCAGGAATTTCGACCCGGCACACAGCACGGGTCTACCGGGTGAGATCGAGGTCGCCGAGGCCCGGTTGAGTGAGCAGACGCTCGCGCGGCTGGCGGCGTTCTGCCGCGGCGCCCGGGTCAGCCGTGCCCGCGCGATCCGCATGGCCGTGGATCGCCATCTGTTCGAGACAGTGACCCGACCCCAATTCGGTGTCCCGCCCGCACCGGATCTTCCATCCTCGTCGAGGGTGCCGAGGCCGTGAGCCTGAGCGGCCTCACGATCGGCCGTCGAGATCGCCCGGCGGCGGCGGATCATCGCCGCCAGCGGAGGTCAGTCCGGTCAGATCTGTGGCTGCCGCACATGCGTCCGGGGTGCCGATCCGATGGTAGAGCTCGATCGCGCGGGTGAACTCTTCGAAGGCGACCATGCCGGTGGCGCGCAGCCGGCACCGGACCGTGCCATCGAGTGCACGAGCCTGACCGATCGGGCTGTCGGTCTGCTGGGCGAGGGTGAGCGCCTCGTCGAACAACGGTTCAGCGTCGGCCGGGACAGCGGTGTCGAGCAGAAGTCTGCCCAGGTCTATCAGGATGTCGATCTGGTCGAAACGATTGCCCAGCTGGCGGTAGAGCTCGCATGCCTGCTGGTGCAGCTCGACAGCCTGGCCGAGTTCTCCGGTGCATGTGCAGACGACCCCGAGATTGTGCAGGGCGTTGGCTTCTCCCGCCCGGTGTCCGAGGCGCCGCGACAGGGCGAGCGCTTGTTTGTGCAACACGCTGGCCTCCTCGTAGAGGCCGGTTTGTGTGCGGACGTTGCCGAGGTTGTTCAGAACGCTGGCTTCCCCGCGCACGCTTCCGAGTTCGCGGTAGAGCTCGAGTGCCTGGTGGTGTAGTGCGATGGCGTCGCGGAAGCTCGCGGTGCGACCGTGCACGATCCCCAGGTTGGTCAGCGCGTTGGCCTCGCCGAGCCGGTTGCCCAGCTGCCGGTACAGCTGCAGAGCTAATCCGTGCAGCTCGACGGCTTCGGTGCTGTGGCCGGTGCGGCCACGTACGATTCCGATATTGTTGAGCGAGTTGGCTTTTCCGAGCCGGAAGTCGAGCTGGTCGTAGAGGGTGAGCGCTTGCTCGAACTGGTCGATCGCGGTGGGGTAGTCGCCGGTTGCTTCCCAGGCGTTGCCGAGGTTGTTGAGGGCATTGGCTTCCCCGAGAGTGTCACCGCAGCGGCGGTACTGGATCAGTGCTTGCTCGTAGTAGGTCAGCGCGGAGCGGTAGTCACCGGCTTCCTCACAGACGTTGCCGAGGTTGTTCAGAGAGTTGGCTTCGCCCAGGACGTTGTTATCGCGCTGGTACAGGGCCCGTGCGGTGTCGAAGCGCGACGTGGCCGCAGAGTAGTTGCCCGCGCGCCAGAGCGCAGCTCCCAGGTTGTTGAGCGAGCCGGCTTCCTGCAGTGAGTCGTCGAGTTCGTGAGCGGCGGCGACCGCACGCCGGTGCAGCCGGCAGGCCAATGGCCAGGGGCCGTCGCGGTCGAGCAGCCCCGCCAGCAGCGCGGTCATGGTGATCATCCGCACCTGTTCGCGCTGTGCCAGGCTGTCGAGGCAGGCCATCAGGTTGTCACGTTCCACGCGCATCCACGCCAGCGCGGCGACCTCGTCACCGAATTCCCGGCTCGCCACCCCGGCGCCGCAGTCGCTCTCGCGCACCGAGGCGGGGTGCGTGCGGCGGGTGATCCAGCGATCGGCCGCAGCGGCGCTGTGGTGGTAGTAGTCGAGCAGCCGGTTCTGCGCGCAGACCTGTTCGGTCTCCGGTTCGGATCGAACCAGGGCGCGCGCGTACTCCTTGAGCAGGTCATGCAGGCGAAAGCGGCCGCGGGCGGACTCGTCGAGCAGATGGTCGGTGTAGAGCGACTCCAGTTGCGTGCGTGCTGTGCTCACGTCGACGTCGGCCAGTGCTGCCGCGGCGTGCGCGTCCAGGTCGGCACCGTGGTGCAGGCCGAGCCGCCGGAACAGCCGAGCCCGTTCGGCGGGAAGCTCGCGATAGGACAGGTCGAAGGCTGCTCGAATCGCGGTAGTGCGCTCGTCCGGCTCGCCGAGACGATCGGTGGTGGCATCGAATTCCGCCGCCAAGTCCGTGATGGTCCATGCGGGATGGTGGGCGAGGGGCCCAGCGAGCAACGTGATCGCCAAGGGTAGGTGACCGCAGAGCCGAACCAGCCGCTCGACCGCGTCACGGTCGGTGGTATCGCTCAGGCTGCGGTGGCTCACGGTCGCGAAGAGTTCGACCGCGGAACCGTGCTCGAGGGTGTCGAGTGCCAGTGGTACAGCGTCGCCGAGTTCGAGCAGCCGGCGGCGACTGGTCACCAGCGCGAGCGACCCCGGAGTGGCGGGCAGCAACGGATCGATCTGGGCTTCGTCACGGGCGTCGTCGAGAACCAGCAGGATCCGTTTGCCGACCAGGCGGTCCTGCCACAGATCACGCCGCGCGCCGAGCGAATCAGGCAGATAGTGGGATTCGACACCGATCGAGGCCAGCAGCCCGGCCAGCACGTCGGCGGGGTCGGCGACCGCACGCCCGGGTGTGTGGGCGTGCAACTCCACGAAATAGCGGCCGTCGGGGTAACGGCTGGCCAGCTGGTGGGCAGCGCGGATCGCCAGAGCGGTCTTGCCCACGCCGGGCATGCCGTTGATGGTGTGCACCGCGGCGCCCGAGGCCGCTCTGTCCAGGATCCGTTCCACCTCACGGTCGCGCCCGATCAGGGAAACATCTCGGCGCAGTGCGGTTCGCACGGCCGGGCCGGGCTCGAGCGCTCCCGTGTCCGGGCCGGGCGGCGCCGGTTCGTTCAAGATGCGGCGTCGAGCCTCGAGCCAGGCGGGCAGGTCTTCCCGAGGGACGTTGCAGCACCACAGGTAGATCTCGAGCCGGTTGTCCAGTTCGTGGGCCGGCCGCCCGCCCAGGCGCTGCCCCTTTTCCATCGACTCGATGATGTTCTTGGTCAGGTCGACGAAGGTGGCTGCGCCGTTGCGCTTGCGGGTGGCGGCCTTGTCCACCATGGCTCTGATCGACAGCCGTGTCGCGAGCCGCACCTTTTTGAGCGCCGACCCGAAGCCGGCGGTGGTGTGGAGCGCCTGAAGTTCGGCCCGGTTCGTCGCCCGGTTCACGTTCTCTGTCATCGCGATTCTTCCTGTCGATCGCCCCTTCGATCGGAAACTGTCTTCCGCTGTCCCGCCTTGTCCGGTTTGTCCGCCGGACAGCCGAGAAAGGCGGCGATGACCAGCTGTCCTGTCTTGCCTGCTGTCGGACAACTCCTGTTCCCGAGTGTCCTGGTCTCGTGGCCGCTGGCCCATAGAGCAATCGGAGGACAGCCATGAACACCAGAGTCGTCGCCTCGAGCGTCATCGGCGGAGGTGAACTTCGCTCCGACGCCACCCCGCCCGCGACCGGGCTCGGGCCTCGCGCTCTCGCTTCTGCCGTCGGTGACCATGTGAAATCGCTCGCCGGCCCGACCACGCGCCCGCCCGCACAGCTGGCCCGCAGCGAGGTATTGAACAGCACCTGGGCGCAGACCGCGCACACCTGGTCGGCAGCCCTGCACGCCGCGTCGGCGCGCCATCGGCGCCGCAGCGACCCGGTCGCGCTCGCCGCGGGGCTGTTGACCAGCTTGCCACCGCACGTGGTGATTGCGCTGCACCGCTTCCGCGCCGACGGCTCGCCCAACAACGCGCTGCTGCTGCGCGGTATCTGCCCGGTTCCGCTCGACCTGCCCGCCACGCCGGCCACCGTCACCCCGCGAAGCACGGCACGCGTTGTCGACGCCGCGGCTCTGCTGCTGCTCGCCCTGTCCCTGCCGCTGGGTGAACCGTTCACCTTCCGCTCGCTGCACGAGGGCCGTCTTGTCCAGCACGTGCTCCCGGTCCCCGGCCGCGAAGACACCCAGACCGGAGCCAGCAGCACCGCGGCACTGGACTGGCACGTCGAGGACGGCTTCACCGACGACCGCTGCGACTACTTCGCACTGCTGTGCCTGCGCGGGCACCCCGGCGCGCTGACCGTGCTGTCCCCGGCCCGCCACCTCGACCTGGATCCCGCCGACATCGCCGTGCTGCGTGCACCGCGCTACCTGCTGGTCCCAGATGATGCCCACGACGGCGCCGACACCAGCGCGCCGACCCCCGTGCCGATCCTGACCGGCCCGGCAGCAGACCCAGAGATCTGCTTCGGCGAAGGCGACGTGCACCTGGCCGACCCCGCCGACAATCGCGGCGCGGCCGCGCTGCGAGCCCTCTCTGCAGCCCTGGACCGCGGCGCGATCGGGCACGAACTGCGCCCCGGGGATGTACTCGTCGCCGACAACCGGCGAACCGTGCACGGCCGCACCACCTTCGCGCCCCGCTATGACGGCACCGACCGCTGGCTGCTGCGGACGATGACCTGCGCCTCCCTGCGCGCCCACCGCCGCCGCGGCGCGCTGCGCGCCCTGGGCTGAACCCCCGCCACCACTGATTCCGCTCTGCGAAAGGACCCTGTCATGTCGCACTCCCCGATGACGCCGACCGCGCACACCCCGGTACCCGTGCAGCCCGCACCGGCCTACTCCGACGACGAGTTCAGCCCGCTGCTCGACGTCGTCGTCGGGGTCGCCGACGGCGCCCGGATCCCGCCGCTTGACCGTTCGGCGTGGCTCAACCTCTACCCCGACCTCGACGCTCGGGAGCTCGCCGGTGTCGCGGTCGGACGCTTCCCCGACCGCGTCCTCGCCGAAGCGGGCGAGGACCTGCACGGGCTGGCCGAGCTGCTGGAAAGCTTGGGGGTGCGGGTCGTGCGACCCGCCCCGATCGCCCACGACCAGGAATTCGCTACACCCTGGTGGCACACGAGCGGCTTCTACTCCTACTGCCCGCGCGACCTCGCGATCGTCGTCGGCTCCACGATCATCGCCGCCCCCAGCCCGGTGCGCGCGCGGATGTTCGAACTCGCCGGACTGCGCGAGGAATTCCAGCGGCGCATGCTCGCCGGGTCGGCCTGGATCGCTGCTCCTACCCCGCAACTGCGCGAGGAGCTGTACCCCGACGACGGCACCGGCCGAGTCACGCTGGGGGAGACCGAACCGGTCTTCGACGCCGCCAACATCCTGCGCTGCGGGCGCGACCTGTACTACCAGGTCTCGAGCAGCGGCAACGAACTCGGATACCGGTGGCTGAGTTCCACGCTGTCCGCGCTCGGTGACTACCGGGTGCACGCGGTCCGGGGTATCTACCCCTACACCCACATCGACTCCACGATCAGCCTGCTGCGCGAAGGGCTGGTGCTGCTCAACCCCGAGCGCATCCGCGATCCCGCCCAGCTGCCCGAGCCGCTGCGCTCCTGGGAACACCTGTGGTGCCCGCCGATGGCGGCCGCACCCGCCCCCTCCGGACATCCGCTGTCCTCGCCGTGGATCGGGATGAACCTGCTGATGGTGCGCCCCGACCTCGCTATCGTCGACGCAGCCCAGACCGAGCTCATCGCCGCGCTGCGCCGCCACCACATCGACGTCGCCCCGCACACCCTGCGCCACGCCCGCGCCATGGGCGGCGGAATGCACTGCGTGACCTTGGACCTGCGTCGCGAACATCGCCGCGCGAGCGGCCTGCGCTCGCACACGCTCACCCGGCCGAGACCGAGGACTCGATGAGCTCGCGCACCTCGGCCACCGGGCGCACCGAGCGGGTCGCGGGCAGAGGCGCCAGCACCTCCCGCACCCGCTCGGGAATCTGGCCGACCTGGAACTCCGGTGGCAGCGCCAGCCATGTCGTAGTGATCGTGTGGCAGGCACTCTCGAGCTCCCCTCGGTCGACTTCGGCGGCAGCCTCGTCGAGACACAGCAGCCCGCGCCCGATGAGGTCGCGCCCCGCCTGCGGCAACGCCAGCACCCGCTCGCGCAGCGGCGCCGCCTCGGCGTGCGCGCCCACCAGGGCGAGCGCGTTGGCCTGGTTCCAGCGCAGCAGATACTCGCTCACCCCGAACCCACCACGGTGGAGCTCCACCGCCGGGAGCAGCGCGAACATCCGATCCGCCCGCGCGACTGCGGAGAAGGTCGCGCGCCGATCGCCCAGACGCGCCGCGATGCCGGCCTCGGCCAGACACCCGAGCACCGCCTCCGGGCTCGGGCGGCCCGCGCCCACCGACTGCGCGGCCTGTGCGGCGGCCAGCCCCGGTTTGAACTGCTGGTGGAACGCGCAGGCGTCCCCAGTCCAGCCCGCGACCCAGCCCTGCACCGCCTCGTCTTCGGCCGCGCGCGCCGCGCGGCGCGCGATCGCGAACCACTCGAAGCTCTCCGCAACCGCACCGACGTCGCTGAGCCGAATCGCGATCAACCCCGCGTTGCGCGCATACACCCGCTGCAGCCGCCGCCGCACCGCCGCACCGGTCGCGCTGAGCAAACCGGCCTGCACGCGAGCCAGGTCCATCATCCGCGCCGGGATGAATTCGGCCGGCGACATCGATTGCACTCCGGCACTGCTGCGCTCGACCGATTCCTCCAGCCGCTCGACATATCCGAGTCGAGCGTGTGATCCACCGGGCGGATCGAAATCGACACCGATCAGCTCAGTCACCGGGTGGACAGGCAGCAGTGCCGCACCTGCCGCGGCGAAACCTACGAAATTGCGTCGATTCATGGCGTCCTCGGGTTCGTTCGGCGGGAACGAACCCGGCTCCGAGTAATCGCTCCCGAATCCGAGCCGGTCTGGCCGGCTCCGATACAAGAAACACAACGCATCCATGTAGTGAGGGGACGGGACATCGTGGCCCTGCTCCCACCGTGACAGCCGCTGATGACTCAACCCGTCAGCGGAAACACCGCGTGCGGACAACACTTCCTGCAACGCCTCGACCGCCTCGACGAGGGTGAAACCCCGTGCCGCACGATGTGCTCGCAGCATCGATACGCCGCAGTGGCGGTGAGTTACGGAGGCGGCGTCGTGATCGGAACCGCCGGCTTTTTTCACCTCGCGGGCGATCCGGCGCGCGCACCGCATCGTATGTGGGCTTTGAGTCATGTGCACCATCCGTCCCCTGGGCTCGGCCCCGCTGGTCACACCGCCGTCGATGCTAAACGGGACTCCTCCATGGTGTCGACGCACCTCACAGTTCTGCACGTGATTCGTGCAGAACCGAATCAGATGCCAGGAAAAGACGGCATTGAAGTGGTCATCGGTTCGTTTCGTCGGCCATTCTCGATCCGTCATCGCCGTTCCAGGAATTTCCCCGACCGATACCGGCGACCGCGAATCCACGTTTCGCACAATCACGGATAGGAAGACCCGTTATGAGAACCGACTTACTCGATAATCGCGATCCAGGTGGATTCGGCGGCGGATACGCCGCCCAGGGCGGTTACCGCACCGGCCCGGGAATCGGCTTCGCGCCCCGGTTCGTGATCGCCATCGCCCTGGTGGTCGGGCTCGCAGTCGTGATCATGCTCGCCGTGGTGATGATGTTCCCCGGTACGTCCTACCAGACCTCGCGCGCTGCCACTGCCAGCTCTACTTCTTCGTACCTGGCACCGGCTTGCTACCCCTTCAGCAGCTGCGGGTCCGGCACCGGCCTGCTCGCCTCACCGACGCAGTAGCAGCTCGACCCTGCGCCCTGGTTGCGGGTCATCGCCGGTGCTCGACCGAAAGACTCGTTCCCAGCGAACGGGCTGCGCTGCCTGGATGCGGGCCGCCAGAGGGCAGCGTCCATACATCGGCCAGTCGGCCCGACCGAGGGCGCACTCGCCGGGAGACGTGCGGTCTCGGCTGTAAACCTTCAGCATGCGGGACCGTGCTCCAGCGACGGTGTGAGGGGTACCGTCGTCATGGAAACCGAGCGGGCCACCCGGCCGGAGTCGGGTGGCCCGCTCGCGTCATCGCGCGGCGTGTGTTCCTCACGCTCCGCACGGTGAGGTTCGCGGTGGCCGAGATTGCGGCCGGAGTGCGGCGGTGAGCGGCCTTCGCGTTATGAACGCCGGTGGAACCCCGCAATTCCGGGAGTGCTGCGCCGCAGGTCAGGATTGGTGCCGGGCGCGGATCGTGGTCATGGTGTCGAGGAAGCGTTCGATGTTGTCGTCGGTGTGGTTGGTGTTGAGCATCAGCCGCAGTCCGGCTTCGCTGACCTTGACTGCGGGGTTTCGGAGCCGAGGCCGTGGGTGCGCCAGGTGATCGCGGAGCCCTGCGGCGCCGCCTGGGATATCGTGACTCACGGTGGCTCGGGTGCCGAGGCTCCTTCCTCGGGCTCCGCATCGTTGATCATGTGCAGTCGGCGCGACGGCGCCCTTCCCTGACAGGTCCGCCAACTCGGCACGGTGCAGCTCACCGCCGACAGTTGAGGTCCAGTCCGCGCAGGGCGTAATCAGAGTCGCGAGATCCCGACCTGTTGAATCGGCTGATTGTCTCCGTTGTCAAGCTGTGGTGGCGGCGCGGTAGGCGTCGATGATGTCGGTAGGGATACGGCCGCGGGCGGAGATGTCGTGTCCGTTTTCGCTGGCCCAGGCGCGGATCGCGGCGACTTCGGCGCGGTTGCTGGCGTTGCGGGGTTGGGTGCTACGGCTGCGGGGCGCTTTGCCCACACGGCGGGCGTGCGGTATCCACTGTTCGAGGAAGCCTCGTAGGGTACCGGCGTTGGTGTCGGAGAGGTCGATCTCGTAGGCGATGCCGTCGAGGCCGAAGGTGACTGTTTCGGTCGCGTGCGATGTGCCGTCGTAGTCGTCTACTACGGTTACTACGACTTTGCGGGCCACCAGAGCGCTCCTTCACGTCCATCCAGCATCAAGATCGGACGAGTGTATGTGGCCGGTTCGAGGCGATTGGACCGGCCCTGGGGCATGGTCGGGCTGCGGTTGTGACCTCGATGGGTTCGGATGCCGATATGGTTCAGTGCGGGAGCGCGGGTAGGTCGAGTTCCTCGATGAGGGGCAGGCTGACCCCGGACATGACCACAACGACAGCCGACCAGGTCAGGGCTTTGTCGATCCATTCGCTGCGATCGTGGTGCCAGTAGCGCCAGTCGTTGGTGTCGTATTTGCGGAATATGTCGCCGTCTTGGTTGCGGACACAGGTGATGTCGGCGGGTTCGGGCGAGTCCCAGTGCAGATCGTGCAGGGTCCGGGCGATGGTCACGTCACGATTGTGGGCCCGCGCCTGCCCCGACGTCGAGTACCGCGAGCTGCGATAGATCCGCGCCCAGGCACCTTCGACCGGCACCTATCGGATGGTTGCAGTAAATGGAGTCATCCCAGCGGGGCCGAAGCCGGCGTTGCCGTGCCCGTCGGGCGGCCTTGGGCTTGTGCGCCACAGCCGCAGCAGAAGAGCCGGACGGTCTTGTGGGCGGCAGCCTTCGCGGCGGCACTGGCCAGGGAGAAAGTGCCGAGTGGCCAGGCTGTGAAGGGCCTTCGATACGTAGCGCGTCGGCACCGCAAGCGGAGCACTGTGGGCGGCCTCGCAGGTCTTTGGCCTTCCTCGATGGACCGTCCAGCTGGCGATGTCACCTCGACTAGATCGGACGGATGGGGACTTCGATACTCTCTCGGATTCGTCGGTCCCCAGCGCGAGAACCCGATGCTGACACCATTCGCAACGCGTGCGTGGCCTGCCGTAGCGTGGGTGACGGAGAGTTCGCGGGCAGGTTCGCCGAGAAAGGCAGACCATGTCCCCATCACGTCCATCCCACAGCGCCGCTTCATCGGAGGCCGCAGATCGCGCTCAGCGCTCGAATGAGCGGATGCGCGCACGCCGGATCGCCGCTCGTGAACGCGAGCGTGCGATCGGTGTCGCGGTTGGCCGGTATCTAGCGCTATGGCAGGCCATCGTGCAACGCGAAGCCAAGCGAGACCAGGAGGTCGCGGCCTTGCGAGAGCAGATCCGCGAAGTTGAGGAGCGCACCGCTACGGAGGTCGCCTCTCACCGCCTCGATCAGGCACGAACCGCCGCCGAGATCCGAGCGCACACGCACAGTGACGACGAAGTCGCCGAACTTCTCGAGATCAGCCCCCGTCGGTTGCGTCAACACCTCGCCGCTGCGCGCGCGCCCGAGGGCAGCCGCGAGCCGAACCCGGAGGCTCAGCACACCGATGAGGACCTGGCTGATGGCGCCGACCACACATCGCCGGGCCGCGGACAGCTCCAGAAGCGCGGTCGTCGTAGTGACAGACCCGCTCGAATTGACTCAGCTGCCGGAAACGAGCGTCGAGCTCAGGATGCTGGGTCCGGGGCTGTATTCGACCGTATCGGGGGCCGTGAAGTCCTCGAAGCCGTAGTCGCCGACTTCTACACTCGCGTGCTCGCCGATGATCAACTGTCCGGGTTCTTCTCCGGGGTCAACATGAAACGATTGCGCGGTAGGCAAGTCGAGTTCTTCGCCGCAGCTCTCGGTGGGCCGGAGCCGTACATCGGTGCTCCGATGCGCGAAGTTCATCAAGGGCGCGGGATCACCGCGACCCACTTCGGCCTCGTAACTGGCCACCTTGCCGAGGCGCTGCGCTCCGCACGCGTACCCGAGGGGCTAGTGCAGCAGATCCTGGGCGTGGTCGAGCCGCTGGCAGAGGACATTACTTCGGGAATCGGTGGCGAGCCGACTACCTTGCGCTAGTGGGTCGCAGGCAATTCGAGATTGGCGGTCCCGCGGCCTCGTCGAGGTCCGCCGCGGTTCAAGCGTTGGCGTAGCCGCCTGCGCTCCACACCAGCCATCGAAGCTCGTGGGGCGAGAAGCCCTGCTGTGCTGGGATGTTCGGTGCTGGTGCGGAAGGCCAGTATCCGATCCCGCAGCGGTGGCAATAGACGGCAGTTCGCCACACAGCCAGCGCTGCGGGACGTCCCTGAGAGATTGTGAGATTGCGCCGCCTGCGCGTCCGTGTGGTGTTGAAGGTCAGGACTGCCGGAAACAGCGTGATGGTCAGCATCACCAGGATTGCGATGAACAGCGCTATCCGGTCGGCGATGCTTTGGCCGCCATCGTCGGTCAGGGCCAGAGTCGCCGGTATCAGTGGGATGAGCCCGAATACCAGTAGTAACAGGCCGACCACCGTCAGTCGGTCCGTGGGCTGCAGGGGAGGGGCGGGCGCGAGACTTTCCGCCAGCGCGGAAACGTGCACGCGGTTCATGGTCGCGGTGCCCAAGACGGGCACAAGCCCTGCAGGCGAGATACCGGCGCCGGTGTAGGTGCCTGTGGCCGTGCTTGTCGAGGTGCCGCCCGCAACCAATGCAGGCACACTCTGCGTGACGTCGGCTCGGTGGCAGAGCGGGCAGTCGATGTCGATGTTCATGCGCGGTTCCCTGTTCCAGGCCTGCGTTGGAGGCATCGGCGGCGGTGCTGATACCTGCTGCGACGGAGCTCGAGTGAACATGGAACACAGCCCTTGGAGGAAAGTCGAGTCAGAACCGGATCTGGTACTCCTCTTGGTTCCGGTCATTGGCCGAGAACTACGTCGTGACCTGCTGTTGTGCAGGGAACTGATGCTCGGTGACCCGCTGAGCGATGGCGGGTAAGTGCTCAGCCCTAGCATAGGTTCGCCGTGAAGTACTCGGTTTGGAGCTCGTAGGCGCTTCGGAGGCAGGGTGCGGCTGACTGCGTTCGGTCTGGCCGAGAACGAGTGCCGCCGTTGGTGCATGTGGCCCCGGCGAGAGAATTCAGCTGCAACGTCCTCCTATTGGTGCGAATATCGGGGTTGCCGCTACATATGCTCCTGGAGTTTTCTCGAGGGCCTGTCGTTACCCATGCGACTTGGTTGAATCGTAATCCGTCATTGGGGCAGCAATCAGGGAGTCTTGATCTGCCTGAGGATTCGTAAGGGCGGTATCGCAACTCCTGGTCCTGATGCTCAGGAAGTTCGCTGTTGAAGTCGACTGACGTCGGGCCGGCCTGGACGTCAGTGGCCAGGACCTGAGTTGTCGTTGTGTGGTCCCGCAGTTCAGCGACGGACAAGACGAGACGTCGTCGGCGTGTCGTGTAGGCGTGTCTGCGAGTCAGGCGCCAGAGGGCTCGGGGCCCGCGTACGGCTTGTTGATGGCGGTGAGGAGTTGGATGTTGTGACTTTGGTCGGCGTCGGCGACGGTGATAAGGCAGGAGCCGGGGACGCCTGTGTGCGGGTCGCGGATGTGGAGCAGATCGTTGACGTCGCGGGTGTGGGTGACGTCGATGCTGGTGTTCCAGAGGCGCTGGAAGTCGCGGTTGGGCCGGAGTCGGTGGATGAGGGTGCGGGCTTGTTCGGAGTCGCGGTAGCGGCCCAGGGTCGACTTGAGGGTGGCGACGGAGTGTGTTGCCTCGTACTCCCAGTCGATGATGATCTGGCGTGCTGTGGCGCTGAAGGTCCAGGCGGGGACGGACCAGGTCTCGTCGATTCCGGGCAGGTTGGCACGTAGGGCGTCAGTGCAGGCCAGGATGTTCCACAAGGGGTCGACGAAGGCCGCGATGATGCCGCGGCCTTCGAGGTCGGCGAGGTGGGCGAGGTGGGCGGCGTTGCTGGTGACGCACTCGTGGAGTTTGGACAAGGGGGCGAGATCTTCGGGTGCCGCGCGGAGTTCGCGGAGATGGCGTGCGAGCGCGGGGCCGAGCCGGTAGCCGTCGATGATCTTGTCGAGGGTTTCCAGGCCGGGGACGTAGCCGTTGACTTCGATCTCGAATAGGTAGGACGCGCTCACGCCGTGGCGTGCGTAGGCCTTGCTGCGCGAGAGGTTCAGGTTCTCGCGGACGACGCGCAAGCTGTCGCCGAGGGCGGGCAGACGTGGGAGTTGTCCGGTCCCGGCGGTGCCGGGCGTGGGTGGTGGGCGATGCTGGGCCATGCGGGGCCCCCCTTTCGAGTGGCTTCCGCCACAGGACTTCGGCAAGTTATGCTGATCGGTTCTCCCCTCCCGACCGCATCTGTAGTACCAGAGCTTCTGGGGCCGAGCAACATCGATGAGCGGCCGTCGTGTTCCCAACGGTTGCTGGGTGGCCGCTCCGCAGCTCCGAGGTCCGCCGACTGGGCCGCGAATTGATCCGCTTGGATGCGATCCGGCGTATTCACCGCCGAATCATCAAATCCTCGGCAAATGGCCTGCCACTGGCGGGAAAAGCATGTTGACGATCCGATGCTCACCGAAAAGTAGGAGAGCGGAAACACTGGCGCTGCAGCGGGTTCGGCGGTTTGGATGGTGACGCACCTTCCGAAACAGTGCTGAAAGGAGGAAACCAGTGGATCCCCTGCTGCTGGCCATCAACGGCATCAACGCCGTGCTGTCCGTCGCGTCGAACGCGCTCTACGTCGTGTCACAGGTCGCGTCGCTCGTGCTGCCGTTCCTCTGATCGTCCGACTCGCCTGAGAAGTCGCCTCCTGGAGGCGCTTTCGCCTCCAGGAGGCGCCAGGCACTCCGCGCCGTCGTTGTCGCGCGAACCTCCCGCTTCCACCCTGAGCCTCGAAGGGTCTATTCGCCATGCCCGAAACCAGGAAACCGGCCGTTCCGGTTCGCCATCCAGGCTTGCGTTCGAGCCGAGACAAGCAGTTCCGGCACAGTCTGCGCGGATCGCGGGTCTTGCTCGCCGGAGCCGTGCCCGTGGTGATGGTGCTCGCCGCCGCCGGGATCGCTCAGGCCGCCGAGCCGGCCTCGATCGCCGATCAACCCGGTGTCACCGGCCCCGCACAGCCGGGTACGACGGCCCCTCCGCCGCCGCCCGCACCCGCGCCTGAGCCCGCCCCCGAACCGCCCCCGGCACCGGAACCGCCGCCGGCGGTGTACTACTCGCAGCCACCCGAGGTCCGTAACTCCGTGCTGTCGCGCCCGGCCCCGCCGCCGGAGGAGCCGGTGGAGCCGGTGCAGATCGAGGATCTGCATTTGCCGGAGTTGGTGGAGCCGGTGGCTCCGATCGAGGCACCGGAGAACACGATCCGGATCGGTCAGTGGCAGAGCCCGCGCCCCGAGTGGCTGTCCCCGGAGTACGCGGACGCTATCAACGACGCCGCTGCGGGCGCCGAGGCCCAGGTTGCCACCGCGCTGGACTCGGTCGGCATCCCCGCCGGCCGCTCGGACCGGGTCAGCGGCGCCACCTTGGCGGGCGCCGGGATCGGCGGTGCCGCAGGCGCGGTCATCGCGGGCGCGCCGGTCGCCGCCGCCGCAGCTGTCGTCGGTGGGCTCGCCGGAGGCACCATCGGCGGCATCGCCGGTGCGGCTCTGGGGACGGTGGTTCCGGTCCCTGTGCTCGGGGAGGTCACTTCCGGGGTGGCGGGCACCGCGCTCGGTGCCGCCGCCGGGGCTGTGAGTGCCGGACTCGTGGCGGGCGTGCCCGCGGCTGTAGCCGGTGCGCTGGCCGGTGGCACGGTGGGCGCGGGATTTGGCGCCGGCGTGGGGGTGGGGCAGCAGTGAACCCGACCTCAGCACGCGCCCGCGTCCTCGCGGCCGCCGTCGCCGCGGCCTCGGCCCTCGGGGTGGCCGCCGGGATCGAAGGTGTGGGGGCCGCCGCAGCGGTTCCGATCGGGCCGGAGTGCCCGGCGCTGTACGTGCTCGGCGTGGACGGCACCGGGCTGTCCTCGCCGACCGCCGACCCGCTGGCCGATACCGGCGTCGTCGGCGCGCTGATCGGGCCGGTCCTGAGCGCGGTTCCCGGGCTGGTGCAGCGTTCCTACATCCCCTACAGTGCCGGTTTCGGTGGCGCTGTGCCCGGCGGCGGTCTCGAGCCGTACGCGGTGTCGGTTGCCCAGGCGCGTAGCGGCCTCGACGCTGCGGCTGCCGAGATCGCGCAGCAATGCCCGGCGACCAGGATCGCTGGCGTCGGATACTCCCAGGGCGCGCAGGCGGTGGGGGAGTTCGCTCGCGCCGTCGGCGCCGGGGCAGGGCCGGTCGAGCCCGATCAGATCGCTGGGATCGCGCTCTACGCTCACCCCGGTCGCGCTCCGGGATCCCCGACCATTCCCGGTCGACCCGGTCAGGTCGTTCCCGATGCCGTTCCGGGAACCGGGGGCCAAGCCGTCGGCGCCGTAGAACTGACGAACCCCCCGGCTTCCGGCGGTGGCCTGGCGGCACGTGCCGACGATTACGGCGCGCTCGAGGGGCGTGTCGCCGATATCTGCACCGACGGAGACCTGGCGTGCTCGGCGCCGGAGCGTGCGCTGGGGTTCCAGGTAGCCGCCGAGATCGCCGCTCAGGCCGATCTGCGGGACCCGCTCACCGCGCTGTCCTCGCTCAACGCCATCTTCCACGCAGCACTCGGCGATACCTGGACCACTGTGCTGGAGCACGACTTCGCTATCGCCGACGGCAACGTCGACTACCTGCCCCAGCAGCCGGTGAGCCAGCGGCTGCTCGACGCCGCTGACCCCAGAGTCCCCACACCGTCACCGGAGGAGATCGACGCGGCGGCAGCGCGCTGGAACCTGATCACCGCGACCGTGGCGGCGAATCCGTGGTTGGTGGGCAAGCTCGTCGGCCAGTTCGGCTCGGTGTGGGGACAGCTGTCGGCCGACAACGCCGACCTGATCAATCCGGCCGTGTGGCTGCGCTACGCCGACACGATCACCCGGCACAACTCCTACCCGTCCAGCGGGCAACTCGCCTCCGGCACGGCCTGGATGATCGCCCTCGCCCACGACCTCGCCGGGAGCTCCCGATGACCGACCCCACGACCGACGACGACTTCTACCGCCCGGCGCCCACCGACTTCGACGCCAAGCCCGGCACCCTGCTGCGCCGACGCGCCGTCCGTACCCCGAAGCTGGGAAGGGTGCGTCGGGCCTGGCAGGTCGTCTACGCCACCCAGACCGGCACCGACACCCCGGTTCCCGCCTCGGGAATCGTGCTGACCGCTGACATCGTGTCCTCGGCGGGCCCCGAGCCGGTCCTGGTCTACTGCCCGGCCTTCCACGGCCTCGGCGGCCGCTGCGCGCCCTCCCACCTGCTGGCCGACGGGGTATCGGAACCGGAGACCGGCTTCCTCGCCGCCGCACTGGAGCGCGGCTGGACCATCGCGATACCCGATGGGCAGTTCCTCGGGATCACCGGCATGGGCCCGCACACCTTCCTGGCCGGAAAGGCGGCCGCCCACACCGCTCTCGATCTTGCTCGCGCCGTCACCCAGCACCCCGAGCTCGAGGCCGCTCACTCGCCTTGCGCGCTGTGGGGCTATGCCGACGGCGGCCGCGCGGCGGTATGGGCCGCCGAACAGGCTCCGCACTACACCCCGGAGCTCGATCTGCGCGCGGTCGCCGCAGGGGCGGTGGTGACTGATCCCTCGCGGCTCGTCCCCGACATCGACGGGGGTCTGTGGGCAGGGCTGGCGGTCGCTGGATTCGTCGGTCTCAGCCGGGCGTACGCGCACCTTCCGGTCGCCCATCTGGTCACGGTCGAGGGCGAGCGGGCCTTCGAGACCGCAGGCAGTCTCGACGTCGCCGAGCTCCTGGTTCGCTACCGCGAACAGCGGCTGGGGCAGTGGTGCGAACGCGAGGACCCCTGGAACGACCCGGTGTGGCGCTACGTCCTGGACAACGAGACCACCGCCCGGGAAACCCCGCAGGTGCCGGTGCACCTCTACCACGGCACCGCTGACCCTCTCGTCCCCGTCGCCGCGGGCCGGGACCTGCTCGACGAATACCGCTCGCGCGGAGCGCAAGTCAGCTGGCGCGAATACGAGACCGGCCACAACGGCGCTGCCGCCGACGGCGCAGCCGAGGCCATAGCCCGCCTCGCCGCCGCTCTCGCACCGCGATCCACACCAGCCACCTGAATGGCCTGCCCGCATCCCGCACCCCCCGCCAGGGGTGCGGGCAGGCACCCCCATCCACTCCGAATCCGAGGAGAGCCCATGCTCCGCTTGCCCAGCACGGTGCGCCGAGTGGTCGCTACCGCGGCAACCGGCATCACCCTGCTCGCGGTGACCAGCACTGCAGGCGCACACGCCGAACCCGCACCGCCGCTGGGCCCACGCTGCCCGAGCCTGTACGTGCTGGGCGTGCAGAGCGAAGCCGAAGGCACTCCCATCGGCGACTTCACCAGCGACACCGGCACCCTCGGCCAGATCCTCGGCCCGGTGACCGCCGCCACCGGCGACCTCGTGCAGCGCGCCTACGTCCCCTACGGCCACGCCACCGACGGCACCGCGCTGGAATACCGGGACGCAACCACAGAGGCGGCCCTACAGCTCGAACGCATGGCCACCGAGGTCGTGACCCGCTGCCCACGCACCCGGATCGCCGCCGTCGGCTACGCCCAGGGCGCTCCCGCCGTCGCGGACTTCGCCCACCGGGTCGGTCACGGCGAATCCGCGCTCGACGCCGGGCAGATCGCCGCGGTCGCTCTACTCGCCAACCCGGACCGCGCACCTGGCACCCCGGTCCTGCCCGGCCACGACGGCACCACGCCGACCAGTCCACCCGGGAGCACCGGGCAGCGGGTCGCCTCTGTAGCGCTGTCCGCTCCGTCGCTGACCGGACAGGGAATCGCCGCGCCACCAGCAGCACGCGACTACGGAGCACTGCGCGGCCGCGTCGCCGACCTGTGCATTCCCGGCGACGCCACCTGCGACGCCCCGCTCGGCAGTCCGCTGGCGGCCACCGTGGCCAACATCGCCGCGCGCAGCGACCTGCACGACCCGGTCGCCGCGATCTCCACAATCTCCCAAGCCCTGGCCGCGACCATCTACACCACCACTGTCGAGGCGATCAACGACGACCTGACCGGCACCAGCCTCGACCAGCTCTCCTACCAGCCCACCCAGTCACTGGCCGAACGCTTGGCCGCCGCGTCCACCCCCGCGGCCGCACCACCCGGCCCCGAGCAGGCGCTCGCCGCGATGTTCAAGATCGGGACGATCGGGCTCAACGCGGCAGTGACGGTAGCTCGCACCGTGTTCACCCCGGCCACACTCGCCGAACTCGCCACGACGGGGTTGGCGAACCCCTGGGCCGCGGTCGCCGCGTTGGGCACGAAACTCGCGTCCGCGATCGTGGAGCTGATCCCGCCGCAAACGGCGCTGCGCTGGGTCGACGAAGCGTTCCAGGCGATCACCAGCACCGTCACCGACCGCGGCGAGCTCTACACCCTCGCAAGCTCCGCCCGAAACAGCGACACCGCCGGGCGCCAGTCCACCTACGCGGCCAAATCCGCCACCGGCAGCAGCTCCGCCCTGAAGGCGACGGCCGACTGGCTCACCGCCATCGCACGCGACCTGGGCGCCACCGACCAACCGGTATCCCCGGCACCGACCACCCCGTCTCATACGACCGTTTCGGCACCGATGCCTGCCCCGAGCGGCGCGGCGCGACCGGGCAGCGGGGGCTGAACCCCTTCGGGCGGAGCGCGATTCCAGCAGCCGTACCCACGACCTGTCTGCGGATTCTCCCCTGGCACTCCGCCCGAAGGGCCCTATCCATCCCGTAATCCAAGGAGGTGACATCGACATGCCCGACATCGACACCCGCCACGGCCGGCAATGGCTCGACACCGCGAAATCGAGGGGCCTGCAGTCTGTTTCAGCATCAGCCCGCACTGAAGAAACGAGGCCCTCCTCCGACGGTCGCGGCGGATGGGCGTGGCTCGACAACCTGAACCAACCCGACATCTCACAGCCGGTATCCGCGCACAACTCTCGTACCCGGCTGCGGAGGTGGATCGCTGCCGGCTTCGCCGCCGCATCGCTCACGACCGGCGCGATCATCGCGATCGCGGGGGCCGAGGCAGATCCTGCCGCGAGCCAGACGGCAAGCGCCACATCGTCCCGCGCCGTCATGCCGGGCCCGTGTGCGGGGCTGAGTGCGCCGGTCGTCACCGACGCCGACGGAGACGCTACGAGCCTGACCGGCGTGATTGCGGCGTTCGAGCACGCCTACTACCAGCGTCGAGACGCCGCGGTCGCGCTCACGTCTGTGGCGCCGGAAGCGGGTCTGGCGCTCGATGCGCTGGCTGCTGGGATCGCCTCCATCCCAGCCGGCACCGGCCACTGTGTGGCGATCACCCCGATCGCCGACAGCGCCGCCGAAGTTCACCTGGTCGAGCACCACCCCGATGGACATCGCATCGACTACCTGCAGCTGATCAACACCCGCGCCGACGGCGAACGGGTCCTGATCACCAATGTCCAGAAGCGGGGCTGACATGAGCGCCCCCATGACCTCGGATCGCCCGCCACGAGACCACCCCGGACCGCGCTGGGAACCGCACACCGTCACCGCTCCGGAGCAGCTGGCGCCGGTGCGCGAAGCGCCGCTGCCGACAACGGGGCTGTATCCGCCGCTGTTCGCGGTCCTCGGCGCCCATGGCGGCGCCGGAGCGTCGACGCTGGCGCGGTGGTGGGCACCAGCCGCCGACACCGGTCCGGCCTGGCCCGCCAGCTCGCACACCACACAGCTCGTCGTCATCGCGGCCCGGCTGTGCTTGCCCGGGTTGGTAGCCGCAGGCGAGCGACTGCGCGAATGGCACGCCGGCGCGGCCCCAGACGGCGTCGTCGTGCTCGGGCTCGTGCTCACCGCGGCCCGGCCCGGGACGGTGCCCGCCGTCGTGCGCCGCTACCGGGCCACGATCGCCACCCTGGCCACCGAGGTCTACGAGATCGGTTGGCACGACGAACTCGTCGTCACCGAACTCGACGAGCTCGCCGAGTTCCATCCCGCCGATCCACCGTCGCCGCGGCGCGTCCGTGTGCGGGAGACCGTGCCCGCCGATGTGCACCGTGCCGGAACCCAGATCATCAGCCGTCTCGCGACGACCCGGCGGGACGCCGCAGAATCCGAACCGGAGGCCCCCTCGTGAACCTCTCCTCCGCGGCCGGTGCGGTCGCAACCGTGCTCGCCCAGGGAATCGAAGTCACACCCACCATCCCGCCCGGTGCGTCGCAGCTGCTGAACCTGGTGAACTACCTGGCTTGGATCGTCATGCTCGCCGGAATCGCGGCGCTGATCTACGCCGGCGGCAAGTTCGGATGGGAACGGTTCCACGGCGGCGCCGTCGAATCACCCAAGATCATCTTGGGCGCGCTGGTCGGAGGCATCGTCGCCACCAGTGCCGGGGGCATCATGAGCGCCGTCGTCGCCGGAGGCGGCTCATGAACGCGGCTCGGCAACGCCTCCACACGGCTCTCTGCCCGGGGCGCTGCGGCAGCCCGCGAACTTGGAGCCGCCGCGAAACCTCAGTTGCCGGTCGAGCCGGAACCGGAACCGAGAGAGCGGGACACCGGATCGGAGCGGACTCGGCTCCGGCGACTGTGGTCTACCTGGTCGACACCCGCGCCGACAGCGGAAGCTGGGACCCGGTGGTCGGGCACCTGCACCAGCTACTCGAAGGGCGTATCGCACAGATCGCGATACCGGCGCGGAGTGCAGGTCGCCGGCTGGAGCCGCACCTCGTAGTGGGCGATGGCGAGCAACCCCTGGTCCTGGTCGCGCACTGCGGGGGAGCGAGCGCCATCCTGCGATGGGCGAGGTCCAGCATGCTTGCTCGACCGGTTGCCGGGATCGTTTTCGTCAACCCCCTGCTCGACCAGACGTCGCACGCGGACTCGATAGCAGAGACGGCGCTCATCACAATGCGTCAAATCCCGACGTGGACAGTGACCGGTCAGCACGACCCGTACGCCACCCCGGATCGTTGCCGTCGTTTCGCTGAACAGATCTGGGGCGACCACGACATCGTCCTCGAGGCGGGGCATGTCCTGCCGCTTCAGGATCCGATGGCAACGAGTGAACCGATCCTCGCCGCGCTCGACGTCGCCTACCGCATGCGCTACGTGGGAGGTCGGCCGTGCTGAGCGCCAAACAGCTCCCTACACAGGTGCTTTCGCCGCTTACACAGCTGCTTGGCTGGCTCGCCTGGCTGGTGCTGCTGCTGTGCGTGACCCGCGCGATCTGGGTCGGAGGGCTGCTCGCGATCCGGACCTACCGCGAGGAGAGCATCGAGGGTCTCATCGGCGCGCTGCTCGGTGCCGCGCTGCTCGGTGCCGCGAGCTCGATCGCCATTCAGGTCCTTCCCCGATGACCCCCGATCAGGAGGCCTCCACCATGACCTCGACCCGTACCCGAGTCGGACCATTCTCTCGCGCGGTGCCCGCCGTGCTGCCTCGCCGTGCGCCGGTTTCCGGGCGCGGGCACGCCGTCGTGATCGGCGGCGGGATGGCCGGCGTGCTCGCGGCGTGGCCGTTGCGCGGCTATGCCGAAATCATCACCGTGATCGAACGCGACACCTACCCGGCGGAACCCGCCTTCCGCCCGGGCATGCCCCAGGCAAGGCACGCCCATATCTTCCTCGAAGGCGGACACCGCGCACTCGAAGGGCTGATGCCGGGAATCCGCGCGCAACTCGAGGTCGCCGGCGCCACCGAGGTACGCATGTCACGGGAGCTGCGCTGGCTCGCCTCCCACGGTTGGCTCGCCGACCACGACACCGCCCTCACCGGCCTATCGGCTACCCGGCCGCTGCTCGATCACGTGGTCCGCGCCCGCGTCGCGGGCGAGGCGAGCGTGCGCTTCCTCGCCGGGCACGATGTCATCGGTCTGCTCGGATCCCGGAGTTCGGTATCCGGGGTCCGGCTGCGCCCGCGGGGCGAGGGAGCGGTGACGACGGAGCTGTCCGCCGAGCTCGTAGTCGATGCCTCCGGTCGCCGGTCGATGTTGCCGGCCTGGCTCGCCGAACTCGGGTGCCCGCGCATCCGCGAGACCCGTATCGATGCCGGAATCGCGTACAGCAGCAGACTGTTCCATCGCCCAGCCGGGGATTTCGAGTGGCGCGCGGTGTACCTGCAGGCCCACGCCCCGGACCAGCCGACCACCGGGGCGCTGATGCCGGTGGAGGGTAACCGCTGGCTGGTCAGCCTCGGCGGCATGCGCGGCGCCGAGCCTCGCCAAGGCACAGAGGGATTCAACGAGTTGCTCGCCCGGCTGCGCGATCCCATCCTCCGCGACGCGCTCGCCGATGCCGAACCGGCGGGTCGGGTCAGCGGATTCCGGCCCGGTTCCAGCGTGCGCCGCCATTACACCAGCGCGGCCACGCCCGACGGAGTGGTCGCCCTCGGTGACGCCGCCACCGCCTTCAACCCCGTCTACGCCCAGGGACTCACCGCCGCCGTGCTCGCCGCCCAGGCCCTGCGCCGCGCCGTCCTACGGCACAGAGGCATCGAGTACGCGGTTGCGAGGGCGGCCCGCCGGGACATCGCCGTGGCCACCCGCATTGCCTGGCTCCTGTCGACCGGCGAGGACGCCCGATTCCCCGCCACCATCGGCGCGCATCCTGGGCTGTTGACCCGCGCCCAGCACCGGCTCCTGGACCGGGTGCTGCAGCGCGCGACCACCGATGCGACTGTCACCGCCGCAGCACAGCAGGTGATCTCGATGGCCGCATCCCCGGCAGCGCTACTGCAGCCCGCCGTGCTCGGGGCCCTACTGCGACCGGAGCACTGACAATGCCCGATTCGCACGCCATGGCACAGAGGCCCGGAACACCGCAGCACGCGATATCGCACGGGGGCAAGCGCTACACACGGTCGCTGCATCGGGCGTCGTCAACCGCTAGCCGAGTGGCTCCGATCAGGCGCACCCACACGAGAAGGAGTGGCCGCTCGTGAAGTCTTACCGTCTGCTGATCATCCTGCTCGCCGGGATCGTCGCGGTCGTGGCCGCAGCGTTCGTGCTGACGATCGTCGACTCCGACCACGAGGAGACCGCCCCCGTCGGCCCTGAGAGGCCGACGGCGACCGTCGCCGCCACGTCGTCCTCGCCGACACCGTTGCCACCGGGAGCGGACGTATTCGGCAACCGCCTCGAAACCACGAACAGCGAGGCAGGGACTGCTCTGCCGCAGGATGCCGGCACTCGACCGGCCTGGCAGCGACCCGACTATGGAAGCAGTGTCCCGGCGCGGATGCAGTGGCAGCGTGGCTGGGGAGGCGCGGCACTGCCGGTCTCGGGTAGCGACGGCCCGGAGCGGATCGACAGCGGGATCGCGGCGGGATTCGCACGAACTCCCCAAGGCGCGGCGCTGGCCGCGCTCGACGCCTTGGCGCGCGCACTGGCCGCGCCCGACGGGGTGTGGCAGCGGGTGGTGCGCGAACGCTACTACGGCGATCACGCCGGGTTGCTCGACCGGTTCACCCGCGCCCGCGCCCGCACCCGTACGCCGAACGTCGGTCGCTACGTGGTGGTGCCCGACGGCATCCGGGTCGCCCCGGGCTTCGCCGACGACTTCGCGGTCGTGCAGATCGCCACCCGCGCCGACCTCGGCTACACCATGGCCAGCTGGCCGATGGCCTGGATCGACGGCGACTGGCGTGTGCGAGTCGACAACCCGGAAAGCCTCTGGGGGCCCGGCCAGACGGTGATGACCCTCGACGGATTCGGGATATGGAGGGCAGGCGCATGACTCCCGTACTCCTGCCCGGCCGGGAGCAGCTGCCGGCTCCGGATGTGTGTGATCTGCCCCTGGGCCCTCAGCAGGTGTGCGACCAACTCGGCGAAGCCGTCACCGACGCCGCCGGATCAGTGCTCGATGACCTCGCCGACAACCTGTTCGACAGCTTCGGTCGCCTGCTGAAGTGGTCGATGACCTGGTGGACCGACCTGCCCGCACCGCAGCTGACCGGTGCCGGCGGTGAACCCGGACCGGCGCTGGCGGCCATCCGGGAGTACAGCGGCGGGCTCCAGGTGCTGCTGCTCACCACCGGGCTCATCTTCGCCGCGGGCCGGCTGGCCATGGCGAAACGGGCCGCGCTGGCCGGGGAGGCTCAGGAGAGCGTCCTGATGCTCGCTCGCGCCGTGTTCACCTCGATGGGCTTCGCCGCGGTCGTCACCGTCGGCACCCGCGCCGGTGACGCCTTTTCGGACTGGGTACTCACCGACGTCACCCGCGGCGACTGGGCCCGCGCGATCGAGCACGCCATCGACCTCAACACCGTGAGCGGGCCCGCACAGCTGGGCACCGGCGTGCTGCTGGTGATCGGGCTGCTCGGCACGATCAGTGCGCTCGCCCAGCTCGTGATGCTCGTCGTGAGGCAGGCGCTGCTGATCGTGGTCGTCGCGGTGATCCCGCTGGCAGCCGCCGCGGCGGGGACCGGGCCGGGTTCGCAGGCGTACAAGAGACTGCTCGGCTGGGCGCTGGCGTTCGTGCTCTACAAACCGGTCGGCGCCCTGGTCTACGCGATCGCGCTGACGGTGATCGGTGGCCAGGACCAGCAGGACCCGCAGCAGGTGCTGCTCGGGCTGATCCTGCTGGTGATGAGCGTGGTGGTGCTGCCCGCGCTGATCCGCCTGGTTGCGCCCGCAGTTTCGGTCCTCGGCGGCGGTGGAGGAGCCGGTGCAGCGCTGGCCGGCGGCGCGGCGGGTATCGCGATGGCGGGGGTGGGTGACCGCTCGCAGGCCCGCACCGCGAGCGAGAACGATACCGGGCACGGTGGGACCGGGGCGCCGAGCGGCAGCCCTACCCCGCCCGGCGGCGCGGGCGGCGGCGGGCGCGCGATGCCCGGCGGCGGCAGCGACGCGAGTGCGGCTGCTGACAGCGGCGACGGGAGCCACGGCCGTTCCGGTGGCGGGTCGATATCGCCGGGTTCCGGCGGCGGGGCCCGGTCCGCGGGCGTGGCGCCGAAGCCGGGTGCTGGTGCGGGCTCGGTAGGTGGCGCGCCAGCGGGCGGTGGGGAAGCCGCGGCCGCAGCAGGCGCTGGTCCTGCCGGTGCGGCGGTCATGGCCGGGCAGGTGGCGAAAGACGCTGCGAAGTCTGGTGTTTCAGCGATGGAAAGCGAAACCCGTAATGCGACCGAGGGTGGTCTGGATCCGGATGCGCTCGGCCCGGGCGAGGTGCGGCGATGACCACGCGGATGTACGGGCGGTGGGAGCGCCCCCGCAGCGCCGGCTTCTTCGGGCTGACCTGGGGTGCCTCGATGCTCGGGCTCGGTCTGATCATCGCGGTGATGCTCGGCTTCATGGTCACCCGCTCGCCGCTGGTAGCGCTGGGCACGATCACCATCGGCGCGGCGGTATTCACCCCGCTGGTGATCACGCGAGGCGGGCGAACCGGGTGGGAGCTGCTGCTGGTGCGCGCTCAGTTCGTGATGGCGCGCGGGCGCGGTGAGCACGTCTACCGCGCTGGCCGCTTCATGACCATCCCCGGCATCGCGAAGTTGCCCGGTCTGCTTGCCGACTCGCGCCTCAGTGAGTACGAGACGCCCGGCGGCAAACGGTTCGCGATGATCCATGTCCGCCGCAGCGACCACTACACGGTGGTCATGCGGGTGATCTCGCGCGGGAAAGAGTTGGTCGACCAGTCCCGCATCGATGCTTGGGTCGAGGCCTACGGTCACTTCCTGGCCACTCAGAGCCGCGGCGGCGAGGTCGTCGCGGTGGTCTCCGTGCTCGACAACGTCCTGGAAACCCGGCTCAAACAGACTCGCGAAGTCACCCGCCTGGTTCGCCCCGACGCCCCGGCATACGCGCGGGCGGTGATGCGCGAAGCCGCCGCCGACACCGGCGGGGTCGGAGTCCGCATCGAAGCACGCGTCGCCATCACCTACCGTGCCATCGGCCGCGGTCGCATCCGCCGCGACGAGGCCGAGCAGGCCCGCGAGATCGGGCAACGCCTGCAGGGAGTTTTGTCCCAGCTCGCCCGCGCCGGGCTCCCCGCCACCCCGCTGCAGGCATGGGAGGTCCTGGGGCTGGTCCGCAGCCGCTACGACCTCGCCGCCCAACGTGATGTCGAAGCCGCCGGCCTCGACATCACCAGCACCCAGTCCTGGGACTCGGTCGGCCCGGTCGCGCACGTGAACCGGTGGGACCACTACATCCACGACGGCGCCCGATCGATCACCTGGGAGATGGACGCCGCCCCGCGCGGTGCGGTGATGGAGACCGTGCTCGAAGAGCTGCTGCGCCCGCGCCCGGACGTGCCCCGCAAACGCGTTGCGGTCGTGTATCGCCCGCACTCCGCCGCCGAGGCCACCAGTCTGGTCGACTCCGACTTCCGGGACGCGGTCGCCGCCGAGCAAACCGAACGGGGGATCGCCAGCGCGGCCGCGAAGATCCGGGTCGCCAATACCGGCGCCTCCCGGGAAGAGCAGGCCCGCGGCGCTGGCTTGACGCGCTTCGGGGTGCTGATCACCGTGACCGACCTGCTCGAAGGCGACCTGCCTGGCATCGAGGCCTCGGTGAAGGCGATGGCCGCGGCATCGCGGCTGAGCGTGCGCCGCTGCTACGGCAGCCAGGACGCAGGCTTCGCCGCGTCCCTCGGGATCGGGCTCATCCTGCCCGAGCACGCTTCGATCTCGAAGCGGGTCTCGGCATGAGGAATCCGACAGTGGGGAAGAAGAGTGCTGCGCGTAGGCGCACCGAGATCGTCGCGGGCGTGCGTGTGCTGACCCCGGCCGCACGCGCCGCGACCGAGGAGGCCGTCGCCGCGCCCGGTCTGCGTGGGCGGCGCGCGCGATGGGCGATATCGAGCGATGATCATCGACGGGCCACCGCCGCGCGCCGGCTGGAGGCGAATCCCGCCGCCCGCGATGGCTTCGACCGATCGTCCCCAGCGCTGACCGACCGCGGCTACCGCGGGCCCGGCGGCGGCCGCACCTCCTCCATCGCCGCCACCCCGGAATGGCGGGCCACCACCGCCCAGGTTGCCGGGCTATGGCCCTTCGCGGTCGGCGCCAGCGCACCAACGGTAGGAACCCCGGTCGGGACGCACTACATCACCGGCGCCCCGGTGCATTTCGACCCGATGAGCTGGTTCCTCCGCGGCTTCATCACCGCGCCGATCGCATTCGTCCTGGCCCTCAACGGATTCGGGAAATCCTCACTGATTCGTCGGATCGTCACCGGCGCCGTCGCGGCGGGAGAAACGGTGCTGTGCATGGGCGACACCAAACCCGACTACCGCGACCTCGTGATCGAACTCGGTGGGCAAGTGGTCGATGTCGGCTACGGGCACGGCACGCTGAATCCGCTCGATGTCGGAGCGCTCGGGGCGAGCCTGAGCCAGCTCTCCGACCCGGATCAGCGTCGCCAGGTCGCCGCTCGGATCGAAGCCGGGCAGGTCAACATCGTCGCCGGCCTGATCGAGCTGGTGCGCGGTGCCCGGGTCGCGGACTACGAGGAAGTACTGCTCGCAGCCGGGTTGCGCGAGCTCTACAACTCGTCGACCGAGTTCGATCACGAGCATCCGCCATTGCTGTCGGATCTGCTCGCGGTGATCTCGGGTGGCAGTGAGCGTTTGCGGCACTTCGCCGAGGAAGACGACGAAGCTTCCTACCGGGCCGCGACCAAGACGCTGCGCCGCTCGCTGCGCGCGCTGGTCGAGGGGCCGTTCGGGGCGATCTTCAACGGGCCGACGACCACCCGGCTGGATTTAGTGAGTCCGGCGGTGTGTGTGGATGTGTCCCGCATTCCCGACGGTGATACCAAGTTGCTGGCGGCGGTGTTGATGGTGTGCTGGTCGGAGGGGTTCGGCGCGGTGGCCGCCGCGCACGCGCTCGCCGATGCCGGGCTCGCGCCGCCGCGGCTGTTCGAGGTCGTGATGGACGAGATCTGGCGGGTGCTGGGTGCCGGGGAGTTCATGGTCGACCGGGTCGATGCCTTGACCCGGTTGAACCGCACTCTCGGTACCGGGCTGATCATGTGCAGCCACACCATCAAAGACCTCGCGGCGTTCGACTCCCCGACCGCCCAGGCCAAGGCATTGGGGATGTTCGAGCGGGCCAGGGCGAAGTTGGTCGGCCCGGTCGGGCCGGAAGAGATCAACCGGATCCGGGGCGTGGTCGGGATTACCGAGACCGAGAAGCTCTTGGTGACCTCGTGGGCGGCGCCGCGCCCGCCCAGCGACGACGATCTCGACCCCGCCCGCCGCGAATCCCCGCCCGGTACAGGCTGTTTCCTGCTCAAGACCGGTGAGGCCGACGAGCCGGGGATTCCTTTTCGGATGGTTTTCACGCCTACCGAGCGTGGCGCGGACGTGCACAACACCAACCGCCGCTTCGACCATGTGGCCGATCGCGACGAGGCCACCGGGTGAGCGGCGAATGAAAACCTCTTCACGCACAGTATCCGCCGCAGTGTCCGCCGTCCCGGTGCTCGTGCTGACGTTGCTCTTGGCGGTGGTCGGTGCCGAGCAGGGCGCGAGCTGCACCGTGCCGCTGGCCTCGGCGCACGGCGCCGGGATGAGCGGGCCCGCGGGGCGGTCGGTGGCAGGGCTGAGCGAATCCCAGCTGGTGATGGCGCGCAACGGGGTGGCGATCGGCTTGCAGCGGCGGATGCCCGAGCCGGTGATCGTCGCCGAGCTCGCCGCTCTGGCGACGGAGTCGTCGTTCCGAAATCTGGCCAATCCCTCGGTGCCGGAGTCGCTGAATTACAGCAACGACGGGCTGGGCTACGACCACGACTCGATCGGCCCGCACCAGCTGCGCGCCAGCGTCTGGGGTTCGGTCGGAATCGCCACTCTCATGAACCCAGTCCACCAGATCAACTGGTTCTACGACCAAGCCGAGAAGATCGGTGCCGCGGCCGCGGGGATGTCTCCGGCGCAGCTTGCCCAAGCCATCGAGCGCTCAGCACCGAATGCGTATGCCGGGCAACTAGATCTGGCCCGCCAGCTCTACGCCGCCTTCGCCGATGTCGACCCGGGGGCGACGCCTCGCTCCGGTTCCAGTTCGATGGCGCCCGGCTGCGGAGCAGGTGATTCCGGAGCGCTGGTGCCGGGGGAGTCCAGCGCGTTCGGGCAGGCGGTGATCGCGCACGCGGCTCGCTGGATGGGCACCCCGTACGTGTGGGGCGGCGGGGACACCAGCGGCCCGACCGGCGGCGGGTTCGACTGCTCGGGGCTGACCCTGTACGCGGTATACCACGCCTCCGGCGGGCGGATCCGGCTCCCGCACTACACCCAAGCCCAGCAAGACCACCCCGCTACGCAGGAGGTGCCGTTCGCGCAGCGCGCACCGGGGGATCTGGTCTTCTTCACCGCCCCGGGCGATGCGGACTCCCATCACGTCGGGATCTACTACGGCCGCGACGAATCCGGCCGCGATCTGCTGCTGCACGCCCCGCAGACCGGCCAGACCGTGACCCTCACCCCGCTGTCGGCGTGGGAGGGCGAACGGATGGACATTCGCCGCTACACCCCGCAAGCATCCGCGGGCGGCGGCATCAACTCAGGAGGTCGCGCGTCATGACAATCCTCCCGCCCCTCACCCACGGGATAGGTACTGCGGAGTTCGTGGTCGCCGCGTGCGCCGAGCAACTGCGCACCTTCACCCGCGTCGCCCAATTCCGTGACCTGGCCGTCGCGCACGGCTTCGGTGATCGGACGGCATTCGACCGGTTCGCGACCGCGCTGCTGGAGATCGCGGAGATCGATTTCGAGGGCGTGCGTCAGCGCGAGATCCGCCGCCGGGCATCGGCCCGCCGGCTGGCCGGACGCGCCGCGAGCGGCCCGCGGCTGGTGTTGTATTCGGCGGCGACGATGAACAGCTTCCTCATCGCCGGTGCCGACGACCGAATCCTGTGGCACGACGTTCTCCCGGGCTATGTGACCCGCGGTGACGGAGCGCGCGCGGCTGAGATGGCGGCAGGCCAGGCGATCTGGCTGGCTGGGGCAGCGCGGGTCGAGTGGGGCGCCGACGCCGCGTCGCTGCAGTTGGTGCTCGCGCGAGGACGCGGCGTCGACCGCGACGTCCTGCGGGACAAAGCCGCCGCGGTCGCGATCGACCTGCACGTGGCAGTCCAGTCGCTGCACCACCCCGCCGCCGAGCAATGTCACCGGCCCGGCCCGGTGCACTGGACCACCGCCGACCTGGCCCGCCTCTACGACCAGCACGGGCAGGACATCACATGAACACGACCCAGCACATGCTCGCCATCGCGGCCGCCGCCCTCGTCGCGGTCGGTTGCAGCACCGCCGCTGAACCTCCAGCACGACCGGGCTGCCGGGACGCGGCGTTTCCGGCGCCGTTCGCCGCGGTGGATCCGTGTGCCCCGGAGCAGGTCCTCACCACGGCGATCCGCGCCATCTTCGACTACCGGCCGGCGGAACAGCCCGACCCGCGCTTCGCCTTCATCGCCGCGGCACCGCTGCTCGACCCCGGACTGATCGAGTCCGGGCGCGAGGCGTCACTGGTCTGGGCGCCGGTGACGACCGGGCAGTGGCAGCGCTGGCGCACCGAGAACACCACCCTCGTGACCACCGTCGACATCGAGCGCGATGACCATCCGCCCGACACCGAGACCGAGGTGAACCGGGTCCTCGCGGTCACCGTCACTCCGGTCGGTCAGGCGTCGTTGGTGTTCGCGGTCTACGCCCTCACTGCCCGCCCCAGGGCTGGGGCGGGGTGGCAGCTGGCTGGGTTGGGGGTGCGGGGGTGAGCGGAGATCCGGTCGAGGAGAGTGGCCAAGCGCTGCGGCAGGGGTTCGTGCAGGCGTTGCAGACGGCGCACTCCACCGCGGCGATGGTGCGCAGCCGGGGTGGCGATGCCCGTTCGGTGGCTGCGCACCGTCAGCAGATGCGCCTGGCCGAGACCCGGGAGGGCCGGTCGCTGATCGAGCACGGGCTTCGCGTCGACGCGGCGGGGGAGGCCCGCGAGCAGGCCGCGACACTCGCCGCCGCGAAGGTCGACGAGGTCCAGGCGCGGATCCGCCGCGGTGGGGAAGCCCACCGCATGGACCAGCGCGTCAATCGCCGCGGGATCGAGCGGGCCGACGCTGACCTCGCCCGCCGCACTCGGCTGGACGATCAGGAGTATCGGCACCGCGAGGAGACCCACACCGACCAGCGGACCGCCCACACCAACCGCGAAATACGCCTCGACGAACTGCACGAGCTCGACCAGCAGTACAAGCAACTGCTGATCGATATCCGCGACCGCGCCACCGACCTCACCGACACCCTCACCGCGACCGGCCCCGATGGCGAGGCGATGGCCGCGACCGCTGGCTTCGCCGCCGCCGATGCTGCTGCGGATCTGTCCGAGCAGCACGCCGCCGACGCTGCCGCATACCGCGAACGCCTCATCGACGACACCGGCCGCGACCCCGGCGACGTCGCAACAGCACCGGCACCGGGAGAACCCGGAAAGCAGAAACAGGGTCCCGCCGCTCGCGGGACTGCGACCACTCCTGCGGGCTACGTCATCGACGTCGAACTCGACCCCGCCGCGATCATTGACGCCGAGATCGTCGACGTCGAGCGTGTCGACGCCGACAGGCCCCCACGGGCGGCGTCGGCGCAGCGGGAACTCACGGCGGCACCCGTCACCGGGGCGGGTGCGGCAGCCGATCTGGCCGCTGATCTGAGCATTGCCGCCCACCTGGCCCACACCGCCGCCGAGGCGAGCGACCCCGCACCGGACACCGATGCCGGGGCGGTGATCAGCGAGGCGATCGCCGCGACCGGCGTTGATAACGCCCAGCTGAGCGAGGTAGCGGAGCTCGGACTGGAGGCCGCGGCCCGAGCCCAAGGTCCGACACGGGTGCGCGCGCCGGGGCTGGATCCCTGACTTCGTTCTGCGCGAACAGGTTACGACTTTCTTGCCACAGAAATGAGGCCTTCTGATGAGTTATCCGAGATCGGAATTGGACCGGCTGCCACCGTGGTCGCTGCGGCTGCTCGAACGCATTCAGAACACCACGGCCACCCACGCGCGAGTGCTCCGCTCGGGGTTCCCGGCCCACGACCCTGGCACCGCGGGCAGCGCGGTTCCGGTCCTGAGCTGGCGGGCGCATCTGCGCGCGCTCGAGTCCGAGCGCACCGAGTCCGAAATCCATGCGCTGGCGACCGGGATCTCACCCGAGGCGATCGCCTGGGCGCGCGCGGGCGGTGAGCGCGGGCAGCAGTGGAGCGAGCGCGGGAACGCCCCGCCGATCAGCGGACACCGCGAGGAGCCGGTGCGCGCGCACATGGTCGGGGGCATCGCCCACGATGTATGGCACCTCGAGCACACCGCTGCGGTGATCGCCGAGTACCAGCACCGCGTCGCTCAGGGGCAACTGCCCGAGGATTCGGCAACCTATCAGCGGCTGCAGCGCAATCTGCTCGCGGTGTGGGAACGCGCGGACGCCACCGCCCACGCCGTCGAGCTCACCCCCGCCGAAGGCGCCGCGATCTGGGGCCGCGACCGCGTCGGCTGGCAGCACCTGGTCGCGGTGACGGTGCGCGGCTACGACAACGCCGCGCTGGTCGAGCGATGGCAGATCTACGGCTGGCCCGGCCTCGAACACGAAGCCCACCGCGCCACCGCCAACCTCGCCGTCCACACCCCGGCCTCGCAGCGCGCGGTCAGCCCACCGGTGGTGTGGCGGATGATCCAGGACGCCACCGACGCCATCGCTGATACCGAACCGTTCGCCGTTGGCGACCGCGCGCTGGAGCGGGCGGTGCGGGCCGCGCTCCCCACCGACCACGCCGCGGCCTGGGACACCGAACCCGACACCGGACCCACCTCCAACGGTGCGCGTGGACGCGGCGCCGAGCCCGGTAACCCGGAGTGAGCAGGCTCGATGATGGCGAACCCGGACCCCGTAGACCTGCCGATGTCGGTACTGAGGTGGCAGGCCGAACTGCTGGCCCGCATTCGGTTCCTGGCCGGTGAGCACTCCCGCGTCCAAGCCGCCGGGTGGGCGAACTTCGAACCACGCGAACCCGGCGAGGATCCCCGCGCCGCCTGGCGGGCAGGACTCGACGTCCTCGAAGCCCAGCGCGAACACGCCGAGCAGAGCGCGCTCAGCGCGGGGGCGCAACCAGTCTGGATCGCTGACGCCCGCACGCTGGGAGCCCTGAGCGCCCACCAGCGACCCGACCGCGACGCGACCGCGGCGCTTCCGGCGCGTGCGGACCCGCGGCAGGCGTTCTGCATGGACATGCTCAGCCTGGACCTGTGGCACCTGCAGCGCATGGCCGCAGTAGCTGCAGCGCGCGCCGGCGGCCAGGCCGAGGGCCGGTGGAGCCTGGGTGCCCAGCCCCGCGCCGAGCTGCGCTTCGGTCAGAACATGTCGCTTCACCGGCGCCGAGTCACCGCGCTGGCCCGCGCCGCCGAGATCACCCCGGCTGAGGGCGACCGGCTGTGGGGTCCCGGTGCGGAAGGCGCCCGGCGCGCCCACGCCCAGCGCCTCACCGGCTATGACGAGCTCAGCGTGGCCCACGAATGGAACTACTACGCGCAGTCGCGCACCGATCTCACCGTGCCCCCCTATGCCGCAAACGATCCCGCGACCGCGCCGCGAGCCGCTGTGCCACCTTCGCCACGCCGATTCCTCGATGCCGCCACCGCCACCGCGCACAGAATCTCGGTCGAGGTTGCTGCCGCCTACAGCGACTCTGCTCTCGATGCTGGCGTGCTCACTGCCGCCATCGACTCCGCCCTGTCGGGCGGTCACGACCGTTGGCCCACGCAAACCGACGAGCCCACCAACCTCACCGCTGGTGACCGTTCGCCCGGTATCGAATCCGACCCGTACTGACCTGCCCGAAGGAGTCCCAACTCTCGACCCACCTTCTCTATCTACCTGCGAAGAGTTCGACCTGTCGGTGCTGTGGTCACGGGTACTGACCGCGACATCGAACCTGCCCAGTCAGGGGACATCCACACCGCCTGCTCTCAATTGGAGCGCGCGGTCCTGCCTTCCTCCCACGGAGGTCGACGATGTCCACCACCCCACCCACCTACTTGCCCACACAGGCGGTGCCGCTGCTCGGTCGTGAGGCCGGGCGATGAGCTGGCCCGATCCGCCCAGCGGACGCACCGACCCCGCCTACTACCACGACGCCGACCCCCTCGAAGCACAGTTACGAGCCGACTTCACCCGCTACCACCACCTCCGTGAGATCGGCCCCTACGGCGAAACCATCGACCAGCAGCGCGAATTCGCGCTGCAGGCCGATGCACTGGCGGTGCGGTGGGGCCGCCACGACAGCCTCGACCACCGCAGCCTGTGGCATCAGCTCGACGCTGCCGTCGCCGGTTGGGAATCCCAGCCGGAAGCCACCCGGGTTGCGTTTTCCCAGGTCAGCCGAGCCAAGGCCGAGGGCCGCAGCATGGTCGCGGACTCGGTCTGGCGCACCCTACGCCAAGCCGCGGAGATCACCGGCCACGTCGAATATCGGATCAACGGCTCCGACCAGGACGGCGCTCGCTGGCGGCCTCCCGAACCCGGCCCCGCCGTCGAGCACGGTCCGGCCTCTGCGGCCGATCGGGCTCTGGGCGGGCGCGGACCCGACCTGCGGCCCGAGCAGGTCGAGGCGATCATCGCCAACACCGCCCGCCTCCTCGGCGAACCCACCCCAGACCCCGGCGACGATAGTGCTGGTGCTGGGCTGCTGCCCGCTCACATCGCTACCGCAGCGGTGGACTACGCCTACGACGACGAACAGGTCGTCGAGGCTAGGCAGATCACGGCGCTGCGCCAGCTACAGAACGTGGCCGCCGAACACACCAACCTCGCGTCCGGCGCCGAGGGCTGGGACGGCTGGACCGGGGAGCCCGATCACGACCAAGCCCACCTCGCGAAGCTGGACGCCCTGTCCGAGGCCATGCGCGCCGCGCGTCGCGCCGCCGCCCTGGCTGGAGTCCCGGCCACCGATGTCGACACTGTCTACCGTGCCGGGCTCGAAGGCACCTACTGGTACCAGCAGCCCGGCGACCCCGTGCGCGGCCGGATCGCCCGCCTGACCGAAGAACGCGATCGCGCGCACGCCGAACTCGCCGATTTGCGGACCGCGGGTGGCGGCTCGGTTGCCTCGGCGGCGGTCACAGATCCGGCACCCGGCCTCGGCACGGTAGGCGCCGAAGCCGGTTCCGGACCGGGCGGTGAGGTTTCGGCTGCCGTCGAGGCAGCACTCCCGCCGACCTCGGGCGCGCCGCAATGGCCCGCGCCCGAGCCCGTCGACAGCTCCTACCTCGACTCCGCCAGGCGCGGCGCTGACATCGGGATCGCGCCATGACACCCGCTCACCGAAGCGAAATTTGTTCAATTACAACCGATCTGAGGTGACATTGTGTTCTCCGTACGACAGGCCCGCCGCCGCACCAAACGCGGTCTCGGCGAGGAGACCGCCTTGCTGCTGGCTTTTCTGGCGCTGCTCGGTTTCGGGCTGCTGCTCTGGTCGGCGCTCAACATCGGCAGCTGGTGGGCGGGGCTGCCCCTGGTCGCCAGCCCACCCGCCGCGCTACTGCAGGTTGCGGCAGGCAGCCACGCCTGGCCGTGGCAGTCCAGCGTGCTGGCCGTCGCCTTCATCGCCGTCGCCATCGCCGCCGCGGCGGCCGGTGCGCACCGGTGGAGCAGCGGCAGCGAGATCGACGCGGCCGCGCGCACCATGCAGCAACCCGGCCGGATCCGGATTGCCCGCGCCCGCGACAACCTCGCCGCCAACCAGCGCCTGCTCCGCGACGCACCTCCCGCTGTCCGGGAGCTTCCCGGTCCACCGCTGGGCCGCACACTGGTCGGGGGCGTGGAGCTGTTCGTGCCGACCGAGCTCGGCGTGACGATCGCCGCCGGCACCCGCACCGGCAAGACCATGGCGTGGGCGATTCCAGCCGTAGTGTCGGCGTGGGGGCCGTGCTTGGCCACCAGCAACAAGCCAGACCTGCTGCGGCACACCCGATTCGGGCGCGAACAAGACGGCAAGGTCTGGGTGTGCGATCTGCAGGGCGTGTCGGGCGCGGTCGAGTGCGGGTTCTGGGTCGACCTGCTCGCCCAGGTCGACACCTTGCCCGCCGCCCGCAAGCTCGCCGGGTTCTTCGTCTCCGCCTCCACCGGCACCGCCGCGCAGGCCGCGAACGCGAAGGTCGACAGCTACTTCGATGGCGGCGCCCAGGAACTGCTCGCTCTCTATGTCTTCGCCGCCGCCCGCGCCGAAGGCGATCTGCTCCACGTCGCCGAATGGCTCGGCCGCGACCAGGACCAGACACCCGCCCTGATCCTGCGCCACAGCGACCACCCCCGTCCGGCCGAGCGGATCCTGGAATGCCAGGGCCTCTACGCCCGCCAGCGCGACGGCCTCTATGACATGGCCAGGCGTTTCCTCAACGTCCTCTCCGATGAGGGCTACGCCCGCCTGATCACCCCACCCCAGCGCGCGCGCTTGACCGCGCGGGAGGTCACCAACCCCACGACCCGCGCCATCCGGGTCGCGGTGGACCGGGCGGAGCAGCCGCGCACACATTCACTGCCGCAGTTCATACCCAGCGAGTTCGTGACCTCGACCGACACCCTGTATGCGCTATCGATGGCCGGCCCGGACGGCGCCACCCCACTGACCTCGGCGCTGGTCGGGCAGATCCTGGAAGCCGGCCTGCAGACCGCCCGCGCGCGCCCCGACGGGCGGCTCGCGGTCCCGCTGCTGGCGGTGCTCGACGAAGCCGCCAACTGTGCTCGCATCTCCGAACTCCCGTCCTACTACACCTACGCCGGAGGGTGCGGGATCATCCTGATCACCATCCTGCAGGTCCTCGAACAAGGTGAAGACCTCTGGGGCGCCAACGGCCTGGCCACGATGCGCGCGCAGTCCATCGAGGTCTACGGCGGCGGCATCGCCGCGACCGGCTACCTCGAGCACTGGTCGGCGATGACGGGCCAGCATGACGTCGCTGACCGTTCCCGCTCCCACGGCCCCGGCGGCACCAACCGCACTCTGTCCTGGCGCGCCGAGCCCATCCTCGACGTCGCCCTGCTGGCCGCCCTGCCCAAAGACCGTGCGCTGGTGCGGCTTCCCGGGCACGGACCAGTGCTGGTGCGCAAGATCTGGTGGTCCGACACCACCTACGCACCCCTGATTCGTGCCTCGCTGGCCCGCTTCGACAAACCCGCCCTCCCCGCCGCGAACACCGACACCGGGGGAGCGGTCTCGTGACCGCGCCGAGCCCTGCCGGACCGGGTTCGGTCGGCGCGACGGTGCCGAGCCAGCCGCCTGCCTACCGAACGACTGTCGAGTTCGTCGAGAAATGGTTGTTGCCGGCGATCACGGTGCGTTTGGCCGAGGCCAGCCGGGAGGACACCTACACATGGTGCCGCCGCTACTGGCTGCACCGGCCGGTGGCGGTCCGCTTCGCCCACCTCCATCGTGCTTTCGAAGCTCAGCGCCGCACCAGCAGCGCCACAGCCTTGAGCACGTTCCTGCTCGGGCACCTCGACGCCCACCTCGCTGTGGTGCTCGACGCTGCCACCGGCCCGCTGCACCGCTGCACCCGCGCCCACCACACCCCCACACCGACCCTGTCCTTCGACCCCGTCCCGCCCGGCTACTTCCGCCGCACCACCCCCGAACCGAAGTTCGAAGACGTCTCGGGTGGTGAGGACATCGGGAAGCCGAAGCGGCTCTTCGCCCACTACAGCGACTTCGCCGAGCAGTGGTTGCTCCCGGTCACCTCCTACCGCATCGCCGCCAACAACCGGGAAGGCCAATACACGTGGTGCAGGCAATGGTGGCGCCACCACAGCGTGGCTCTACGGTTCGCCGCGTTGCACGCGGGCTTCGAAGGCGCCCGCATCGCCGACGACGAGACCGCGATGAGCACCTTGTTCGTCCGCCACATCGATCCCCACATGCGCGCCATCCTCGACGCGGCCAACGGCCCCCTGCACCGCTGCACCCCCGACCACCACGTCGACCTGCCGGGCCTGCCCGCCGACCCCACCCCGGCGAACTGGTTCGGTCCCTCCGGTGCGACGGCCCGGGTGGAGAGGCTCGGGTTCGGGCCTGACTTTCGCGCCATCGGCCGAGCGCTGAGCGAAGGCCCACCGCGATGAGCGGCCCGACCGAGAGTCAGTCGCGGGTGCTGGTCGCGCTGCACCGGATGTCCCGCACGCTCACCGAGCTCAGCAACGATGCCGCTGCTCAGCAGGCCGCGACCGGGAAGCGACCCGAACGCTCCTGGTACGAGTACTTCCACCACTACGCCATCGACCGCGAAGCCCTGACCGAGGCCGCGCACGCCGCCGCTATCCCGAAGACCTGGACCGACCACGTCCGCGGCCGCGGCGTCCGCGGCCTCGCGTGGGTTCCGGGCAAGCGTCTGCCCGCCCCGGAACCAATCGACTGGGACCGCGTGCTCGGCGACCTCGACACCGACATCCGAAGACTGCAGGAGCTGGCCGGGCTCGCCGCCGACTACCAGGTACACCCCTCAGCAGGCTCGGCGCGCCTGTCCACCGCTGTCGATATCCACCTGCGGATCATGCGGGCCCGCACGACCGGCATCGCCAACGTCCTCGGCCTGACCAGCGACCAGGGCCACGAAATCTGGGGAGCCGATCAGGACTGGATTCACGTAGCCGCCAGCCACGTCGCCGACCTCACCGTCATCGACCGTGACGCCCGCGCCCGTGAACTCGTGCGCGTCGACACCACCACCTACACCACGCAGAACAACACCCTGCACGGCGCCGGAATCTCGCTCACCCGAACTCCAGCCCTGCCCGACCTCGACACCCTGATCCCAGCGATCACCGCAGCCCTGGCGCCTGCCCGACGCGCCACGACTGTCACCGACCTTGACATCCGCACCAGCAGCACCGCGATCGAGATCGCGACAGACCTCCACACCAGCCGCGGTGAAGTTCTCGACGTCACCGGAGAACCGGACCGGTGGGAAAGCGGCTCCGAACAGGCTTCCGGGCCTACCGGTCCTGCCGGGAACGGGGCCGAACGATGACCGGACTCGGCCCGGGGCCCGTCCGCCGGACTTTCGGACCCAGTACGCACCACGGTCAGAACCTGCTTTCCGGTGGGAGTGACGAGCCCACACCGGGCACCAGCGCGACGACCCACCAGACCCGCCCCCACCAAGCGCGCGACGGAATACCGGCCCGAGGAGGCCGGTTATGAAGGCCCCGACCGAGCCCCAGACCAGAGTGCTGGCCGCGATCCAGCACCGGGCACGCATCCTCGCCACCGAGAAAACATCCGCCACCGGGCAGCGGTCCCCGCTCGACGGTGCACCGCAGCAGCCGAGCCCCGAATCCCGACGCCACCACATCGCCGTGCGCCGCGCGCTGGTCGAGGTCGCCCGTGCCGGAGCGGTCCCCGCCGCGTGGATCGCCCACGCCATCCGCGAAGGTGATCAAGGGCTGCCCTTCGACCCCGACACCGCGCTGCCCGAGCCCGAACCCGTGGATTGGGACACCGTGCTGGGCGGGCTCGACACCGAAGTCCGCCAGCTCCAGCACTGGGCCGCCCTTGCCGCCGCTCACCACGCCTTCCGCATCCCCGGCACCGGCCACTACGCCAGTGGGATCGATCGCAACCTGCGCACCCTCTACGCCCGCACCGCCGGAATCGCCAACCTGCTCGGCATCGACCGCGAACTCGGCCGCGACCTCTGGGGCGCCCACCGCGACTGGACCCCTGCTGCCATCGCCACGATTTCATATACTCCCCACCCCGAGCTTCCGGCGCACTGGAGCCGGATCGCCCAGACCTCCACCACCATCACCTCCCAGCACGCTGCCGCCCTGGCCAACGCCGGCATCACCATCACCGAGAGCCCCGCTATCCCCAGCCCAGACACCCTGCTCCCCGCCGTCGCTCGTGAACTCGCGCCCGCCCCGGCGCTCTTCTCCGATCTCGGGAACACCATCGACGCAGCAGTCGGCGCCGCACAGCCGATACGCGAGATGCCAGCCGCTTTTGGTGACCCTGCCGCGGTGTTCAGCCATTCCGGCGGCCCCGAGCCCTGGAGCGGTGATCCCGCCTGGGCGCAGCGCCAGACCGCGCCGATCTGGCAGGAGCCCGGACAATGACCGAACCCACCTCACGCCGTATCAAAGACCTGCCACCCGCCCAAGCCATCGTGCTGCACCGCATCCACGACCTGGCCGCTCGCGGCACCGAACTACGTCGAGCGCGACAGAACACCGCGCCGGGCACTCCGGAAAGTGCACAGCTCACCGACAACATCGACACCGCCGACCGCGACCGCGCACTCACCGAAATCCGCGCCCGCAGCACCAGCGTCCCCGTGCCTTGGATCGACTACGCCCGCCGCACCGGCCAAACCGGACGCCCCTGGGACCCCGACCGGCTTCTGCCGACTCCCCAGCCATCCGACATCCGCGCCAGCCCCGCCCGCGTCGACAGCGACATGCGCCGCATCGCCGACATGGCCGCCCTCACCGCCGCCCGCGAACACCAGCTAGCCACCGCCGGGACCATCGAACCCGAACCAGCTGCCGCGCAACAACTCCGGCGCAACATGGCAGCACTCCACACCCGCGCCATCGCGACCGCCGACGCCCACGGACTACCCGACAAACTCCGGCGACGAATCGCCCGGACCGCCTCGGCCGAAGCCGAAACCCGAGCTCTTCTCTACCGCGACTACACCCCCGACGACCTCGACACCGAATGGCGCAACCACGCGACCATCGGAATCGCCGATAACGCCCGCCAGTCCATCCGATCCCTCCGTCGCACCGGCCGCGGCGTCGGAGTCGTACCTAGCGCAGGCGCCGACCTCACAGCTCCCGGCGCGCTTGTCGAGCATGCCCGCCGCGCGCTCGGCACCGCGGAGGCGCAGCCGGGCGAAGGTATGGACGCGGCGATCGCCGCAGCATTACCCCAGACGCTGGACACCGAAGTCTCTGCCTGGGACAGCCAGCAGCCGCACGCTGAAGCACCCGGGCATTCAGTCCCCAGCCTTGATCGCGACCCACAGCTCTGATCTGTGGGGGTCCAACGGGTTGCATACCGGCGCAGGCGATGCGCACGTTGTTGTCGTGGAACTCCAGCGTGACGAAGACCTAGAGCCCGTGCTGCCCCGACACGGACGTGCTGACCGACTTCGACCATGACCCGGACTCCGGCGAAACAGACCCTCTAGTATTCGCACATGCGTTCGAATAAAGAGTCGGGGCCGCGGACCGAGGGCACCGCCCCGCAGCCCCGATTCGCCAACCCGGCCGGGCACTGGGAGCGCATGGCACTCACCCCGGCAGCGCCGGTATGGGTGCGCCTGGATGCGGTCCTGGTCCGCGACCCTGGTGCCGCGCGGCGGGTGAACGGCTCGGGGGTGGAGTTCGCCGGGGAGGTGCGCGGCCAGCTGACGCACTGGGTGCCGACGGTGGACGGGTTCTGGATGGGTCGGGTGGACTACACCCTGCGCTACGCGGATGGCCGGGCGCTGCTGCAGGTGCGCGATCAGCTGGTGCCCGGCTACGCACTGCGGCCAAGGATGGTGTAGCCGTCGCGCCTCGCCAGAGGCTATGTCCGCGATCCTGGAGAACTAGTCGTACTCGTAGTCGTCGACGGCGAGCAGTAGCGCCGAGGACGACGACCCAGGGTCCGAGCGGTGCGCCAGTGGACGATTTCGTAGGTTCCTTGACGGCAATGAGGGGCGCGCCGGCCGCGGGGGCGACGCCGCCGTCCGCGTGGCGGGTTCCGTCGTGGCGCGCCCGCCCGTGGCCCGCGGGAACTGACTGCGAGATCGGATTCAACGACGGGACGGCAGCAGGATCAGCGTGGAATCAGAGGGTTCAGCCTGGTAGCGGCCTCGTTCGCGATCGGGCATGGGTCCTCTGAGCCGTTCAGGGTGACGAAGGAACCGCGCTACAGATCGTCGTCCCGTACACCCTCGACAGCAGCGACGGCGCTCAATTTTCGTCGACCGGGCGACTACCGCCGAAGGCGAACGCCGGATCTGGGCCTGCACCTCTGACCGATGCTCCAACCGCTGTGGGCACTCTGGCTGAGCGCGCGATTCCGGATGTGACGACCCGCCGCAGATGCCGGGGGCCGAATGCGGCACAGACAGATCACGCAGTTGTCGGTCGCCGCTGGTCGTGCGGTGCCTTTCATGCGGCCAATACGTATGCCTGCAGCGTCTCGCGGGCAGCTGCGGCAGCGCTCGAGTTGGGGAAGTGGGCGGCAAGTAGAGCGTCGAGTTGGTTGAGACGTTTCCGTACCCAGCTGAAATGTGCGCTGATGGGGGTCTCCAGCACTGGCGCGACGGCGGCGAGGCTCGCGTCGAGATCGCCGAGTCGCGCGGCTGCGGATGCGAGATAGATGTGCGAGAGCATCTCGTCGCCCGGTGAACGCTGCGCCTGCCACGCTCGGATAGCGTCCTCGGAAGCGCGAACGGATTTGCGGAGCAGCTGTGGTTCTTCAGCCCACATCAGCGAGAAGCCCCGGTAGTAGATCTGTTTGGCTTCGCTGAAACTGAAAAGTCCGGAGATTTCATCGGCACTGGCGTGGTCGCGAGCGCGGTCGGCGTCATCGAGTAGCGCCAGAGCCCGGTGTGAGTCACCCAGATTGGCGACCGACGCGGCGAGTCCGCACAGGAGACGGGACTCCATCGTCCCGGTTGTCTGGCTGACGTAGTTGAGGCCGTCTGTTGCTGCGTCTCGCGCGGCCTCGAAATTCTTGGTGAATCGCCAGGCCAGAGCTTGTGTGCCGCGCGCCCACGCCCGGAGGGTGTCGTGGTTGGCGCGCTCGCCGAGTGTGAAGGCAGCCTGCGCGTGGACCCGCGCCGTGTCGGCTTGGCCGAGGTCGAGGGTGAGGTAGGCCAGCACACCGCAGACTCGGCCGAGCGCGGTGTAGAGCGTTCCAAGTTGCTCAGGGGTGTGAGCTCCGGCTCGGACGCGGCGGGTGAGTTCGGTGCGTAGTTCGAGTGAGCGTTGGAGCGTCCGGTCGTACGGCTCGAACCGTGCCGAGTCAGCGATGCCGCTGATCCCGTCGTTGATCGCTTCCAGGTCGACGGCGTCGGGAAGCGCTAAGAGGGCTTCGGATTCCCGTTTCGCTCGGTCCAACATGCGCACGGTGTCCGCTCGTCGCGCGAACTCACGTTGATCGGCGTCCCACGCAGCGACCAACTGGCCCTTGCCGGCCAGGACGATGTCGGCTTGCTCGACCCACCCTCGGTCCTTGGGCCACCGGTCACCGGATTCGACTCGGGAGAGCAGCGAGTGGTCGCAGTACAGCTTTGCGGCGAGTTCGCGAAGGCTCCAGCCGTTGCCGGTCCTGAGCTGCTTCAGGATCCTCGCCGTTCGGCCAGTGTTCATACCAAGCAATGCTGATGCCGTCGCATCCACCGCGCACCCGCCCCGTCGTTGACACTTCCCCGATCTGCTGTCTGTCAACAGCGTACGTCGGTCACGTGCACCCATCTCATGCTGTTCTCTATTCACTTCCAGCGGGCGGCGTGCCCCAGCCGCCGTCCGAATGGAGGTCCTATCCGCGCATAGGGGGACGACGTCGCGGTGCAATCGCGTGTGAGGAGGTCTCGATGTCGGATGGTGGGGCGGTGCTGGGAGCAGGGTGCTGTTCGGCAACGGGCCGATTGGACGGGGACAGGATCAGGCTTCTCCGGGGGAAACGTGGCTGGTCACAGACGCGCTTGATGAATGCGATGCAAGCACGCGCCGCGCAGGTCGGAGTCGAACTGCCCGCTCCTTCGAGCCTCCGGGTCTCCATTTCGAGGTGGGAGAATGGGCATCTGTGCCCGCACCCGGCGCACGAACAGCTTCTCCGCGATGTGCTGGAGCCATCGGAGAGGCAGCCCGCCGACACGGGTGTGGCGAGCGAGGGCGATTCGCTATTTGATCTTCTGACCCAGCACATGGAGAGCCTGCGCCGATTGGATCGCAGGCTGGGAGCGGTCAACGTCCGTCAGTCCACTTCGCACTACGTCGGAACTCTGGAGGCGATGTGGCATTCGGCTTCCGGAGTTGACCGCCGGACCATTGCTCGCGTGCAGGCCGACACCGCATCGCTCGCCGCTTGGCAGGACTCCGACCTCGGAGATGTCGCATCTGCGGAGCGGCACTACGTCGCTGCCGATGTTGCTGCTTCCAGAGCCGACAGTCCCGTGCTCGCGGTGCACGCTTCTGCTCAGCACGCGGTTCTTCTCGCGGAGAGTGGCCGGGTCAGGGCCGCTCTCGCGAAGGCCGACTCGATCGAGCGGCAGTCGGCTGGTCTGCCAGCGACGATGAAGTCGTGGCTGGCCGCCACGACGGCGCAGGTAGCAACGCACGTTCCGAACGCGGGTCCGGTGGCGCTCGCCGCGTTGCGGCGAGCGGAGAAGTATCTCAACTTGGCTGATGTAGAGGAGGCGCGGTCGATTCCTTTCCTTTTTCACGACCAGGTCCATCTCATGCGATGGACTGGTCATGTCCTGGCGCGACTCGGAGACTCGGGCGCCGAGCGGGCGATCATCGACTCGATGAGGGCGATGCCCTCGGACTTCAGCAGGGCGCGCTGCGGGCAACGCCTCGATCTGGTCGAGGCCCAGTTGGCAGCTCGGCAGCCTGGTGAAGCGGGGACCACCCTGGCGCATGCCGCATCCGAGGTGGAGGCACTGGGTTCAGTGCGATTGCGGCGGCGTCACCAGCTCTTGGCCAGGCGAGTCAGGCCGCTGCCTATGGCCGAATAGGGCGGCGGCTGACATCAGTCCGATGGCGGTTCCGGCGCCGAGCACCCTTCCAGCCGTCAGTAACCGCGAGGTATCGCTGAGCGGTATCCACATCAGCTCGGCGGCCTCCTCATGATCGGTGGGAAGGCCCCGTTGCACGGCGACGCCCGCGACGAACACGTGGTGCGGAGTCTCGACGAGTCCAGGCATCGGCTCCAGCTCGGCCACGAGCCGAAGATCGTCGACTTCGAACCCGGTTTCTTCGAGCATCTCCCGGCGCGCGCATTCCGACGGTTTCTCGCCGGGCTCGAGTATGCCGCCGGGAGATTCGAAACCGACCTTGTCGACGATCCAGCGGTGCCGGTGGAGGAGTAAGGCGCGACCATGTCGGTCGATCGCTGTCACGATGGCGACCGGATTCAGCCGGACCGCATGGTGTGGACGCTCGACACCGTCCGGGGTCGTGATTCGGTGGCGATCCACCCGGATCCACGGCTGTGCCTCGTAGACAATCTCCGCGCCGTGGTCGGCTGTCCTCGGGGGCTCGACCATGCTGCTCACGCTACTCCGGGCTGGTCGGTGGATTACAAATCGCTACGTTCCAGGCACCGATTTGCCGCGCAACGCTGGGTTCATGAGCAACTCCGTGGAACCGGTCCCTGCGACCGTCCGAATCATCGAGGCATGAGGCGCGGCGGTGCTTTTCACATGCAACAAAGGCTCTCGCATTGACCGATCACCTTCTTGTCCTCGAGGGCCGACGGTCGATGACGGCGAGGTAGTTCACGTGGAGGTGCGCTTCGACCGGTTCCCGGACGTGCGGCTGGACTACAAAGCGTTGGCACCGGTGGCTCGCACATTCGCGGCAGCGGCTGCAGCTCGCCAGATCGCCAGAGTCCGGATCGACGACATTGTCACCGACATGTTGAACCCGCTGCCATGCGCAGCGCTCTGGCTGTGAGTCATCGGCCCCGCGCCGGGCTGTGGCACCCAACTGCCCCCAAAGACGAAGTTCGACAGATCGCCCGGCGGGTGCGCGATTCAGCGCACGATGTCGCTGCTGTGGAGGAGTCACCCTCGAATGTCACTCAACCAGGATTTCGCGCCACCAGGGTGCCCTGTCCTTCAACATCCCGGACCGATCGGCTTGAACGGGCCGGTATTCGCGTTGCATTCGTCCGAGTACGCGCGGGATCCGCATGCCGTCTACGCGGAGATGCGCCGGTATGACCCCGACTTCGCTCGCGTCGAGCTGGCGCCCGGAGTGCCCGCCACGCTGGTGATCGGGTGGGAGTGGGCGGTGCGGATCTTGTACGACGCGGAGCGGTTTCGTGCAGATCCGGGTGGGTGGGTGGACACGGTCAGCGGGAGCTGTCCGGTCAGGCCGATGATGGAGCCTCGCCGGAACGCGCTGCGGACCGATGGTTTCGATCATGGGCGTTACCGGCGGGCCACGAAGGCGGCGTTGGGCGTGGTGGATCTGCACCGGCTGCACGAGGTGGTGGCCGGGCACGCTCGCGAGCTGGTGGAGGCGGTCGCTGAGCGGGGCCGGATGGACGTGGTCGCGGACTACGCCGGTCCGCTGGCTTTGTCGACGATCAATTCGATGATGGGCTGCCCGCCGGAGCTCGGTGTCGAGCTGGCGCGGGGGCTGGCGGCGATGTTCGATGCCGAGGCCGACCCGCGGCGAGTCAACGGTGTTCTCGATGGGTCGCTGGGTGCGTTGATCGACCTCAGACGTGCGGAGCCGGGGGATGATGTCCCGACGGCGTTGATGCGGCACGCACCGGATATGGGTCGCCGGGAGCTGCGGGAACAGCTGCTGACGATGTATGCGGCGGCGCTCGAGCCGTTGCAGCACTTGGTGGTGAACACGGTGCTGTTGCTGCTGACCGATCGCCGGTTCGGTGATGCGCTGGTGAGTCATTCGTGCACGGCCGAGGAGGCGCTGCACGAGGTGCTGTTCCGGGATTCGCCCTTGGCGAATTTGTGCGTTCGCTATCCGGTGCAGCCGATCCCGATCGACGGGCTGATCGCACCCGGCGGCCGGGCGGGCCCGGTCCACGGCATCACCCTGCCCGCTGGTCAGCCGGTACTGATCGGAATGGCGGCCTGCAATACCGATCCCCGGATCACCCGGGCTCCGGACGCCAGCGGGCGAATCGATTACTCCCATAACACTGCCCATTTGGCTTTCGCGGCAGGCCCACATGCGTGCCCGGCTCGGGATTTGGCGATCCAGGTGGCGATCGACGCGGTGGAGGAGCTGCTCGACCGCCTGCCGGAACTACGCCTCGCCTGCCCGGTGGGGAAGTTGGTGTGGCGGCCCGGCCCGTTCCACCGTGCGCTCGAAGCCCTGCCGGTGGCGTGGACTCCGCGCCGCTGATCCTCATCCGGGCCTTCGCCCGTATCGGAGCTCGCCTTGCTCTGCCTACCCCCTGTTTTCGACCGAACCTCGATATGGAGCCGGTATGACGACCGATCTCGATTCAGCCCCCGACCCCTATGCCTTCGATGTGACCGGTGCCGATATCGCCGGGGAAGCTGCCCGGCTGCGGGCGGCGGGTCCGCTGGTTCCGGTCCTGCTGCCCGGGAGGGTTCGCGCGTGGGCGATCACCGCGCCGGCGTTGCTCAAGCAACTGTTCACCGACCCGCGGATCAGCAAGGACGCCTGCCAGCACTGGCCCGCGCTCATCGCCGGAGACATTCCGGAGGACTGGCCGCTGAGCACCTGGGTGCGGGTGCGGAACATGTTCACCGCCCACGGCTCTGACCATCAGCGACTGCGCAAGCTGGTCGCGCCGGCATTCACCGCGCGGCGGACCGCGGCGCTGACGCCGGAGATCGAGCAGATCACCGGCGAGCTGCTCGATCGCCTCACGGAGCGCCCGCACGGCGAGGTGGTGGATCTTCGTGAGGAGTACGCAGCGCAGGTGCCGTTGCGGGTGATCGCGGCGTTGATGGGGGTGCCGGGCGAGTTGCAGGCGGACTTGCGGGCCTGCGTGGGTGAGATCTTCGCTCCGAGCCGTGATCCGCAGGAGAATCTCGCCGAGATGGTCGAGTTGCTGGCCACGCTGGTCGCGCTTCGCCGCGCCGAGCCGGGGGAGGATATGACCAGCTTGTTGATCACCCGCCGCGACGACGACCGCGACCGACTCAGCGAGCAGGAACTGCTCCACACTCTCGTGCTGATCATCACCGCCGGGATCGAGACGACGGTCAACCTCATCGATCAGGCCATCTACCAGGTCTTGACCCGCCCTGAACTGCTCGCTCAGGTACACGTGGGCGGCGTCGACTGGCCCCGGCTGATCGAGGAGACGCTGCGCTACGCCCCGCCGGTGGCGAATCTGCCCTTGCGCTATGCGGTGACCGACCTCGAGGTGGAGGGGCGGCGGATCGTGGCAGGCGATCCCCTGATCGCTGCCATCGCCGCCGCCAACCGCAGCTCGGACCAGCCCGGCCCCGACGGCTTCGACCCAAGCAGGAGCTCATTCGAGCATCTGTCGTTCGGATACGGCCCGCACTTCTGCCTCGGTGCGCCCCTGGCCCGGCTCGAGGCCGCGATTGCTCTGCCTGCGCTGTTCGCCAGATTCCCGGATATGAAGCTGGCCGGCGAGCCGGCGCGGTTGCCGACGCTGGATACCTTCATCTCCTGCGGCCACCAGTTGTTGCCGGTCGAGCTGAACTCCGTGCGCGAAGGTGTGGACGCGTGAGCGGGGCCACGACCGATATGGACTCGGTCATGCTGGGTGAGGATCCGGTCAGCGCGGTCGGGGCGTTGACCGATCTCCTGACGGAGGAGGCGACACGTTTCCGGTCGCTGGGGCACCTGAGCGATAAGGCGATGAACGCTCTGGAGGCTTTGCAGCTGACCGCGTTGTCCGCTCCCGAAACCGGCCACACGCACAGCATCGCCACCCAATGCGAAGTCGTCGCGAAACTGACCGCGATCGACTCGGCGCTGGGCGCGGTGACGGCGCTGCGGTTGGCGACACCGCCGATAGCGGTCGCGTTCGGCGACGACGCCTGGAACGCCGTCGTGGCCTCGCCGATCCCGCATCTGAGCGTGGCGTTCTCGACAGTCGGTCCGGCCGCACGGGCGGTGCCGGTCGTCGGGGGCTGGCGGGTCAGCGGGCGCTGGGTCTGCCCGGGCCATCGCCGGGCGGGCTGGATCCTGGTACCCGCGCGCATCGACGCGGGCGCGACTCTGATGCTGCTGGTCGCCCGGGAACAATTCGCCATTCAGCCCCGCAAGCGCGCCGCCCGCGGCTTTCCCGGCCTCGGCACCCGCTCGATATCTCTGTCGGAGAAGGTCGTGCCCGCACATCGGGGCATGCCTCTGTCCGCACTGCTCGAAGGCGAACACGCAGAACCCGGGTCGCTGGCCGCGGGGCCCTGCTACGGGCAGCCGATCGTGCCTCGGCTGTGCGCGCTCACCGCCGCGGTCGCGGTCGGAGTGGCGCGGTCGCTGCTCGACTACGTCCTGACCGCGAGCGGTGAACGCGCCGTGCCGCGACCGGAGTTCCTGGCTGCCAACGCGACTCACGTCCTCTATGCCAAGACCCACTTGCGAGAGCTGACCGAGGCGGTGGACCGCCACATCGACACCGGCGAACCGTGGAGCGAACTCGAGCGGGCGTGGTGCCGAGCTCACGCGAGTGGGGCCGCGCGGCAGAGCTGGCAGATGGCAGACCGTATTCGCTGCGACTACGAACCAGCCCCGGGCCAACCGGAGGTGATCGAGCAACGGTGCGCGGACCTCGATGCACTGTTCGCGCACGAGTTCCTCGGACTCGACGGGACTCGCGCGCTCGGTGAGGTGCTGAGCGGGCGCCCGGTCACCGACCCCATCCTCTGACCCGCCAGCCCGAACCCTCACGGCGTTGGCACAGCGAAAGCCATTGCAGCCTCTGATCTATCGATCTTCTGATCCAGTTGAAGGAAGTGATTACCGGTGACCCATCGGCCCGGTCTCGATGCGAACGCGGCGCATAGCGCCCGAATGTATGACTACTACCTGGGCGGCAAGGACAACTACCCCGTCGACCAGCAAGCCGCCGACGCGGTCAAACTCGTCTTCCCCCACATCGAGTACGCCGCGCGCACGAACCGAGCGTTCATGGTCCGCGCTGTCCGGTACCTGGCCGAGCAGGGGGTGGATCAGTTCCTCGATATCGGCACCGGGCTGCCTACCGAGCCGAACCTGCACCAGGTCGTGCAATCGGTGGTGCCGCGGGCGCGGGTGCTCTATGTCGACAACGACCCGATCGTGCTGACCCACGCCCGCGCCCTGCTCACCAGCACCCCGGCCGGTCGCACCGCCTACCTGGACGCCGACCTCACCCGGCCGGAATCGATCCTGAACGCCCCTGAACTGTCCGCGACGCTGGACCTGTCGCGGCCGGTCGCGCTCTCGCTGATCGCGATCCTGCACTTCATCGGCGACCACCACCGCCCGTATGAGCTGGTGAACACCCTGCTGAGCGCTTTCGCCGAAGGCTCATACGTGCTCATCACCCACGCCACCGGCGACTTCGACCCCAAGGGCACCGCCGCGGCCGCCGAGGTCTACCGAAACCGCGGCATCGAGGTCCGCACCCGGACCCGCGATGAGATCGCGCGCTTCTTCACCGGCCTCGACTTGATCGAACCGAACATCACGCCCCCGCACCGATGGCACCCGGCCGAGCCCGAGCCCGAACTCCGCCTCACCAGCACCGAGCGCTCCGAACCAAGCACCGGCACTTCCTTCCGGGACAAGCGTGTCTCCTTCTACTCGGCGGTGGCCCGCGTCCCTGCCCGCACGGCCGGGCAACGCCCCGGAGAGCAGGCACAGCAATGACGACGGAGGAATCGTTGACCGCGTGCCCGGCGCAGCGGTATCCGTTCGGCGACGTTCACACTCTGGACCTGGAGCCGGACTACCGTCGTGCCGGTCCGGTCGCGGCGGTGGAGCTGCCCAGCGGTGCGCGCGGCTGGCTGGTAACCGATCACGCGCTGGTGCGCCAAGTGCTGGCTGATCCACGGTTCTCGCGTGAGCAGGCGAACCGGGCGCAGGTGGCGCGGCTGTCGACCGAGGTGCTGCCCACTGCCGCGATCCTTGCGAGCGATCCGCCCCGGCACACCCGGCTGCGTCTGCTGATCGCGCCGCTGTTCAGCCCACGCCGGATCGCCGCGATGGCCCCGGCGATATCGGTGCTCGCGCATCGGCTGGTCGACGACCTCGGCACCACCGGCCGGCGCGTCGACCTCGTTGCCGGGTTCACCGATCCGTTCGCCGCCGTGGTCGTGTGCGAGCTCTTCGACGTCGCCGAGCAGTTCCGCGAGCGGGTCTTCGCGTTGGGCGATGCGTTGACGGCCCGGGATGCGACGGCGGAGTCGCAGGCTGAGGCGCGGGCGGAGTTCGAGTCGCTGACGCGGGCGATCGCCGCGCAGAACCCGACGGGATTGTTCGGCAGGGTGGGGGAGTCTCCGGAGCTCGACGAGGAAGTCGCGAATCTGATCATCGCCTGCCTGATCGGCGGGCGCGGATCACCGGCGGTGTTCCTGTCCAGCGCGCTGTTCGCACTGCTGCGCGACCCGCGCCTCTACCGATCGCTGGTTGCGCGGCCGGAGTTGATCCCGGCGGCGGTGGAGGAGCTGTTGCGGTTCGTGCCGGTCGGTGTTGGCGGGGGTTTCACCCGGGTCGCCACCGACGATGTGCAGCTGGGCCCGGTGCTGGTGCGCGCCGGGGAAGCGGTCATCCCGGCCATGCACGCTGCCGGGCGCGACCCGCTGGTGTTCGCCGACCCGGACACTCTCGTCCTGGATCGCGGCTCCCGGGTCGCGCATCTGGCTTTCGGGCACGGCACGCACTACTGCGTCGGCGCGGGCCTGGCACGGCTGGAAGCACGAATTGCTCTGGAGGTCCTGGTCACACGGTTACCGGGGCTGCGCCTGGCCGATCTTGCCGACACCGGGAGTTGGCGGCGCGGGCGGGTGGTGCGTTCGCTGGAGCGGTTGGAGGTCACGTGGACACCGGCCTGACTATCGACCCCGCCCGTTGTGCGGGCACCGGGGTCTGCCTGCCGATCCTCGGCGAGCACGTGCGCTTGGCCGACGGTATCGCCACCGCCGCCGACAACCCGGTGAGCATGGAGCAGGCACGGGCCGCAGCCGCGTGCTGCCCGAACGGCGCCATCAGCATGGAGGAACAGGTACCGGCGGGGTCCGTCGCCGATACCCCGATCGTGACCCTCGGCCCGGCCGGGACCGACGCCGAAACTGAAGCGCGCAAACATAGTTCGACGGTGCGGTTGGTCGATTCCTTCGCCGAGGCGATGAATGCAGCCACCGTGGGCGGGGTGCGGGCGCTGGTAGCGGCCGGGTACCTGGCCCTTGATGCGCGCGAGCGGGCGGTGGACTCCTGGGCCGATCAGCACTTCGCCCACACCGGAACCTTGCGGTTGCACCGGTGCTGGGAGAGCCTGACCAAGCCGATGTGCTTGGCCGTCCGCCGCGATCTGGCCCCCGGCGCGCCGGTGACGACGGTGGCCGCCCATCCCGCGACCCGGGTCTTCGCCGCCCGCTACGCCTCGGGCGCGCGGCTGGTACCGGTCACCGCCAAGCCACTGGCCGCCCGCGCCGCCGCCCACGGCGAGGTCCAGGCGTGCATCGCCTCGGTCGACGTCGCCGCCCGCTACCCGCAGCTCGAGGTCCGCTTCGAGTGGCAGCCGACCATGGTATGGCTGCTCTACGGTAAGGACGATATTGATGAGTGAACCCCGCGCTGCCGCGCTGCTCGGCGCCGGGATCATGGCCAACGCTGTCGCCGCCCGCCTGGACGCCCACGGGTTCGAGTTGCGCCGCTACAACCGCACACTCGACGCGATCGACGGCCCCGCCGTCCTGTGCGCTACCCCTGCCCAGGCCGCCGAAGAAGGCGAGGTGGTGTGGTCGTTCGTCCACGACGACGCTGCGAGTGCGGCGGTGTGGTTCGGCCCCGGGGGCGCCTTGGCCGCCGCGCGGGGCGCCGTGGTGATCGAATCCTCGACGCTGTCGCCGGGCTACGCCGAGCACTGGATGCGTGAGGCTGTGGCGGCCGGTGCGCGGCCGGTGCTGGCGCCGGTCACCGGCAGCCGGGCAGGCGCGCTTAACGGGACATTGGTGGCGTTCACCGCGGGTAGCGCTGAGGACCTCGCCGCCGCGGAGCCGTGGTTGCGGACCGTCGCCGCGGAGGTGGTGGCAACGGGCGACGCCCGGGCCACGGCGACGACTAAGCTGCTGAACAACGCCCTTGCCGCGGTGATCCTGACCGGACTGGCCGAAACTCTCACCGCCGCCCAGGCGTCGGGCCTCGACACCGGGCAGTTGTTGGAGGTGTGGTCACGGTACGGATGGGCCGCGCCGGTCGCCGACGCCTACGGCGTGGCGATGCTGACCGGCGAGCACCCACCGACCGACTGCTCGGTGGCCGTGCTCGCCAAAGACCTCCGCCACACCGTGACCGCCCTCGACGGGCACCCCGCCCCATTGATCACCGCCGCAGATGAAACATTCTCGCGGGCAATGGAACTCGACCTCGGCGGACGGGAGATGTCGGCCATCATCGACGCGACCAGGCGCTGCCCGTGACCGACCTCGACTGGTTCTCCCATACTGCCACCATCCCGCCTGCAGCCCGCCAGAAGGTCGCCGGGCACCTCGCAGGCTACGTGCGCACCGTGCGTGACCAGGCCCGCCGCCACCTCGGCGAGCACGCCAGCGTCTGCGTCTCCGGGTCGCTGGCGCGCGGCGAACCCGCCCTGCGGCGCACCGGCACGGACTACCGGCTCGGGTCGGACGCCGATCTGGTCGCCATCTGCGACGGCCACGACGAACTCGGGCAGGTCGAGCGGTTCACCCGCGCGGTGCTGGCGGCGCACCCCGACATCGACAGCACCGTGTTCACCGTCGCCCGCCAGGACCTGGGGCGGGTCACGGGCAGGTTCGGCGCCGACCTGCACCATGCGGCGGCCCGGCCTTTGGCCGGACCCATCCCCGTCGGGCTCGCGAACTCGCGCATCGGCCTTCGCGAAGGCATGGAGGGGCTGACCCACCAGCTCGCGCGGATCTACTGCCCCGACCACCCGCCGGGTGCGAGCCCGTGGCAGACAAAGACGGCACTGGAAGCGCTGCGCGCCTTGACCTGCAGCGGCGGGCAGCCGCGTGGCCCACAGCGTTACAGCAGCCTGATCACCGACCGGCGGGCATCCGCGGTATTGGGTTCTGCCGAGGTCGCAGCGCTGGTGGGCGCCCGCGAACAGAGCCACCCGATGCCGCTCGCTCCCGCCCATACCTACGAGCTGGTCCTCACCGCCGCCGCGCATCTGTTCGGCACCGCCGCCACCCACCCCGCCCTGCTGACCGGGCTGCACACCGTCCCGGCCGGGATCCATCTGCTCGACGGCTTCCAGCGCGCGATCCTTGCCGCCACGTTTATCCTGTACGGCCCGCCTCGGTTCCGGTGCGCGGCCGCCGCGGCCCTGCACGTCACCCTGACCGCGATCGACCGAGACACCGTGCCCACTGCGCTCGCCGACCTCGATGCGCTGGCCGCGATCTCGCCGTCGGAGTTCGGACGCTGCACCGGCCACCCCGACCGAGTGCTCCGGGCGCGCCTGCAGCGCCTGCGCGCCGACTACTACCACCACCTGGGCCCGCACAACTTCGGCGCCTGCCCCGTCACCACCTACACCGGCCCGACCTCTACGGCCAGTTCGACAGGATCGACGCACCGGCATGGATGAATGGCCAGACTGGGTGCGAATGCTGCCCGTCGTCGACAGCCCGTTCCCCGGCAGCCGCGGCTACCTGCTTGCCGGTGCGCACGGCCAAGTCGTGTTCTGGCACTTCGCGAGCGGGGCGCGCGTGCCGCGCCACCAGCACGGCCCCCAGATCGGCGTGGTCATCACCGGCCAAGTCGACCTCACCACCGCCACCAGCACCCAGACCATCTGCGAAGGAGGAAGTTTCAGCTTGAATGACCAGGAGCCGCACTCGGCCGTCGTCACGCCGGGAACGCTGGTGATCGAGATGTTCGCCGACCCCGACCGCCACACCGCGCGGCGGCCGTCGTGACAACGCGCGTCATCACCGCAGCCCGCGTGCGCACCGGCCATGGTGCCGTCCACGCACCCGGCGCCGTGGCCATCGACCACGGCAGGATCGCCTGGGCCGGACCGGCCACCGATCTGCCCCCAGCCTGGAACACCCCGGAGGTGATGCGGATCGACCTGCCCGAAGCGACCGTCCTGCCCGGCCTCGTCGACGCCCACGTCCACCTGGCCTTCGGCGGTGCCACCGTCCCGCCGACCGCGAGCGGGCCGCTCGCGTGGCGCGAGGTCGCCGCCACCATCCGCAGCGGGCTCACCGAGCTGCTCACCGCGGGCGTCACCACCGTGCGCGACCTCGGCGCGCCCCGCTACGTCGACATCGACACCCTCACACAGACCAACCCGAGACCGCGGGTGCTGACCGCCACCATCCCACTCACCGTGCCGGGCGGGCACTGCCACACACTCGGCGGCGCCATGGACACCTGCACCGCCATCCGCAACCTCGTCGAGGTCAACACCCTGCACGGCGCGGACTGGATCAAGGTCATGATCACCGGCGGATTCACCACCAGCGGAGCGAGTTCGCCCTACGAGCCGCAGTTCACCGATGCCCAGATCCGTGCCGCGGTCGAGGCCGCCCACGACCACGGGCTGCCCGTGGCCGCGCACGCCCACGGCACCGCCGGGATCCGGCAAGCGGTCACCGCAGGGGTCGACTCGATCGAGCACTGCACCTGGATGACCGCGACCGGGTTCGACCTCGACCCCGGCCTGGTCCGCGAGATCGCTGCCCGGGACATCCCGGTCTGCCCGACCATCAACCACCTCGCCCGCACCGCGACCGGACGACTGCCCTGGGCGGTACGCCGCGAGCACCTGCGGGTCATGCTCGACGCCGGTATCCGGCTGGTGCCCGGCAGCGACGCCGGGATCCCGCACACCCCGCCCGGTCGCTACCCGCAGTCGCTACCGGCGTACCTCGACCTCGGCCTCACCCCGGCCGAGGTCATCGACCTCGCTACGAGCGGTGCGGCCGATGCGCTCCGGATCGGCCATCTCACCGGTACGCTCACCGCCGGACTCGGAGCCGACCTCATCGCGGTCCCCGGCGACCCGGCCCACGATCTCACCGCGCTGAGCACCCCGATCCTGACCATGGCAGCCGGACACCTGCACCACCGAGCCGAACCCGACGCCCAGGAGGACACCCGCCCATGACCGCGACCGGCCCCACCCTGACCGCGGAATACGCCACCACCAGCCCACTGCAGGTCCGCATCGACACCCACGCCCGCCACAGCGAACACCCCGACGACCCCCTCACCACGGTTGCCGCCCCACTCGAACTCACCGGGAGTGAAGCGCTGGCCGACATCGGCTGCGGTGACGGACGCTTCCTCGCCCACCTCATCCAGCACGGCCACCGCGGCCGCCTGGTCGGGGTGGACAACTCCACCGCCATGGTCACCGCCGTCGCCGCGATCCCCGGCGTCCAAGCCGTCACCGGCGACGCTGAAGCCCTGCCCTTCGCCGACGACGAATTCGACGCTGTCACCGCCCGCCACATGCTCTACCACGTCCCCGACCCGGACAAGGCCCTGCGCGAGCTGGAACGGATCACCCGCCCCGGCGGACGTGTCGCGATCAGTGTCAACCACCCCGCTACCTGTGCCCGCACCCGCCGGCTCGTCCTCGACCGGGCCGCCGAGCACGGCCTCGCCCCCGTCGCGGGCATGGTCAACGACGTGAACTCCATGACCCTGTCGGCGATGATGGGCGAGGTCTTCGGCGAGGTCCGGACCGACCGGTGTGAAAACGCCCTGGTCTTCGACACCCCAGCACCCCTGATCCGCTTCGCCGAGGCACTGTTCTCCTTCTGCGGCATCGACCCCGCCAGCCCACACCGGGAGACCATCCTCGACGCGGTGACCACCGACATCCACGACTGGTTCCACGCGCACCCCGGACTCCGCTGGCGCGACCCCAAGGGCTACATCGTCGCCACCGCTATTGTCCGATAACCACCGTCTCAGAGAGGAACTCGACGCGCGTGAAGCTCCTCGTCACCGGCGGCGCCGGCTACATTGGATCCGTCGTCGCCCACCAACTCGTCGCGGCCGGACACCAGGTCGAGATCATCGACGACCTGTCCACCGGCTACGCCACCAACCTCCCCTCCGCCGCGACCTTCCACCAGCTGTCGGTCCACCGGGTCGCCGAGGTCCTCACCCCCGATGCCGGGTTCGACGGGGTCCTGCACTTCGCCGCCAGCATCGAGGTCGCCGAATCCGTCACCAACCCGGAGAAGTACTGGCACAACAACATCGAAGGCAGCCTCGCGCTTCTGCGCGCGATCCGCGCGGCGCGGGTGCCTCGGTTGATCTTCTCCTCGACCGGGTCGATGTATACCGGCGACGGCCACACCGCCTTCGACGAAACCGCGGAAGTCCGGCCCCGGAACCCGTATGCCGCGACCAAGGCCACAGTCGACCAGCTCATCGCGGGGGAGTGTGGCGCCTCCAGCACCCTCGGCGCCACCTCGCTGCGCTACTTCAACGCCGCTGGCGCCGTCCTCACCTCCGACGGCATCCACCTCGGCGAGCGCCACGATCCCGAATCCCATCTCATCCCGATCCTGCTGCAGGCCGCGAGCGGGCAACGACCCGAATTCACCCTCTACGGGACCGACTACCCGACCCGCGACGGCACCTGCATCCGCGATTACATCCACGTCACCGACCTCGCCACCGCCCACCTGCTCGCGCTCGACGCCACCCGGCCCGGCCGCCACGACATCTACAACCTCGGCAACGGCGAAGGCTTCACCAACCGCGAAGTCCTCGACACCGTCCGCGCCGTCACCGGCAGCGACTTCCCCGTCCGCACCGCGGACCGCCGACGGGGTGACCCTGCGGTGTGCATCGCCTCCAGCGACAAAGCCCGCCGGGAACTGGCCTGGAAACCAGAGCACACCAATCTCGCCACCATCGTCAGCGACGCCTGGCAGTTCCACTCCCGGCAGCATCGTTGAGTGAGTGGCCGCCTTTCGTTTGCTGGCTCGGTAGCGTTATGTGAGGGCGGCTTGGGTCTACAGGCCGAGTCCGGTATCTCTGCCAGGTCGAGCTGGCAGCTGGTCCGGTTCGGTGTGGTCGGCGGTTTCCCGAGGTCGGGTTCGTAGGTCGCGTTCGATCCGTCGCTGCCGTGCGTCGAGGTTGTGGCGGCGCTGTTGCTCGGTTCGGAGGCGGTCGATGTCGTTGGCTGTGCTGGCGAGAAAATCCTCTGTCGCGTGGTGGTATTCAGCTGCAGTGCTGTGAGGCGCGGTGGCTGGGGCGGTGATCTGGTCGGTGCTGGTGGTGAGGATTTGTTCCCAGGTGTCGGGTGGTCCTGCTTGGCTGATGGCGTGGCGGCGTGCGTCGCGAGCGTGTTCGCGTGCCTGCCTTCGTGCTTGCTCATGCTTGGTCTGTTCGTTGACGAGTTCCTCGACCTCGGTCCGGCGCGCGTGGCGGGTGCGGCGCTGGCGGGCGGGGGTGGTGTCGAGTTGCTCGCGCAGGGTGGCTAGCTGACTGCGGGTGGCATGCAGGGCGCGGTTGGCTTCGGTCAACTGGTCGTCGGCGGTGTAGCAGGTGCGGATGGCGTCCTGGGCCTTGCGGTGGCGTGCGCGTAGTTCGGCGGTATCGAGGTGCTGGGTTTCGGGCGCGGGCTGGGTGGGGGTGTAGAGGTCGGTGTAGGTGTCAGCGAGGGCGAGGCGGTATTCGAGTTCCTCGATGCGGGCGTGGAGTTCGTCGTCGGTCAGCGTGAACAGCGGATCGTGCTGGGGCGGGGTGTAGGGAGGTTCGGTGTCGGGGACTGGGTGGGCGCGGACCCAGGCTTCGATCTGGGCGCGCTGGTCGGGGGCGGGGGTGAATCGCCAATCGCGGCGCAGGATGGCGTGCACAGTGGCCAGTGGTTTGGTGGAGGCGAGGTGGTCCGCGCGGGCGTGGTGGTGACGGGCGGGATCGTGGTCGGGGATCGGCGCTGCATGGTCGTCGCGGCAGGATTGGCAGAGTCCGTCGTCGCTGCGGCGCGGTGGGCTCGGGATCGTGTCGGCGCGGTGGCGTTCGATTCCGCATTCGACGCACGTCAGTCCTCGGACTGCGGCGGCGGCTGCGTGGTCGTAGTCGAGGGCGTAGCCGTCGGAGACCGGGTCGGGGGCTTCGTCGCGCCGGTAGCTGGCGGGGCGGCGCCGGTGGGGGTGCTGATGGTCGATGTGAGCGATCTCGGGTGCCCCGGAGCCGGTGCGGATCTGCTCGGAGTCGGGGCGCAGGTAGGGCTGGTCGTCTTCTCCGGCGCGGATGTCATGGTAGGTCTGCTCGTCGCGGCGGGCCCGTTCCTGGCGGTCGGTGAGGGAGTCGGTGATGAGGCCGCGGTCTCGGCGGTTGCGGTGGTCGCGCGCCGCGACGGTGCGGTCGCGAGGCCGGCGGGTGGTGGTCGAGTCCTGCTGGTGCAGGCCTGGATCGATGACGGGGATGCAGGCTTCGATGAGCTCGCGGTGCTGCGGGTACTGGCGGGCGGCATGATGCAGGCGGGCGCGAGCGATGGGAAAGGCGAGCTGGTAGAGGGTGTCGGTGATCTGGTTCAGGACCCAGTGCTGTTCGGACGAGAGCGCGGTGCTGAGATGCTGATATTTCGCACGCGCCTCGGCGATCGCGCCGGTGTGGAACAGCGCGGTGATCGCGCGTAGGTCCGCGCTGACCGGATCATCGGTCTCGGCGGTCGGCTCGGGTGCCCGGGGGTCGCGGTGTCCGCTCGGGGGCGTGAGTGCGGTGCCGGGTGGTTCGGGTTCGAGTGGGGGCATGGGTTCCTCGAATTCGGGCGCGATGGTGTCGGTGTGGGGGTGGGTGAGGGCGTCGATGCGCCACGCGAGCGCGGCGGCGATCTGGTCTGGGCGCAGCCCGGTGCCGTCGCCTGGGGTGGCGGTGACGAGCAGTTCGTGGGCGGCGGCGATGACTTTCGCCGGGTCCCAGCCGGTGCCGGTGGCGCGATCGACGGCGGCCACGACTCGCGGCCACGCCGGGTCGGCGAGGACTTGCTCGGCGACGCGGGGACCGAGGAGATCGGGTAGCTCGTCGACCCAGCCGGGGCGCAGGGTGCTGCCGCCATCGAGGGCGGAGGTGTCGAGATCCAGGCGCGACCACAGGGCCGCGGCGGGCATCTCGTCGGGCAGTGGGCGCAGCTCGGCAGCAGTGGTGAGTCGGCCGGTGATGTCGATTCCGGTTCGGGCGGCGAGGTCGATGCGCTCGGCTACCACCGGCCAATACGGATCGCGAAGAATTCGCGCCTCGATCCGCCCGGCGATCTCGGCCCACAGCGTGGCCGGGCGAGCCAGATCACCGAGAGCGTCTTCCACTCGGGTGTCGAGCTGCTGCTGGTGTTCGCGTTCGAGGCGGCTGTAGCGGGGCGGGCCGGTCGGGCGTGGGTCGCGTTCACCGACGCCGAGACTGGCGCGCCATACCGCGAGGTCCGCGAGCAGACCGGGAACGGCCCGCAGCAGCGGTCGCGCCCAGACCGGCGCTGTCGTGGGGGTCCAGGTGGTGGTGTCTGAGCGGATCTGGCCGGCGAGTTCGCGCACGATTCGTGCGCGGGCATCGGCCTGTGTGGCAGCGGTGTCGAGTCCGGCCGGGATGCCGGGCGCCCAGGGCAGCGGCCCGCTTCCGGTTGCTGGGGCGGTGCCGGTGGGGTCGAGCCGCCAGGTCAGCACCGCGGCCGGGTCGGCGGCGGTGTCGAGTTCGCGGAGTGCGGCGGCCGCGCGAAGTGTGGCGACCGGGTCGGCGCCGGTGGCGGCGAGCATCGCCAGGTGTTGCCGTAACACCGGGTAGGCGGAACTGTCGGTGAGGTGCGCGCGCACCGATTCCGCGACCGCGTCCAGGCCGGCGAGGGCGTCGGGGCCGAGCACGTTTTCGGCCGCCGAGCCGAGGACGTCGAGGTAGATGTCGAGTGCACGCGCGATCCGGCGGTGCGGGTCCAGTGCGTCGCGTAGGTGGGTGTGGGCGGATTTCTGGGTACCGTCGCGGTCGAGCACGCGGGCCAGGAGCTCGACGGCGGTGCGCGGGAAGAGCGCAGGTTCGGAGTAGAAGGAGCCCTCGGTGCCATCCAGCGCGGTCGGGATGTAGAGGTGGTTGGCATGCACGCCGCGGGTCATGGCGACGTAGAGCTGTTGGCGGGATTCGGCGCCGGTGAGTGCGACATGGCAGGAGTCGGCGGTGATGCCCTGTGCTGAGTCGATCGTCGCGGCGTAGCCGAGCCGGACGTGTTCGGCGACGTAGTCACCCGGCAGCAGGACGCTCGCGCCGCCGGCTGCGTGGTGGCGGGCGGTGATCGCGCCGTCGTCGTGGACGGCGGTGACGGTCCAGGTGTAGCCGTTACGCACCCAGTCCCGATCCCCGAACCGCAGCCGCGGGTTGTTCCGGCGGGTACGGACGGTGTCCCCGGTGCTGGCCGAGAGCCCGTCGGCGAGCACGACTTCTGGGCCGGGCTCTGTGCCGGAGAGTCGATCGGTGCGGGCGCGGTCGTTGAGCGCGGTGACGGTCTCGTGGTTGGCGGCCAGCATGATCGCTGTCCGACCGGCGGTGTGGTCGCGGGTCCAGGCAGTGTAGGTGTCGTCGTGGACGGTGCCGAGATGCCCGGCATGGACGCGGCCGTTGTCGAGGTACCAGCCCAGCGCTGCCGGGTCGCCCTCACGCAACCCGAGGCTCGCAGTCGCTTCGGCGCTCGAGGCGAAGCGCACCACATGGGTCAGGGTGAGTGCGTGCTCGGGTGCGGCGGTGGCCATGTCGGCGTCCACGCCGCCGGCCTCGATCGACGGGAGCTGGTGGTCGTCGCCGATGCAGCGCACCGCCGCACCGCGCTCGGTCAGGTATTGCAGTAGGCGCAGGCGTTTGCCGGTGCCGAGTTTCACGTGCTCGTCGACGATCACCAGGGTGGATTCGTCGATGTCGAGCATCCACTGCGGCAGCGGCGGTGGGATCTCGCGTTCCCACCCCGGATCACCCGGGCGCGGGGTGTGGCGGGTGAGGGCGTCGAGGAGTTTGTCGACGGTCTCGCAACGCGCGCCGATCGAATCCCGGAGCACCGCGGCGGCGTTCGCGGTCGGTGCGAGTCCGAGGACGGTACCGCCCTCGATGTGCCAGGCGGTGGTGAGCACGGCCATCGCGGTGGTCTTGCCCGACCCGGCGGGAGCATTGGCGGATTGCACGGCCAGCCCGGAGGTGGCGAAGCCCTTGATCACCTCCACTTGCCCGGACAGCAACGGCCGTTCCGGGTTCGCGGTGTTGTAGTCGCGGACCGCTGTGGTCACGATGTCGGGGGCGAGGCTCCGGCCGCCGGGCTGCACGGACAGCTCGATCAGCGCCGCCTCCGCCGCCAGAATCCCCGCCGAGGTGTAGAGCTGCGTCCCGGCCGGGGTGTAGACGCTGGCCCCGTCGTGGCGGGCCAGCACCGCTGGGACGATGCCGAGTTCAGGCTCCAGGACCAAGTCGGGGTCACCGCAGAGCACAGACCGCGCTGGGTCCAATGCCGCGTCCACCACGGCTTGCGCTGTCAACTCCCACTGCTCACCCGTGACTTTGCCGCGGATCTGGCGCTCGACCTCGGCGCGGATGTTGGCTACGCGCCAGGTCGAGCGGTGCTCGGCGACGACCTCCAGCACCCGGTTCGCGGTCGCCGCGATCCACCCCGGCGTCGGCGAAACCCGGCGCAGTCGGATCGGATTAAGCGCTGCCTCGACCACCCCGGCGACTACTTCACGCCCGCCCAGCAGTGTGGCTGCCTCGGCTCGCCACGCCTGGCGTTGCTCGGTGAAGGACCGCAACCCGTGCTTGGCGGGCCGGGTTTCCAGGGTCGCCCGCTGAGCCAGATCGCGGATTTCGGCCGAGGAAGGTTCGCGGCCGTGCTCGTGCTGGAAGGCTGCGGCGAGCTCGCCGGTCCGCGACCGGATCTCGATCTCGCGACGCGACCACGCCCGCAACAGCTGCGCGGGAATACCGAGGATCTCGCGGATCGGGCGCTTTCCGGGGTCGGTACCCGGCCGCTCCGCGAACTCGACACCGATCAACTGCTCCAGATGGTGCTCGAGGCGGGTGTTGTAGATCTCGGAGACCGTGACCACCACGCGGTAGAGCGCGGCGCCGTCGAGGGTGCGCCACCGCCCATCGGCGGTGCGGACCCGATTGGCGATGAGGATGTGCTCGTGCAGGTCCGGGTCTCCGGCACGGCTGTCGCGGTGGGCGAAGCGGGCCGCGACGACGCCGTCCACATCGACCTGCCGCACCCCGTTGCGACCCAGCCGAGTAAAGGTTCCGTGCTCCTGCAGCCAGCGCAGCGCGTCATCGATCGCTGCCTGATGAGCTGCCTCGATCTTGCGCACGATCGACAACGGGGCCAACGCCCACAACGCGGACACCGACTTCACGGGCGAGAAAGTGAGGTCGAAACCCGCAACCGCAGTCGCAGCGGGCCGCGAAATTTTCGCGGTGTAGCCCGATAACTCCCGTGCGTCTATCGGTGGCCGGTTGTACTCGTCGACGAACATGTCGAACGCGATGCGCGTCCGAATCTGCGATCGGACCGCATCAGGGATTGCGGCATCCGGGTCGCTGCCGTGATCGATATTGTGTTCCCGAAAAGCCTCGGCGCACTGTTTCTGGAAGTTGGAATTGACCCGGTAGACCCGGTATGGATTGCCTAGCCGGGACGCCTTGTCGGCCGTTTCGTCGGCCTGTTCAGAGCTCGCGCCGGCCGCGATCGCGACGGCGAATGCGTGCTCCTCGATGCGTTCGGCGTCGGGATGGCGGCCCATTCCGAACAGCGATTCCATCTGCAACTCGGTTACTTCCGCACCCGAAACGATGCCGAGTGCGGTCAGTCCGGCGCCGTACCAAGTCCCCGGGGACTCGCCGTGTGCGGAGTAGTAGTCGGCCAGCGCGGAGCGCCCGCGCGCGTCGGTGTCGAGCGCGGCGATATTGCGCAGGTAGTACTCGTAGCCATTGCCTGCCACGACTTTGTGGATCGTCGCGGTCATACATCCATCGAGCGCCTTTTTCAGGCGGCTCTCAAGGTCTCGAATTCTCCTATTTTTGGGGTATTCGAGTGATTCCGCAGGACGTTATCGGATTGCAACACCCCTGGATGCAAGAGGTGTGCTTGAGAACGGAGGGCTGTGGAGGAGGGGTAGCGGAGCAGTGGGTTGTGGAGGGGAGAGCTGCGGGGTTGCGGTGCGGGTGTTAATTCTGAATGGAAGTAGTTGTGCTAGGTGGGCGGCGGTGGCTGCGGTGTGCGGGAGCAGCGGTGCTGCTCCCG
>NZ_JBHUXA010000011.1:0-229747 GCF_042669725.1 Nocardia sp. NPDC057227 | reverse complement strand
ACGCCACCCTTACCGCGCTGGCCGCCCAGCCGCGGCCGTGGATCGTGGAGAACGTCATGGGCGCGAGGATGCGCCGCGACGTCGTGCTCTGCGGCTCGATGTTCGGGCTTCGGACCTATCGCCACCGTCAGTTCGCCATCGACTCCCGGATCCCGCTGCTGCCGCCGGTGCCGTGGCATCCCCCGCATCGGGTCCGCACCAGCACCCGCGCCCGCAGGGAGGCGTTCGCCGCGGGCATGAACATCTCGGTCACCGGCGACGTCGGTACCTGGGTCGGCCCGGCCTGCATGGGCATCGACTGGATGACCGGAAACGAACTCTCCCAAGCGATCCCGCCCGCCTACACCCACCACCTCGGCACCTTCCTCCTCGACCACCTCACCGAACCCGGGACGGCGGTGGCCGCATGAGCGAGCAGCCCGAGCCCGCCAGCGGGGTGAACCCGATCGTCGCGAAAGCCGCCGCCGGGATCCGGAAACGGCGCCGCATGGTCGCCCCGATGCCCTCGTTCGCCCCGACCCCGGGACAGCTCGAACTGTTCCCCCTGCCCTCCGAAGGAGACCAGCCGTGAGCACCAGGACCACCACCACGACCGAGCACGACACCGACCCGTTCGACGCGATCCTCACCGGCGCCGGATACGCCCTGCTCTACACCGGCTACGCCGCCGCCCTGGCGATCAAATGGGCGATCCTGTTCCCGGCCATCTCCGCCCCGCTCGCCTTCGCCATCACCGCCGGGCTGGTGTTCGGGTGGCCGGTCGGGGTCGGGCTCGGGCTTGTGGCTGCCGCGGGGATCATGCTCTGGCGACACCGGAGTCCGGAGATGTTCGAGCGGTGGGTCACCGCCCGCGCCCGCACCCGGTTCCTGACCTGGTGGCGCTACACCCGCCGCTGGCGTCGCCTCCTCGCCGCCTGCAACCTGGTCGTCCACGAGGGTGAGCGGACCTTCTGCCCGCGGCTGCTCTCGGTCGCGGTCGGCGCCTCCACCGATGTGGTGCGGGTGCGGATGCTGGCCGGCCAATCCCCGGCCGACTTCGAGAACCGCGCCGAGCACCTGGCCCACGCCTTCGGCGCCGACGCTGCCCGCGTCACCATCACCGGTCCGGCCACCGTCGAACTCGCCCTCCGCTACGGCGACTCCCTCGCCGATGTCATCGCCCTGCCCGAGCACCGCCCTCTGCCCGGCGGGCTGGGCTCGACCGACAAGGACGCCGCATGACCGACACCGCCCCGGTGGTGAACGATGCTCCGCCGACGCCACCTTCCCGGGTGACGGCGGCGGATCGTCGTGCGCTCCCGAACCTCGACGCCATCGCCGAATCCGCCGCCGACAAGGAAGGCGTCTGCGCTCGTGTCCTCCCGATGCGCGCGGTCGAGGTGGACACCGGCCGGGTCTCCTACATCGGCGCCCCCTGCAAGTCGACCCTCGATTCGGTCTGCCCGGCGTGCGCGAAGGCAGCCCGCTACACGCGGATGATGCAGTGCAAGGAAGGCTGGTGCCTCGACGCCGAGCCGGAGGTGCCGACACCGGAAACGACTGCCGCACAGCATGATCTGCTCGCCGCCCGCGCGCACCTGTTCGGCGAGTACCAGAACGCCCGCACCGCCGGAGACGACGAACTCTGCGAATCGGTGACCGCGCTCGTGGCCGAGCTGGACCAGGAGTTGCGCGAACTCGGGGTGCGTGGCCCGTTCCCGCCGCTGGATGCCCGCCCCAAGCGCAAGGCCAAATCCACTCGGCGCCGCGACGACGTGCCCGACCTGCCGCGGCTCAAGGTCGCCAAGACCACCGTGGGCCGGGAGTATGGCGGCAAGTACCGGCCGTCCACGTTCTTCACCCTGACCCTGCCGTCCTACGGAGCGATCAACCGCACCCCTGGTGGTGCCGGGCAGATGGTCACCGACGGTTCTCCGCGTGATCCTGAGTCCTACGACTACACCCGGGCCGCTCGGGACATCGTGCACTTCAAGGCGCTCTGGGATCGGTGGGTGCAGAACCTCCGGCGCGCGGTGGGCTGGAACGTGCAGTACTTCGCCACCGTGGAGCCGCAGAAGCGCGGCGCCCCGCACATCCACGTTGCCCTGCGCGGCAGTGTGCCGAATGCGGTGCTCAAGCAGGTCACTGCGGCGACCTACCGCAACATCTGGTGGCCGCACCACGACCGCGAGGTCTACCGCGACGGGCACATGCCGGTCTGGGACTACCAGGCCGACACCTTCGTCGACCCGGACACCGGCGCCCCGCTCACCGCGTGGGAGGACGCGCTGGCGGTCATGGACACCGTGGATGAGCTGGAGCCGTCGCACACGATCCGGTTCGGGGAGCAGTCGAAGCCGGTGCAGATCCTCGCCGGGTCCGATGAGCAGGAGCGCAAGGTCCGCTACCTGACCAAGTACCTCACCAAGTCGGTGGGCGAGATTCTGTCCGCCGACAGCACGCGGGTGGCCGTGCACTACGACCGCCTGGAGGAGGAGCTGAAGCGCACCCCGTGCTCGCCGACCTGCGGGGTGTGGCTGCGCTTCGGCATCGTGCCCAAGGGCGCGAAGGCCAAGATGGTGCCCGGCCGGTGCAAGGGCAAGGCTCACCGCCGCGACACTCTCGGCCTGCCTGGTCAGCGGGTGCTGGCTTCCGGGCTGTGGACCGGAAAGACCGTGGTCGACCATAAGGCCGACCGTGCGGAGTTCATCCGCCAGACCCTCGCCGCGGTCGGCATCACCCGCCCCGAACGCCCCGAGCTGCGCATCAGCCTGGTCCGACCCGGCGATAAGGACGCTCCCCCGCGCTCGCACCTGATCATCGCCACGGTCTCCGAGCGGATCCGCCAGCGCGCCGAGTACGACGCCGCCCGCCTCGCACTCGCAGAGGGGCCACCCGGCCCACCCGACCCCGAATTCGCTCAGCAGTCCGCCGCATAGGAAGAGGTACCCGCCATGTCCAAGCTCCTGACCGAGCAGGAAGTCCGCAAGCTGATCCCGATCGGGCACAGCAAGTACTACGAACTCATCGGCACCGGTGCGCTGCGCTCGGTGAAGATCGGGCGCCGCCGCTTCGTCACCGAACAGGCCGTTGTCGACTACATCGCGGGCCTGGACCAGGCAGCGGCATGAGCAGACGGCAGCTGCCGCCGCAGATCACGAAGGTCACCCTGAAAGACGGGTCGACCCGCTACCAGGTGTTGACCGAGGCGGGGACGGACCCGAAAACGGGTAAGCGGCGGCAGACGAAGAAGCGGTACCGCACCGAGCAGGAGGCCAGGAAGGCTCTGGCCGAGGTGAGCGCGGCCGTGGCGAAGGGCGCCTATATCGCGCGGTCGGTGACGACGGTTGAGCAGGCGTGCGCGGAATGGCTTGCTGGCAAGCGTGTGGCTGCGAGTACGAAGGCTGCGTACCGTCATGCTCTCCAGCCGCTCCGGGATCGGCACGGCGAGCTTCCGGTTCAGCAGCTCACGAAGGCGCATCTGGACGACCTGGTGAGCGATTTGCAGGACGGCGAGTTCGTGTACGCGCATGGGCGCCCGTGCCGGACGTGGAACGCGCAGAGCTTGAATCCGATGCTCCGGCTGACGGGCAAGGTGCTGGCCTCGCAGATCGGCCAGGGACGGTTGGCGCGCAATGTCGCTGAGCTGGTGGACCGGGTGCCGGGGTCGCGGAAGGAGATGCAGACCTATACCGCGACCGAGGTCCGCAAGGTGCTCGCGTCGGCCGATCGGGCTCGCGCTGGGCACGCCTGGCATCTCGCACTGAGCGGCCTACGTCGGGGTGAGATCGGCGGATTGCGTTGGGCTGATGTCGATTTCGCTGCTGGCACGCTGACGATTGAGAACACTCGGATTCAGGTGGACGGCGAGGTGATCGAGAAGCCGACCAAGACCGAGAAGTCCAAGCGGACGCTGCCGCTCACCCCGGTGATCGTGGAGGCGCTCAAGCGGGCGCGGAAGGTCCAGGCCGCCGAGCGGCTTGCTCTGGGCATTGCCTACGGCGCGGGTGCGTACGTGGTGTGTGATGAGGCGGGTCACCCGGTGCATCCGGACCGGCTGTCGCGGGAGTGGAACCGCATCTGCGCCGCGGCGGGCGTCCGGCACATTCGGCTGCACGATGCCCGGCACACCTGCGGGACGCTGCTGCACCTTCAGAACGTCCCGATCGCGGTGGTGTCGGCCTGGTTGGGGCACTGCGATGCGGCGTTCACGATGCGCACCTACGTGCACAGCCAGCCCGATGCGTTGGCCGACGCGGCCCGGAGTTTGAACGCGGTTGTGACAAACCGTGACAAAACCGGAGGTACCCGGCCGATCCGGACCCGGCCGCGCCGGAAGACGACGGGATGACCAGCAAGTTCGTGGCGGAGACGGAGGGATTTGAACCCCCGGTCGCTCTCGCGACGCTCGCTTTCAAGGCGAGTGCATTCGGCCGCTCTGCCACGTCTCCAGTGCTGTCGATGGTAACGGACGAGCCGCTCAGCGGACGATGGAGAGCAGCGAGCGGTCGAGGCCGGTGACGCTCGCCGAGCCGGAAAGGCCGAGGGCGGAGTCGAAGTCGGCGAGCAGGACGCGGAGGGCGTGCCGGACGCCGTCGCGGCCTGCCAGGCCGAGTCCGTAGGCCCAGGGGCGGCCGTAAAGGACGGCCTTGGCGCCGAGGGCGAGGGCGATCAGCGCGTCGGAGCCGGTGCGGATGCCGGAGTCGAAGAGCACGTCGGCGCGGTCGCCGATGGAGGCGACGACGGCGGGGAGCGCGTCCAGGGCGGCGATGGCGCCGTCCACCTGGCGGCCGCCGTGGTTGCTGACGATCACCGCGTCGGCCCCGGCGTCGACCACCTGGCGGGCGTCGTCGGGGTGCAGCAGCCCCTTGACGGCGATCGGGAGGTCTGTCCATTCGCGCAGTTTGGCCAGGTCGGCGGGGCGCAGGGCGTGGTTGCCGAAGAGCCCGACCCAGGTGAGGATGGCCATCCGCAGCGCGTCTTCGGACTCCTCCGGCGGGGTGGCGAGCTTGGCGCGGAAGACCGGGTCGGAGAGGTAGTTGGCGATGCCCTTGCCGAGCAGGAAGGGCAGGTGCGCGTGCTCGAGGTCGCGCGGGCGCCAGCCGAGCGCGGGGGTGTCGGCGGTGACGATGACGGCCTTGGCGCCCGCGGCCTCGGCGCGGGTGACGAAGGAGCGGGCGAGTTCGTCGTCGGCGGGCCAGTAGAGCTGGTACCACCAGTCGCCCGCGGCGGCGCCGACCTCCTCGATGGTGCTGGAGGAGGCGGTGGAGAGCACCATGCCGAGCCCGAGCTCCTTCGTCGCCTCGGCGACAAGCACCTCGCCGCGTTCGCGCAGCAACTCCAGCACGCCGACGGGGGCGGTGAGCACCGGCGCGGCCAGCCGGGTGCCGAGCACCTCGACGGAGAGGTCGCGGGCGCCGGGGGCGGTGGTGCCGCGCAGCATCCGGGGCAGGATCCGGTAGTTGTCGAAGGCCGCCTCGTTGGCGGCGGCGGTGCGCTCGGCGGAGGCGCTGCCCGCGACGTAGGCGTACGCCTCCGGCGACAGTTCGCGCCGTGCACGCTCCGCCAGCCCGGCCGCCGTCATCGGCAGATCCGGGCGCAGCCCGCCGAGTCCGCCCAGGTAGATCTCGTTCTGGAAGTCGACGAAGCTGCTCACGCGGGGAACGCTAGTCCGTCGGCGTGCTTCGCGCAGCCCCCCGCGCGGATCGGCGAACGCGGGTCGGCGGCATGATCCGGCACCGAGCGGGCAGGATGGAGCCGTGCGCGCTGTGCGATTGACCGGATTCGGTGGCCCCGAGGTGCTGACCTGGGGCGAGACGCCCGACGTCACCCCCGCCAACGGTGAGGTGCTGATCGAGGTGGCGGCGGCCGGGGTGAACCGGGCCGACCTGCTGCAACGTCAGGGCAACTACCCGCCGCCGCCGGGGGCGAGCGAGACGCTCGGGCTGGAGTGCTCGGGGGTGATCGCGGAGCTCGGCGACGGCGTGCGGGACTGGTCGGTGGGCGACCGGGTCTGCGCGCTGCTCTCCGGCGGCGGCTACGCCGAGCGGGTCGCGGTGCCATCGGGCCAGCTGCTCCCGGTGCCTGCGGGGCTGGATCTGGCCGCCGCGGCGGGGTTGCCCGAGGTCGCGGCCACGGTGTACTCGAACCTGGTCAGCACCGCGGGGCTGCGCGCGGGGCAACTGCTGCTCGTGCACGGCGGCGGCAGCGGGATCGGTACGCACGCCATTCAGCTGGCGAAGCAGCTCGGGGCGCGGGTGGCGGTCACCGCGGGGTCGGCGGAGAAGCTCGCGCGCTGTGTCGAGCTGGGCGCCGATATCGCGATCGACTACAAGAACCAGGACTTCGTGGAGGTGCTGCGGGAGCACGGCGGCGCCGACGTCATCCTGGACAATATGGGCGCGGCCTACCTGCCCCGCAATATCGAGGCGCTGGCCCCGCACGGCCACCTGGTCGTGATCGGCATGCAGGGCGGCGTCAGGGCGGAGCTGAATCTCGGTGCGCTGCTGCGCAAGTGGGGCACCATCCACGCCACCAACCTGCGCGGCAGGCCCGCAACGGGGCCGGGCAGCAAGGCCGAGGTGATCGCGGGGGTGCGGGAGCGGGTCTGGCCGCTGGTGGCCGCGGGCGCGATCGTCCCGGTGATCCACGCCGAGGTGCGCGATCCGGCCGAGGCGCACCGGCTGCTCGACGGCTCGGACACCGTCGGCAAGGTGCTGCTGACCCTCGGCTAGCTCACTCCAGCGCGGAGAGCGCGCGGCCGAGCTGGTCGATCTCGAAGCGGGTGGTGTACGGGGCGAGCCCGACGGTCACCGCGCCGCCCTCGTCGTTCACGCCGAGCGCGTCGAGCAGCCTGCTGCCGCCGTGGATCCCGCTCACGGTGCCGATCCTGGCATCGGCCAGCTTGGCGGCGACCTTCTCCGCCTGCATCCCGGCGACGGTGAAGCTCACCGTGGGGATGCGGGTGGAGGCGCGGCCGATCACGGTGAGCCCGGTGATCCGATCCAGCACCTCCATCAGGTGCTCGAAGAGCTGATCGTGGTAGTCCTGCAGCGAGGTGATGGAGATTTCCAGCCGCTCGCGGCGGGTACCGCGGGCGCGCTCGTCCAGCCCGGCGAGGAAGTCGATCGAGGTGGTCAGCCCGGAGAGCAGCGCGTACGGGTGGCCGCCGACCTCGAGCCGCTCGGCGCCCTTGGCGTAGGGGTTGAGCGACATGGACGGGATCCGGTCCAGGAACGCGGGGTCGCGGAAGACCAGCGCGCCGACCTGCGGCCCGCCCCAGGACGGCGCGCTCAGCGCGACCACGTCGGCGTTCAACTCCTCGATGTCGATCAGCGCGTAGGGCGCGGCGCCGAAGGCATCGGCGACCAGCAGCCCGCCGACCTCGTGCACCCGGTCGGCGGCGACCCGCACCGACGGCGCCGAGCCGACGATCGGCGAGGCGGCGGTCAGCGCGACCAGCCGCGCGGTCGGGCCGATCAGCTCCTCGAACTGCCAGGCCGGCATCTCGCAGGTCTCGATCTCCACCTCGGCCCAGCGCACGTGCGCGCCGTAGCGGTTGGCGATGCGCAGCCAGGGCGCGACATTCGCCTCGTCGTCGAGGCGGGAGAGCACGATGCCGGTGCCGAGCCCGAGCCGCGAGCTGAGCGATTCGGCCAGCCAGGCGAGCAGCGCCGCGCGGTCGGGGCCGAGCACGACACCCGCCGGGTCGCCGCCGACCAGATCGGCCACCGCTACCCGAGCCGCCTCCAGAATTCCGGCGCTGCGCGCGGCCGCCGGATGCCTGCCGGTATGCGAGAAGGAAGACGTACGAAAACCGGTCGAGACCGCGCGCGACACCGAATCCGGCACCAGCATGCCGATCTGGGGATCGAGGTGAATCCAGCCGTCGCCCAGGGACGGAATGAGGCCCCGCACCCTCGCGACGTCGTAAGTCATGTCGGCCACTCTAGGGGCACCGACCGAGGCTGGGTAACCACGTTGCACCGCTCCCGTACCGAGGAGTAGGGCGACCTGGGAGTCAGCATGGCAATCGACTCGGCATGACAATCGACTTTCCGCAGGAATCCGTTGTTCGCGACCCGAACAGGATAGAACGCCGGGCCGTAACCGGAGGTGGGTACAGGTCAGGTGGTCACCTCGCCGGGCACACGACATGATGGAGCACATGACGCCATCGGACGAAACCCCGAATTCCGTCGTCGTGATCGGTCCGGACGGGCAGCCGCTGAGCATTCCCGTCGAGGCAGGCGCCCCCGGCGGCCAGGAATCCGACGACCAGGAGCAGAAGGAAGAGGCGGGCGAATCGCTCGCGGACATGGTCGAGCAGCCCGCCAAGGTGATGCGGATCGGCACCATGATCAAGCAGTTGCTGGAGGAGGTGCGCGCCGCCCCGCTGGACGATGCCAGCCGCAACCGGCTCAAGGAGATCCACAAGTCCTCGGTGCGCGAGCTCGAGCAGGGGCTCGCGCCCGAGCTGCGGGACGAGCTGGAGCGGCTGACGCTGCCCTTCACCGACGACACCGTTCCCACCGACGCCGAGCTGCGGATCGCGCAGGCGCAGCTGGTCGGCTGGCTGGAGGGGCTGTTCCACGGCATCCAGACCGCGCTCTTCGCCCAGCAGATGGCGGCGCGGGCGCAGCTGGAGCAGATGCGCCAGGGCGCGCTCCCGCCCGGCCTCGCGGTCGCCGACCCGCGCGGCGGCGGGCCGCACACCCAGGCCACCGGGGGTGCCGGTCAATATCTCTGAGAAACAGACCGATCAGCACCTGCCGGGGACGGGCGGCGATGCACCCGGCGGCATCCCGGCGGGCGGGCGCGCCGGGGTAAGGTCTGGCACCGTGCCCGCAGCTGCTGCTCGCCCCGACTCGGACCGGGAGAATACCGCCCCGACGGTGGATACCTCCGTGCCAGAGGACACCGTCGCGCAGGCGGAGAAGGATACTACCGCGCCCGCGCCGAACGACCTGCTCTCCGCACCGCCGATGAAGTCCGACTCCCAGACCTTCGCGCGCGCCTTCGGCGACTTCCGCACCGGCTTCTCGCAGCGCGAGCTCTGGCTCTCGCTCGGCTGGCAGGACATCAAGCAGCGCTACCGCCGCTCGGTGCTCGGCCCGTTCTGGATCACCATCGCCACCGGGCTGCAGGCGACGGCCATGGGCGTCCTCTACTCGATGCTGCTGGACCAGCCGCTGCGCGAGTTCCTGCCGTACGTGACGGTCGGGCTCATCGTCTGGAACGTGATCAACGCCAGCATCCTGGAGGGCGCCGACGTCTTCATCGCCAACGAGGGGCTGATCAAACAGCTGCCGTCGGCGCTGAGCGTGCACATCTACCGGATGGTCTGGCGGCAGCTGCTCTTCTTCGCCCACAACATGGTGATCTACCTGGTGATGCTGGTGGCGTTCGGCGTCTGGGAGGACGTGAGCTGGGCCAGCCTGCTCGCCATCCCCGCCATCCTGCTGCTCTTCCTGAACTGCATGTGGGTGTCGATCTTCTTCGGCATCTTCAGCACCAGGTACCGGGACATCGCACCGATCCTCGGCAGCACCACGCTCATGCTCTTCGTGCTGACCCCGGTCATGTGGACCACCTCCACGCTGGAGAACCAGATGGGGGCGGGCAGCGACCGGGCCAGGCTGGTCGAGCTGGTGCCCACCTTCCACTACCTGGAGATCGTGCGCGCGCCGCTGCTCGGGGAGCCGCAGGCGCTCCGGCACTGGGTGATCGTCGGGGTGATCACGCTGGTCGGCTGGGCGGTGGCGATCCTGGCGATGAAGCAGTTCCGTTCGCGCGTCCCGTACTGGGTATAGGAGCCCGATGACCGACCGTGTGAGTATCGAAACCCACCAGGCGTGGGTCGAGTTCCCGATCTTCGACGCCAAGTCGCGGTCGCTGAAGAAGGCGTTCCTCGGCAAGGCCGGCGGCGCGATCGGGCGCAACCAGTCCGACGTCGTCGTGGTCGAGGCGCTGCGCGACATCACGCTCTCGCTCAAGGAGGGCGACCGGATCGGGCTGGTCGGGCACAACGGCGCGGGCAAGTCCACGCTGCTGCGGCTGCTCTCCGGGATCTACGAGCCGTCCCGCGGCAGCGCCCGGATCCGCGGCCGGGTTGCCCCGGTCTTCGACCTCGGCGTCGGCATGGACCCGGAGATCTCCGGCTACGAGAACATCGTCATCCGCGGCCTCTTCCTCGGCCAGACGCGCAAGCAGATGATGGCGAAGATCGACGAGATCGCCGATTTCACCGAGCTCGGCGAATACCTCTCCATGCCGCTGCGCACCTATTCCACCGGTATGCGGGTGCGGCTCGCCATGGGCGTGGTGACCTCCATCGACCCGGAGATCCTGCTGCTCGACGAGGGCATCGGCGCGGTGGACGCGGAATTCATGAAGAAGGCGCGCAAGCGACTGCAGGAATTGGTGTCGCGCTCCGGAATTCTGGTGTTCGCGAGCCATTCCAACGAATTCCTCGCGCAGCTATGCGATTCGGCGCTGTGGATCGACCACGGGCGTATCCGGCAGCACGGGGGAATCGAGGAAGTGGTGCGGGCTTACGAAGGCCCCGACGCGGGGAATCACGTGGCGCAGGTGCTGCGCGAACTGAACGCCGATGGCGGCAAGGAACTGGAGCCCAACCAGGCATGAGTGAGTCACCGGGAGACGTCGAGGAGTTCGAGGAGTTCGTGCCGCCGGGCACGGGGCCCGACAAGCGGATCATCGCGGTGGTGGTGACGCACAAGCGGCGGGAACTGCTGGCCGAGTCGCTGAAGGCGGTCGGCTCGCAGTCCAGGCCGGTCGACCACCTGATCGTGGTGGACAACGGCAACGAGGACGAGGTCGCCGAGCTGGTCGCGCAGCAGCCGATCGAGGCGACCTACCTGGGCTCGCGGCACAACCTCGGCGGCGCGGGCGGCTTCGCGCTCGGCATCCTGCACGCGCTCACGCTCGGCGCCGACTGGGTGTGGCTGGCCGACGACGACGGCAGGCCCGAGGGCCCTGCGGTCCTCTCCACCCTGCTGACCTGCGCGGACAAACACGGCCTCGCCGAGGTCTCGCCGGTGGTCTGCGATATCGACGACCCGGACCGGCTGGCCTTCCCGCTGCGCCGCGGCGTGGTGTGGCGGCGGCTGCGCTCGGAGCTCGGCGACGACGACTTCCTGCCCGGCATCGCCTCGCTCTTCAACGGCGCGCTCGTCTCGGCCCAGGCGGTCGACCTGATCGGCGTGCCGGACCTGCGGCTCTTCGTGCGCGGCGACGAGGTGGAGGTGCACCGCAGGCTGGTCCGCTCCGGGCTGCCCTTCGGCACCTGCCTGCAGACGGCGTACCTGCACCCGAACGGCGCGGAGGAGTTCAAGCCGATCCTGGGCGGGCGGATGCACACCCAGTACCCGGACGACCCGGTGAAGCGGTACTTCACCTACCGCAACCGCGGCTACCTCATGTCCCAGCCGGGCATGCGGAAGCTGCTCCCGCAGGAGTGGCTCCGCTTCTCCTGGTTCTTCCTGGTGACGCGGCGGGACCCGGCGGGGTTGAAGGAGTGGTTCCGGCTGCGCTCGCTCGGGCGCAACGAGCAGTTCGGCAAGCCGGATTAATTCGGTTGCGCCCGCGGCGGCGGGCTGCGAGGGTAGGCGGCAACCGAACGAGCGAGGAATGGAGGTGTGCACTGTGACCACGGCCTTTGTCGTCGTGGCCGGGTACGGCCACGTGCGCACCTCACTCATTCTTCGCTGAGTCCGGGTCGGGCTCGGCGCCCACTCGAAGGACTTCCCTCACCATGGTCGATTACGACCTGTTGATTCCCTATGGCTGGAACACCACCGGTTACACCGTGCCCGACGGCACCGTGCCCGGCCGGGTGATCCGGACCGATCGCGGCGAATGCGATGTCGCGACACCCGCCGGGCTCGCCAGGGCCACCCTGCCCCGAGCCGATTCCGAGATCTCCGGGCTCTGCACCGGCGACTGGGTGCTGCTCGAAGCCTCCACCGGACTGCTGCCGCTCGCGGTGACCGCGCTGCTTCCCCGGCGCGGGGCGATCAACCGCTCGTCGGCGTCCGGGCGCTCCGCGGGGCAGGTGCTCGCGGCCAATGTGGACACCGTGCTGATCTGCGTGCCCGCCGACGGCGACGTCGACCTCGGGCGGATCGAGCGGCTGCTCGCGCTGGCCTGGGAGAGCGGTGCGCAGCCCGTCGTGGTGCTCACCAAAGCCGATGCGGCGGATGATGTTCCGCTCGAACCCGTGCGCGCGGTCGCGCCCGGCGCGACGGTGCTCGCGGTGAGCGCTACCAGCGGGGCCGGGCTGGAGGTGCTCACCGCCGTGCTGGACGGCACCGTCGTGCTGCTCGGGCCGTCCGGGGCGGGCAAATCCACGCTGGCCAACGCGCTGCTCGGCGAAGAGGCGTTCGCGACCGGGGCGGTGCGGTCGAGCGACGGCAAGGGCAGGCACACGACCGTGCACCGGGAGCTGCGGCCGCTGCCGCACGGGGGCACGCTGATCGACACCCCCGGGCTGCGCGGAATCGGGTTGTTCGACGCCGCCGACGGGCTGGAGAAGACCTTCAGCGATGTCGAGAACCTCGCGCGCGCATGCCGGTTCGGCGACTGCGGGCACGAGAGCGAGCCCGGTTGCGCGGTGCGGGCGGCGCTCGACTCCGGTGAGCTGACCGAACGCAGGCTGGCGAGCTATCGGAAGCTGCTGCGGGAGAACGCCTACATGGCGGCGCGGACGGACAAGCGGCTCGCGGCCGAGCGGGAGCGGGCCTGGAAGGACGTGCACAAGCAGCAGCGGCGGATGTATCGGCAGCGAGGCTCCGGAAAGTAAGGCTCGTTTCGGCGCTGTAGGGTCGGCTCGCACATTCGGTCCATCAGGAGGCTCACATGGCTCAGCCCGGGGGGTACCCACCATCCGGTCCCGTCCCACCGCCGTTCGGTTCGCCGGGTGGGGCGCCCGCCCCCGGTCAGGGGTGGGCGCCCGCCGGGCAGCAGAGTTCGCCCGGGATTCCGCAAGCGGGCTGGGCTCCGGCGGGCCGGCAGAGTTCGCCGGGCTATCCCCAGCAAGGCGGCCCTGCCGCCGGGCAGCAGAGTTCCCCTGGCGTTCCCCGAGCGGGCTGGGCTCCGGCGGGCCAGCAGAGCGCGCCGGGGCATCAGCAGCAGGGCGGGTACCCGGGGGCGCAGCAGGGGGGTTACCCCGGTGGGCCGCCGGGATACCCCGCTACGCAGGCACTTCCGCAGCAGTCCCTGCCGCAACCGGACCCGCCGGGGCTGACGGTCGACGCTTCGTACTCCCCGTTCGCGTTCCTGCTCGCCATCACCAAGCCGAAGATCCAGGTGAACGGCCACCAGGTGCCGGTGACCAGGTGGGGCCCGAACCACATCCCGGTCGGCCCCGGCCAGCACCACGTGCGGGTGAGCACACCGTGGCTGTTCGACATGGGCCCGGCGACGGCATCGGTCCCGGTGCAGCCGGGCCAGGGCACCCGGGTGTACTACAAGGCCCCGGTGGTGATCCTGCTGAACGGCGCGATCGGCCCGGTCCCGCAGAAGGCCCCCGGCCTGCTCTTCCTCTACATCACGTGGGGCTTCGTCGCGCTCATCTTCCTGCTCAACCTGATCGTTCTGGTCGGAGTCGCGAGCGCCTGAGCCCGTGACCAGGGCGTCCGCCGACGGCGGGCGCCCTTTCTCCGCACCCCCTATGCAACTGATTGCATAACCGCGCTACCCTGGTCCAGGCACATCCCGCCCACGACAGGAGCAGTCGATGACGGATCAGGCTTCCAAGCCCCTCGCGAACAGGACGGTCATCATGTCCGGCGGCAGCCGCGGCATCGGGCTGGAGATCGCGAAGCGGGCCGCCGCCGACGGCGCGAACATCACCCTCATCGCCAAGACCGACAAGCCGCACCCCAAACTGCCGGGCACCATCCACACCGCCGCGGCGGAGCTCGAGGAGGCGGGCGGCACGGTGCTCCCGTTCGTCGGCGATGTGCGCGAGGACGAGCAGGTCGCCGCGGCGGTGCGGCAGACCGTCGAGCGCTTCGGCGGCATCGACATCGTGGTCAACAACGCCTCCGCCATCGACCTCTCGCCCACCGAGGCGATCTCGATGAAGAAGTACGACCTGATGCAGGACATCAACTGCCGCGGCAGCTTCCTGCTCTCGAAACTGAGCATCGCCGCGCTGCGCGAATCCGCGGCCGCCGGGCGCAACCCGCACATCCTGACGCTCTCGCCCCCGCTGAACCTCGACCCCAGGTGGGCGGGCGGCTCGCTCGGCTACACCATCGCCAAGTACGGCATGTCGCTCACCACGCTCGGCCTCGCCGAGGAGCTGAAGGACGCGGGCATCGCGGTGAACTCGCTGTGGCCGCGCACCACGATCGCGACCGCGGCGGTGCGCAACCTGCTCGGCGGCGAGGAGATGGTCGCCACCTCGCGCACCCCCGACATCTACGCCGACGCCGCGTACCTGGTGCTGACCTCGCCGGCGAAGGAGACCACCGGCAACTTCTTCCTGGACGACGAGGTGCTCGCCGCGCACGGCATCACCGATCTGGAGAAGTACCGGGTGGTGCCCGGCGACGGCCCGCTCACCACGGACCTGTTCCTCTGACCGGTCGCACGGGGTGCCCCTCGGCGGGAGCACCCCGTGCGGGAATCACGGCCGGATGCCGTAGAGCCTTTCCCAGTTCTCCCGGCTGGTGAGCTCCGGCGCGGCGGCCCGGTACTGCTCCTGCAGCGCGGGCAGCTCGCGGCGCAGCCTGCGCAGCACCTTGAGCGCGCGGATCAGCAGGGCGCGGGCACGGGCCTTGTCGCGCTGCCGGATGCGCACCCCGGACTGCGAGGCATCGGTCACCACGACGTGGTCGAAGAGCGAGACGTGCCACCAGTACGCGTCCTCGCGGGTGATCCCGACCAGGCCGGGGCGGGTGCGCCCGGTCCACTGGCCGATCGCCCGCTTGATCAGCACAAGCAGCGCCCGGCTCGGCTCGCCGGACGCACGCTGGACGGCGATGTGCGTCGACGGCACCGGCGGGGTCGCGGCCGGGTGCTTGATCGTCTCCGGGTAGTCGGCGCGCTGGCCGCGGGCCTGGGCCAGCGCCTCGATTCCGCCGTCCCGCAGGGTCTTCGGGCCGCGCAGGAAGTCCTCGATGCCCTGCAGGGTGGTGTGCACCAGGCCGTACTGCATGGCGACCAGGTGCTCGGCGATATTGCGGAAGAGTTGCTTGCTGATCTTCCTACCGTCGAGATCGGTGTGCAGCGCGCCGACGATGAGCGAGTTGCGGGTGCTGAAGTAGCGCGCCCAGTCGTCGTAGTCCTTCCAGTAGAAGTCGGCGTGCCAGACCGCGGCGTTCGGCAGGGTCACGGTGACGAAACCGTGCTCCCGCGCGCGCACGCCGTACTCCACGTCGTCCCACTGGAAGAACATCGGCAGCGGCAGCCCGATCTTCGCGACCACCTCGGCCGGGATCAAACAGGTCCACCAGGCGTTGTAGCCCGCGTCGACCCGGCGCTCCTGGTTCTTCTTCAGCATGCTGGTGTTGCGCAGCGCCTTGGACACCTTCTGCCCGTGCATGAGCCGGTCCAGGTGCACCTCCTCGGCCCCGACGTTCAGGTAGTCCGGGTTGAGCAGGAAGAGCATCTGCGCGCCGACCAGCGTCGGCTCCACCGTGAGGTTGGCGAAGGCGTTGAGCCGCAGCACCGTCTCCGGCTCGCAGAGGATGTCGTCGTCCATCAGGATGACGTCGGCGTGCTCGTTCACCGCGGAGACCTCGTACAGGCCGCGGGTGAAGCCGCCCGCCCCGCCCAGGTTGGGCTGGCGGATGTAGCGCAGCTTCTCGCCGAGCACCGGCTGCACCTCGCGGTACCGCGGCCGCTCCTCGACCAGGTCGGTGCCCTGGTCGACCACGTACACCGCGTCGATCGCGGCGAGCACCGCCGGGTCGGAGGCGAGCGCGGCGACCGTCTCGGCGCAGTCGGCGGCGCGGTTGAAGGTGCAGATGGCGATGGCGACCGGGCGCATCCGCTCCGGGGCGGCGGCCGACCAGGTGAGCTCGGTGATGCCGAGCGCGCCACCGACGGCGTCCGCCTCGACCCAGAGCGCGCCGCCGTCGACGTACTGGTCCAGCGTGGCGCCCAGCGTCACCGGGCCGCTCGCGGCGACCTCGATGGAGTCGACGATCCGGCGGTGCCCGGCGATGTCGGAGGCCACCAGCCGCAGCCGCGCACCCGCCGCGACGTCCAGCACCAGCGTGACCTGCACCTCGGTGACCGTGGTCCAGCGCTGCCAGTAGGCCGCCGCGAACCGGCCGAAGTAGGTGTTGGTGTGTACCGTCGCGCCCTTGTCCAGCTGCAGCGAGAGGCGGTCGCGCTGGGCGCGCCCCCTGGTGACGACGGCGTACAGCTCGTCGCTGATCTTCGCCGATGGCCCGGTGAAGATCCCCCGCTGCAGCACCAGGCGGTCCGGAGCCCGGTGATCGGAGCGCAGCGCGGTGGGCGCCGCCTCGGCGACAGCTCGGTCGTTCGTTTCGGTAACGGCCTGCGTAGCCGACTGATCCATGAAGTCCTCGAAATTCAGTGTCGTGCCGACGGGACGGGCTGTGCATCCACCTTCGTCCCTGGATACCTTCGCGGCGGGCCCGAGGATATCAACGCGGCGAACCGGGCGCTTGCCCAGCACGGTCGCCGAGCGCGTCGTCGATGTCGTGCTCCAGGTCGGCCCGCGGACCGGTGAAGACGAAGGTGTCGTAGGCCCAGTAGCGGAAGAGCACCGCGACGATCTGGCCGATCAGGGTGCCGGAGATATTGTCCGCGAGCGGCGAGGAGAGATCCAGCACATAGCGGGAGAAGGCCAGGCAGCCGAGCTGCAGCCCGATCGCGATGACGTTGAAGAACGCGTAGAGCAGGTACTCCCGCGCCGCGCTCCCGCCCTGCTTGTGCGCGAACGTCCACCACTTGTTGCCGAAGTAGGTGACCACCGTCGCCACCACGATCGCGATGATCTTCGCGGGCAGCGGCGCGTGGTGGAGCACGCCCTCGCCGCCCCAGAACACCAGCAGGTTGTACGTCCCGGCGTCCACCGCGAAGCCGATCAGCCCGACAACGAGGAAGGCGCTACCCTGCCGCAGCGCGGTCAGCAGGCGGCGGCTCAGCGGTGCGGGAACGGTTTCGGCGGACTCGCGGGACGACACGCTCGCCGACGGTACACCGGGCACGCGGCAGCCGCGCCCGGCCCTGTACCCTCCCCGTGTTCCCTGTTCGAACCCACCGAGATCGAGGATTGACCCGGGTGGACTCCTCCGAGCTTCGCATTGCCGCCGTGGTCCCGTGCCACAACGAAGAGGCTTCGGTCGCCAAGGTCGTCGCCGACCTGCAGGCCGCCGTGCCCGGGATCGTGGTCTACGTCTACGACAACCTGAGTACCGACGCGACCTCCGAGCGCGCGCGGGAAGCGGGTGCGATCGTGCGCAGGGAGAACGTCAAGGGCAAGGGCAATGTGGTGCGCCGCGCCTTCGCCGACATCGAGGCCGACGTCTACCTCATGATCGACGGCGACGACACCTACGACGCGTCGGCCGCACCGCTCATGATCAAGACGCTGCTCGACGGGCCCTACGACCACGTGCTCGGGGTGCGCCGCCAGGACGAGTCGGGGAACGCGTACCGGGCCGGGCACGAGACCGGCAACAAGGTGCTGAACGGCGTGGTCGGCAAGGTGTTCGGGGAGAACGTCGAGGACATGCTCAGCGGGTACCGGGTCTTCTCCCGGCGCTTCGTGAAGAGCTTCCCCGCGGTCTCCCGCGAGTTCGAGATCGAGACCGAGCTGACGGTGCACTCGCTGCACCTGCGGGTGCCGCGCACGGCGGTGCCGGTCGGGTTCCGGGATCGCCCGGCGGGCAGCGAGTCCAAGCTGCGCACGTACCACGACGGGTTCAAGATCCTGAAGCTGATCGCCGGGCTGGCGCGGCACGAGCGGCCGGTCGCCTTCTACGGGCTCTTCGGCACCCTGGCCTGGCTGATCGCGCTGGTGCTCACCATCCCGATAGCGATCACCTACTACGACATCGGCGAGGTGCCGCGCTTCCCCACCCTCTTCCTCGCCTTCACCCTGCTGCTGCTCGGCAGCCTGGCCTGGACCGCCGGCCTCATCCTGGACGGCATCCGCCGCTCCCGCCACGAAGCCGCACGCCTCGTCTACCTGCGCTACAGCGCCGTCACCGACGACGGACCCCGCCGGTGACGGCGTCGGCCACCGGCACCCAGCCCTCCCCCTCCGGCGACGAGCCGGACCCGGCCGAACCCGCGGACTCGAAAGTCGAGCCCCGCCCGGCCCAGCCCACCGCGACCGAACCCACCGCGACCGAGCCCGCCGACGCCGAGCCCACCGACGCCGAACTCACCGCGACCGAGCCGGGCGACGCCGAGCCCGCCCACGCCGAGCCAGGCGTAACGCCGAACTCCACCGGTCCCTCCGGGGCCAAACAGGTCGAGCGGCCGAAGGCCGGGCGAGATGCGAACGCGGGCGCCGCGAACCGCTTCTTCCACAAGCTGGGCCCGGCGACAACGGCGTTCCTGATCCTCGCCGGACTGTTCGGCGCGATCTTCGCCGTAATAACCCCACCCTTCTGGGGCCACGACGAAATCACCCAGTTCGGAAGGGCCTACCAGGTAGCCCACGGCGGCCTCCTCCCCCAGGAGATCGAGGACACCCGAGGCATCGCCTACGGCGGCGACGTCCCGAAATCCATCACCGACCTGATGGGCTACGCCCTCACCGACTACACCACCAACGGCGACGAACAGAACCCGATGGCCGCCGACCCGTCCGCCTACGACCGCTACAAGTCCGCCCCGGTCTCAGCGGAAATGGACGAGGTCTGGTTCACCAACACCGCGGCGTACTCCCCCATCCCGTACCTCCCGAACGCCATCGCACTCCGCGCGGCCGAGGCACTCGACCTGAACGTAGGCGCGACCACCCTGGTCACCAGACTCGCGGGCTTGGCCGCCTACCTGGCGATCGCCGGCTTCGCCCTGTGGTCCCTGCGCGCCCACCGCATCCAGTGGCTCGCCTTCACCGTCGCGGTGCTCCCGATCGCGATCTTCCAGGCGGGCACCGTCACCGCCGACACCCTGACCAACGCGCTCGCCTTCCTGATCTCCGCACTCCTGGTCAAGGCGCTCTTCCTCGGCGACGGCCTGCGCCGCCCGGAGACCGCGGCACTCCTGGCCGCCACCCTTGCGCTGCCGCTCTGCAAACCCGCCTACATCCTGCTCGCCCTGCTCATCGTGGTGATCCCCGGCGACCGGCTCGGCTTCCGCGGCGTCTGGCGGTTCACCCATTGGGCCTTCGCCGCAGCGGGCGGCCTGCTCTTCGCCGTCTGGATGAAGGTGGCCGCCCCGACCGGCGACGGTATGAGCCTCATGCGCCCGGAGGCCCAGTGGGGCACCGTCCGCCCGGACGACCAGCTGAAGGGCATCCTCACCGACCCGATCACCTTCGTCGAGGTGTTCGGCGAGAGCATCTCGCGCCGGGACCAGCGCTGGTTCACCCAGTTCTTCGGCGAGCTCGGCTTCGCCTACATCGACGTGCCCGCGCTCTCCATCCTGGCCTGCCTGCTCGCCTTCGTGATCGGCATCGGCATCGGCGACCGGCTGCGCCCGGAGGCGGCGACCTTCCGCCGCACCCTCATCGTGGCGCTGGTGCTGCTCGCCAATGTGGCGATGATCTACGTGACGCTCTACATGTCGTTCACGCCGGTGGACTACTTCATCATCGACGGTGTGCAGGGCAGGTATTTCGTCCCGCTCGCGGTGCTCACCTTCGCGGTGCTGCTGCGCTGGCTGCCCTGGCGGCTGGCGCTGCCGGACGGCACCGCGCCGGGCCGGGGCGCCGCGCTGACCATCGTCGGCGCCACCGCCGTCGCGCTGATCGCGGCAGCGGTCAAGTACCACGTGCTGGTCTGGGGCTGAATTACAGCGGGAGCACCCGCTCGCCCGCTTTCCGGTAGGCGTCCTCGGTGTGCTCCTTGTACGGCCGCCACCACGCCTCGTTCTCCCGATACCAGCGCACGGTCGCGGCCAGCCCGTCGCGGAAATTCTCGTAGCGCGGGGTCCAGCCGAGTTCGGTGCGCAGCCGGGTCGCGTCGATGGCGTAGCGCTGGTCGTGGCCCGGCCGGTCGGTCACATGGTCGAAATCGTCCGGGGAGCGGCCGAATTCCGCGAGCAGCATTCGGATGACGGTCAGGTTGTCGGTTTCCCCGTCCGCCCCGATCAGATAGCTCCGGCCCGCCTCGCCGCGTTCCAGGACGGCCCAGACCGCGTGGTTGTGGTCGTCGACGTGAATCCAATCCCGGACCTGGTGCCCGGCGCCGTACAAACGCGGCCGCTGCCCGTCGATGAGATTCGTGATCTGCCGCGGGATGAACTTCTCCACGTGCTGATAGGGGCCGTAGTTGTTACTGCAGTTCGACAGCGTCGCGCGCACGCCGAAAGAGCGCGCCCAGGCTCGGACGAGCAGGTCGCTCGATGCCTTTGTCGCGGAGTACGGGCTGGACGGGTTGTACGGCGTCAGCTCGGAGAACGGCGGATCCTCCGAGGTCAGGTCACCGAACACCTCGTCGGTGGAGACGTGGTGGAAACGCACGCCGTGCCTGCGCACCGCCTGCAGCAGCGCGAAAGTTCCCACGATGTTCGTCTGCACGAACGGCCACGGGTCGGCCAGTGAATTGTCGTTGTGCGATTCCGCGGCGAAGTGCACCACCGCGTCGGTCTCCGCGGTCAGTTCGTCGACCAGCGCGGTGTCGGCGATATCGCCCTTCACGAATTCGATTCGGGCGGCGACCGAATCCAGCGATTCCTGATTGCCCGCGTAGGTGAGCGCGTCGAGCACCGTCACCCGGACGTCGGGGCGGTCGGCCACGGTCTGCCGGACGAAGTTCGCACCGATGAACCCGGCTCCGCCGGTGACGAGCAAGCGCATTCCGCGACTCTACCGCCGGGGCGGGGCCGTCCCGGAATCCCGGCCCCCGTCGAAAAGTCCGATTTGCCGCGCCAATCATTCTGCGGGACAGGTGATCTGCATCACAATCCGACCGGAAAGAACGATGTCGCAGGGTTTTAATCACGCCGAAACACCAGTTCAGCGTCTTGATTTCGGAGAACCCACGGACCACCAGGTCTGCTCGGTGAACGGAATTTGAACACCCGGTCACAGCGCATTCACCACGCGTTAGCTGACCTGGCCTTCGATCAGCGGGTCCCCTCCATCCGACCGCTCGATGAGGTTCACAACACATGTTCATCAAGAAATTCGCCGCGACGTCGGCTCTGCTGATCGCCGCGATCGGCGTCACCGCGGGCACCGTGAACGCGGCGCCTGCGGAAGCCCCGGCCGACGCGGTGAACTTCACCGCGCACGCCACCGAGACCGCCACCTTCATCTCCACCGACTCCGGCAAGCTGGTCGCCGAGGACGGCGTCTTCAAGGTCGTCGGCGCCGATGGCACCGTGCTGGCAGGCACCCCGCTGAGCTTCCGGCTCGACGAGTTCGAGTTCCCGATCGCGGCCGAGATCTCCGGCAACGACGCGACCCTGACCCCGCAGCTCGACCTGGAGAAGGCCGTCTACAAGCCGGTCGCGCTGCCCTACGAGGACAAGGCGCCCTGGAAGAACGAGTACGACCGCGAGCTCGCGGCGTTCAACCGGCTGAAGGACACCATCTCCGTCGGCGCCACCGTCGGCACCCTGGTCGGCGGCCTCTCCGGCGGCGCGCTCGGCTGCGTGCTCGGCGGCATCGCAGGCGCCACCGTCGCCTCCGCGACCATCGTCGGCCTCTTCGGCCCGTTCATCCCGGCCGCCGCCATCGGCTGCATCGGCGGCATCCTCGCCATCGGCGCGCTCGGCACCCTGGTCGGCCAGATCCTGATCACCGCCCCGGTGGCGATCGGTGCGGCCATCCAGTACTGGAGCACCCTGAACCAGCCGTTCGCCGCCCCGGCCAAGTAGTTCCGGCGCTCGAACAGCGGAACCCCGCTCGGACCAGGTCCGGGCGGGGTTCCGTCGTTTCAGGTGAACCTTGCCCCGCACCGGGGTGCGGGGCAAGGTTCAGAACTCGTCCGGCCGATCGATGTCAGGCCGTCCGAGCTCGCTCCTGGTGCTCGACCCGGTCCCGCACGAAGCGGGCGACCCGGCCGAGCGCGGCCCTGCCCTCGGGCAGGCTCGGGAAGATGCTCATGAAGGCGTGCACCTGGCCGCGCCACAGCTCCAGGCTGTGCGGCACGCCAGCGGCGGCGAGCCTGGCCGCCATCAGCTCGCTGTCGTAGCGCAGCACCTCGTCCTCCGCGGCGACCAGCAGCACCGGCGGCAGATCCGCCAGGTTGCCGTTGACCGGCGAGAGGATCGGGTCGAGCACGCCGTCGATCTCCGCGCCCAGCCGCACCACCGCGGCCAGCGCGGAGAGCGGGATGTAGGCGTCCCTGGAGACATTGACGTAGCCGCGCTTGGCCACGTGGTCCAGGTCGAGCAGCGGGGAGAGCCCGATCAGCCCCGCGGGCGCGGGCAACCCCTCCTCCAGCGCCTTCAGCGCGGTGGCGAAGGTCAGGTAGCCGCCCGCCGAATCGCCCGCGATCACGATCCGGGACGGGTCGGCGCCGTGCCCGAGCAGCCAGCGGTACGCGGTCAGGCAGTCCTCGACCGACTGCAGGATGGATTTGCCCGGTAGCTGCCGGTAGTCGACGTTCACCACGGGTAGCCCGGTGCGCCGGGCCAGGCTGGCGGCGATCGGCCGGTGCGTGCGCAGCCCGCACACCGCGAAGCCGCCGCCGTGCAGGTAGAGCACCGCACCGTGGCGCAGCGCGCGGGAGCCGCCCGCCGGGCGCAGGATCTCCAGCGAGAAGCCGCGCAGCCGCACCTGCTCGCGCTCGACCCCGCGCGGCTCGCGGCGCAGCCGGGAGAGGCCGTCCACCGCGGCCGCGGCGACGGGGATGGTGTGCCGGTTGATCGGCAGCTGCCGCAGCACCGGGCGGAGCACGCCGGAGCAGGTGGCGAGCAGCAGGCGGGCGGCCGGGCTCGGTCCGTGCGGGTTCATCACCCTGCCCGTGAGTTCGTCACTGATCGCGGTCATGGCGGTACCTACCTCACCCACGGGCGGAGCGTCCTCGCTGACGTCCCACTCCAGAAGATCACGACAAGTGTGATCCGTGCAACAACCATGCCCCGGCCGACCTGTTCGGCAAACCCGTCGTGACCATTTCGCGGTCGGGCTGGAACCTCCCCGTCTCCGGCGCCCCGGCGAGCTGGCAGACTCTGGGGCCATGCGCGGAATCATCCTGGCGGGCGGCACCGGCTCGCGCCTGCACCCGATCACGCGCGGGGTGAGCAAGCAGCTCGTCCCGGTCTACGACAAGCCGATGATCTACTACCCGCTCTCCACCCTGATGCTGGCCGGGATCACCGACATCTTGGTGATCACCACCCCCGAGGAGGCGGGCGCCTTCCGCAGGCTGCTCGGCGACGGCAGCGCCTTCGGCATCGCCATCGACTACGTGGTCCAGCCCGAACCCGACGGCCTGGCCAGGGCTTTCGTCCTCGGCGCCGAGCACATCGGCTCCGACTGCGCGGCACTCGTGCTCGGCGACAACATCTTCCACGGCCCCGGGCTCGGCACCGGCCTGAACCGCTTCCACGGGCTGGACGGCGGTGCGGTCTTCGCCTACTGGGTCTCCGACCCGACCGCCTACGGCGTGGTCGAGTTCACCGAGGGCAGGGCGGTCTCGATCGAGGAGAAGCCGAAGGCGCCGCGCTCCAACTACGCCATCCCCGGGCTCTACTTCTACGACAACGACGTGGTGGAGATCGCCCGCTCGCTGCGGCCGTCCGCGCGCGGCGAGTACGAGATCACCGACATCAACCGCGCCTACCTGGAGCAGGGCAGGCTGCGGGTGGACGTGCTCGCCCGCGGCACCGCCTGGCTGGACACCGGCACCTTCGACTCGCTGCTCGACGCGGCGAACTACGTGCGCACCATCGAGGAGCGGCAGGGGCTGAAGATCGGCGTGCCGGAGGAGGTGGCGTGGCGAATGGGGTATATCGATGACGACCGGCTGCGCGCCGCGGCGGAGCGGCTGGTCAAGTCGGGGTACGGCGGCTACCTGCTCGACCTGCTCGAGCGCGGACGGGACTGGTGAGCATGGAGATCAGGGAGCTGGAGGTCCCGGGCGCCTGGGTGCTGACGCCGCGGCAGTTCCGCGACGAGCGCGGCGTCTTCCTGGAGCAGTTCAAGGCGTCCGAGTTCGAGAAGGCCACCGGGCGGCCGCTGGATCTGAAGCAGGTGAACTGCTCGGTCTCCGCCGCCGGGGTGCTGCGCGGCATCCACTACACCGAGGACCCGCCGGGCCAGGCCAAGTACGTCACCTGCGTGCGCGGCGCCTTCCTCGACGTGGTGGTCGACCTGCGGCCCGGCTCGCCGACCTACGGGCGGTGGGACAGCGTCCTGCTCGACGACGTCGACCGGCGCTCGGTCTTCCTCGCCGAGGGGCTCGGCCACGCCATCCTCTCGCTCGCCGACGAGTCGACGGTGACCTACCTGTGCTCGCTGGAGTACAGCCCGGAGTTCGATCACGAGATCGACGCGCTCGACCCCGCGCTCGGCATCGACTGGCCGCGCGTCGGCCGGGACGGACAGCCGCTCACCCTGGTCCGCTCGCCCAAGGACGAGGCGGCGCCGCCCTTCACTCCCCGCTGACCGGGCGCCACCCGCGTGGAGTGGCACCCGGTCGGGTAGGCGGCTCAGCCCGCTGGCTCGAGGGCAGGCTCGACCGGCTTCCCGCGGCGGCGCACCAGCGCGGCCAGCGAGATCGCCGCGCCGACCGCGGTGACCGCGGCGGCGAACTCCAGCCCCGGCCGGTACGCCGCGAGCATCGCGGCCGGGCTGTCGTCGTGCGGCCCGGACGCGATGAGCGCCGTCGTCACCGCGAGCACGATGGCCGCGCCGACCTGCATGGAGGTCTGCAGCACGCCCGCCGCGAGCCCCTGCTCGTCGTCGTCGATCCCGGCGGTGGCCTGGATGTTGATGGCCGGGAAGCCGATCCAGCCGACGCCGATGAGCAGCACGGCGGGCAGCAGCACGGTGAGGTACGACGGCGCGGTATCGATGCGGAGGAACAGCAGGTAGCCGATGGTCATCACGGTGAGCGTCACCGCGATCACCGGCGCGGTGCCGACCCGGTCGACCAGCCGATCGGAGAAGACCGCCGAGAGCGTCACCATGAGCCCGACCGGGAGCAGCGCGAGCGCCAGCGTGAGCGGCGACCAGCCGAGCCCGTCCTGCAGGTACAGCGTGACGATGAACTGCCAGCTGAAATACGAACCGGCGAGCGCGATCACGGCAAGGCTGGCCCGGACCAGGGTGCGCTTGCGCAGGATGCCGAGCCGCACCAGCGGGTGCCGCACCCGCCGCTCGACGGCGACGAAGGCAACGAAGAGCACCACAACGGCGACGAACGAGCCGAGCGTGCGCGGGGTCGCCCAGCCCACCTCTGGCGCGGTGACCACGGTGTAGACCAGGAGCAGCATGGCCGAGGTGGAGAAGATCGCGCCGAGCAGATCGTGCCCGCCCTCCTCCGCCGCGCGGTCCTTCGGCACCAGCACCCAGGCGGCGGCCAGCGCGGCCAGCGCCACCGGGACCGGGAGCAGGAAGGTCCAGCGCCAGCCGATGCCGGTCATCAGCCCGCCGAAGAGCAGGCCGCAGGAGTAGCCGCCCGCACCGAAGACGGTGTAGATGGAGAGCGCCCGGTTGCGCGCAGGCCCCTCCGGGAAGTTGGTGGTGATGATGGAGAGCCCGGTCGGCGCGGTGAACGCCGCGGCCAGCCCCTTCACGAACCGGGTGAGGATGAGCAGCGGGCCGGAGCTCACCAGCCCGCCGGCCAGCGAGGCGACCGCGAAGACCGCGAGCGCGATCAGGAAGACCCGGCGCCTGCCGAGCAGGTCGGCGGTGCGCCCGCCGAGCAGCAGCAGCCCGCCGTAGCCGAGCACGTAGCCGCTGACCAGCCACTGCAGCGTTGCCGTCGAGAGATCGAGTTCGGCGCCGATCGATGGAAGTGCGACGCCGATCATGGAGACATCGAGACCGTCCAGGAACAGCACGATGCAGAGGGTGATCAGCATGGCCCAGAGCCGTGCCGACCAGCGGGCCGGATCGGTCGCCGCGGAGACGGCGCGATGCGTTGCCGGGGAAGTCATAGGCCGGAACATTACATGCACACGCATTAGATTCCAACGCATTAAATGTCGTTGCATGAGGTTGCCGTGGACACTAAGATGGGGCCATGTCGAACCTGCTCGGTGAGTGGCGGCGGCTCCTCGATCGCCACGCCGCGGTGAGCTGCGCCATGGAGAAGGCGCTGCAGCCGCACGACATCGGGCTGAGCGAGTTCGAGACGCTGGACCGGCTGGTCGACGCGGCCTGCGGCGACTACCGGATGAGCGAGCTCGCCGAGGACAGCCACCTGAGCCAGAGCGCGCTCTCCCGCACGGTCGCCCGGCTGGAGCGCGACGGCCTGGTCGCCCGCAGCATGTGCGCCGACGACCGGCGCGCCATCACGCTCTGCCTCACCGAGAAGGGCCGCGCGGTGTACGAGGCGGCCAGGCCAGCGCACCGCGCCGTACTCGCCGAAATGCTGTTCTGACAGCGGCTTTCACAGCGCGTTTCGGGCGTCCTCGATACCGCGGCGGGCGTCGACCGCCACCGCCTCGATCCCGGCGAAGGCGGCGCGGTACCGCGCTACCTCCTGCTCCTTGTCCACGAAGAGCGGGCCGGTGAAGGCCTCGACGTAGACCACCGGCGGCTCCGGGTAGGCGGCGGTGGCGCCGGGGTCGAACTCCAGCACCACGAAGCGGCCGGACTCCATGCCCGGGTGGTAGCCGGAATCGGCGGGGACCACGCGGATCCGGATGTTCGGCAGGTCGGCCAGCTCGCGCAGCCGGTCCAGCTGCGCACCGGCCACCTCGCTGCCGCCCAGTCTGCGCCACAGCATCGGCTCGGCGATCAGCACGTCCAGCCGCAGCGGCGCCGCCGACCGGGTGAGCTGCTCCTGGCGCACCGCCCGCAACCGCAGCCTGCGCTCGGTCTGCTCCGCGGTGAGCCCGGGACGCGCGCCCGCGAGCAGCGCGCGGGTGTATGCCTCGGTCTGCAGCAGCCCCGGCACGGTGTCCACCTCGTAGCTGCGCAGCGCCGACGCCGCCTCCTCCAGGCCGAGGTACACCTCGAACCCCTCCGGAATGGCGTCGCTGTACCCGGCCCACCAGCCGCGCGCCTTGGTCTGCCGCGCCAGCACGGTGAGCGGCTCGACCAGCTCGGTCGGCGCCGCGTAGACCTTGCACATGGCCTCGACGTCCAGCCCGCGCAGCGAGGTCTGACCGGTCTCGATCCGCCAGATCTTCGCCTCCGACCACTCCAGGTGCCGTGCGGCCGCCCTGGTCGTCATCCCCGCGCGATTGCGCAGGTCACGCAGCTGGCGGCCGAGCTGGCGGCGCGGCAGCGTGGAACCGGTCACTCCCCCTGGTTCGCCTGCTCCGGCGGTCACCCGGCGTGCGTTCATCGTCACGTCCCCCCTGTGTACAACTGTGCCCGTCGCAGCGGCGGGCGACCGGCCTCACCCCTCGGGCCGACGACCGCACCGGAGCGCGGGTTGATCGATCACGAACGCCCGGTTACCAATCCTGGGCACTCGGACGGCATTGTTTCACAGTAAGTCGGGCAATGACGATCACTTGGAACAGCCGACCCGGTTCTGTCGATCGATCGAAGGACATCGGTGTACTCATTTCCGTGAGCCGCGCCGGAAGCGCCAGAACTGCACGGCGCGAACATCTTCGGAGAGCTGGTTCACCGGCTCCGCGACATCGGAGAGCACCTGGAAGAGATCGTCGGCGAGATCGCTGATGTGCTCGACCCGCCCCGCCAGCCGGGCCGCGTTCACCAGGAACTCCAGCACCAGCCGGACCGCGGCCGCGATGGTCAGCCCGAGCGGCACCGCGACCAGCGCGGCCAGCACCCCGAGCACCGCGGAGAACTGCCACAGCGAGACGGTCAGCGCGATCGGCACCGCGAAGGCGAAGACCAGCCCGAGCAGGTACGCCAGCGGGAGCAGGGTGAGCGTGACCTCGCGCCGGAACCGGATGTCGAGCAGCCCGCGCACCGCGTCGGCCACCCACGCGCGCAGCGCCGCCGTGCTCTCGAACGGATCGCGGCGCTCCAGCGCGGCGCGCGGCCGCTCGCCCGCGGCCGAGCGCGCGAAGCGGCGGGCCGCCGCCTCCCGCCAGAGCACCCAGCGCGAGCCCGCATCCGGGTCCGGGTCGGCGGGGCCGGGGTCGGCGGCGGCAGGCGGCTCGCCCGGCGGCGGAACCACTTCCGCGCTGTCCGATCCCGCGCTGAGCGGGGGTTCGCCGGACGGCACCCGCGTGCTGTCGGAGTCGTTGCTCATCCCCGAATCCTCCCCGTATATCATCGCTCGGGCTACCGGCATCGAAGGGCGTCGAGCGCACTACCAGACATCGGCGATCCCGGTCGGGAATGAGACGAACCTGACAGTTCGTAATTTTTCGGCGAACCGCGTAACGCCGAGGACACCGCGCACCGATACCACTCGTGAATGCAGGACCTGACTCTGACCGGGGAATGGAGAAAGACAGTGCGTACCACGTTTCCGACTACCGTCTCGGCGGCCGCGATGACCGCCGCCGCGCAGGACTACACCCAGCGTGGATGGACGGTCGCCGAAACGGCCAACGGCCTCTGCCTGATCGCCGATGAGGCGGTCGCGGGCATCGAGGTCGCCGGCGAGCTCGCCGCGGAAGTCCGTCGTTTCCTCCGCGCCAACAACCTCACCGGCCCCGTGATCGAGATCCCCGGCGCCGAGCGTCGCGAGATCCACCTGGTCACCGGCGTCGCCAAGGCCGAGATGGCGCTGGAGGCGCTGCGCGAGGCGGGTGCGGTCGTGCACACCGACGGCGCCGGCATCCCGCTGCCGCCCACCCAGCTCTCCGCCGGCTCCGCCTCCTGGGGCGTCGCGCCGGGCGAGGCCCGCTGGGTCCCGCCGGTGGTCGCCATCGGCGCCGCCGTCCGCGCCGCGCTTGCCAACCGGCGCGCGCAGCTCACCAGCGTCGCCTGCTGATCGAAGCGGGATAACGCCCGCACCGACCACGACCGGTGTCCGCACCGCCGAGGAACTCCCCACCTCGGCACCGCGGGCACCGGTCGTTCGCGTCGGTATCGAGAGAAATTCCCGTCGTTCCTCTCACCATGGACGATGATGGGGGTATGGCCGCGAGCTCGAACACCAGGAACCTGCTGCGCACCTGCCCGCTCTGCGAGGCGGTGTGCGGCCTGCAGATCACGCTCGACCAGGACGACCACGTGGTCGCGGTCCGCGGTGATCGGGAGGATCCGTTCAGCAGGGGATTCATCTGCCCGAAGGGCGCCAGCCTCGGGCAGCTCGACGAGGACCCGGACCGGGTCACCGAGCCGCTGATCCTGGACCGGGCCACCGGCGTCCGGCGCACCGCGACCTGGGACGAGGCCTTCGCCCTGATCGCCGCGCGCATTCCGGCCATCGCCGCCGCGCACGGCAACCAGGCCACCGCGGTCTACCTCGGCAACCCCAACGCGCACACCGTCGCGGGCGCGCTCTACGCGCCCGCGCTGATCCGGGCGCTCGGCACCAAGAACCTCTTCTCCGCCAGCACCGCGGACCAGATGCCGAAGCAGCTGGCCAGCGGGCTGCTCTTCGGCGACCCACTCGCGGTCGCGGTGCCCGACCTGGACCGCACCGGCTACCTGCTGATGCTCGGCGCCAACCCGCTGGAGTCGAACGGGTCCGTCTGCACCGCACCGGATTTCCCAGGCAGGCTCAAGGCGCTGCGGGAGCGCGGCGGCAGGCTGGTCGTGGTCGACCCGCGGCGCACCAGGACCGCGGAGATCGCCGACGAGCACCTCTTCATCCGTCCCGGCAGCGACGCCTACCTGCTCTTCGGCATCGTGCAGACGCTCTTCGCCGAGGAGCTCGTCGAGGTCACGGTGCCGGTCAACGGGCTGGACGAGGTGCGCGCGGCGGCCGCGGAGTTCACCCCGGCCGCGGTGCAGCGCCGCACCGGCATCCCGGCCGAGACCGTGGTCCGGCTCGCCATGGAACTCGCCGCCGCGCCGAACGCCGTGGTCTACGCCCGAATCGGCACCTGCACCGCCGAGTTCGGCACGCTCACCCAGTGGCTGGTCGACGTGCTCAACGTGCTCACCGGCAACCTCGACTCCCCCGGCGGCGCCATGTTCGCCACCGGCGCCGCGCTCGGCATCGTGCGCAGCAAGCCGTTCCGCCCCGGCCGCTGGCGCAGCCGGGTGCGCGAGCTGCCCGAGGCCATGGGCGAGATCCCGGTGGCGACGCTGGCCGACGAGATCAGCACCCCCGGCGACGGGCAGATCCGCGCGCTGGTGACGGTCGCGGGCAACCCGGTGCTCTCCGCGCCGAACGGCCCGCGACTGGACTCCGCCTTCGCCGGGCTGGAGTTCATGGTGAGCGTCGACCGCTACGTGAACGAGACCACCAGGCACGCCGACGTCATCCTGCCGCCGCCGCGCACCCTGCAGTCGCCGCACTACGACTTCGCGCTGCTGCAGTTCGCGGTGCGCAACTACACCAGGTACTCGCGGCCGCTGGTGCCGCTCGGCGACCGGCCGTCGGAGTCCGAGGTGGTCGCCAGGCTGGCCGCGGCGGTCTCCGGGCAGCCGCACGGGCCGGAGGCGCTCGCCGCGCTGGACGAGTTCGTGATCGCGGGCATGCTGCACCGGGCCGGGCTGGACCAGCGCAGGCCGGAGCTGCAGGGGCTGACCAGCACCGAGCAGCGGATCGACCTCATGCTCCGGCTCGGCCCGTACGGCGCGTGGAACGGCGGGACACTGGAGCTGAACACGCTGCTCGAACAGCCACACGGCATCGACCTCGGCCCGCTGCAACCGCGGCTGCCCGACATCCTGCGCACCGCGTCGAAGCGGGTGGAGCTGGCGCCGCCGGAGCTGCTCGCCGACACCGAGCGGCTGCGCGCGGCGCTCACCGCGGCCGCGCCGGACGTGGTGCTGATCGGCCGCAGGCACCTGCGCTCCAACAACAGCTGGATGCACAACCTGCCCCGGCTGGTCAGCGGCACCAACCGCTGCACCCTGCACATCCACCCGGACGACGTGGCCCGGCTCGGGCTCGGCGAGCACGCGGTGGTGAAGTCGGCGGCGGGCGCCGTGACGGTGCCGCTGGAGCCGACCGAGGCGATCATGCCCGGGGTGGTGAGCCTGCCGCACGGCTGGGGCCACGGCGGCAGCGACCAGGGGGTGGCGCGCGAGCACGCCGGGGTCAACGCGAACATCCTCACCGACGACTCGGTGCTGGACGTGCCGTCCGGCAATGCCGTCTTCAACGGGGTCCCGGTTTCCCTCACCCCCGCGTGACACCGGCGAATACCAACCGGTTCACCAGAAAAAACTGAATTCGCCTGCCCGGCGCCCGCAAACTCTCGGAAAACCCTTGCGCACGAGCATTTCTGCGGAGACATACCTCGCATTCCGGTGAGCGCCGGGTGGGGTTCTCCCTAAACTGGTCGACGTTTTCGTTCGACGACCGGAGGGGGCGCCATGCCTGGTTCTCGACACGGCAGCGACGGGGAGCGCGACCTTCAGGAGCAGTACGGCAGTACCGCCAGGGCCGAGCGCTTCTACGACGAGCAGGTGCTGGATCACCTGAACCCGGCCATGATCGGGTTCATCGCGAAGATGGATATGGCGTTCATCGCGACCGCTGACCGAAAAGGCGAATGTGATTCCAGTTTCCGCGCGGGGGTCCCCGGATTCCTGCACGTGGTGGACGAGCGCACCGTCGCCTATCCCGAATATCGCGGTAACGGCGTCATGGCGAGCCTCGGCAATATCCTGGAGAACCCGCACGTCGGCATCATGCTGCTGGATTTCGTGCACGATCTGATCGGGCTGCACATCAATGGCAGCGCGCACATCGTCGAGGACGACGTGCTGCGCCCGCGAGTGCCCGACCTGCCCGCGCAGCACAAGGGCCGGGTGGCCGAGCGCTGGGTGGTTGTCGACGTCGAGGAGGCCTACATCCACTGCCGCAAGCACATCCCGCACCTCGTCCCGGCGGACCGGGAGCTGCGCGACTGGGGCACCGACAACGTCAGGGCCAAGGGCGGCGACTACTTCGGCGCCAAGGCGAGCCGGAGCGCGCTCAGCGGATCTTGAAGATGACCGCCCGCTGCACCACGAAGTTGATCACGGTCGCGGTGCCCTGGGCGACGACGAACGCAAGGAGCAGGGTGACCGCGGTGTCGTCGAGCCAGCGGTTGATCAGCGAGTTGATCCCCACCTGCACCGCGAAGGTGACGGCGTAGAGCAGGACCACCGCGAGGAAGCGGACGCGGCTTGGCGGCGCCTGGAAGGTCCAGCGGCGGTTGATCAGGTAGGCGGTGGTTGTACCCGCGATGAAGCCGATCGCCTTGGCGGCGTCCAGCGGCAGCCCGGCCGCCTTGTAGAGCAGGACATAGAGCCCGAAGTCGACCACCGCCGAGAGCGCACCGGTGAGCACGAACCGGATGATCTGCGTCTTCAGGTCGACGTCGGTGCCGCCCGGCTCGTCGACCAGGGGCAGCTCGGCGGGCAGCGGGAGGTGCGGTTCGGCTGACACGGGGAGAGCCTAACCCTGCCGTACCGAGGAGTACGACAGACGCAGATCCGCCTCGGCGAGGTACCTGTAGCCTCTATGCCGATGTCCACGAACGCTCCGACCGCCACCACACCGTCCACCGGTACCGGCAGCGCCGGTGACGCCGTCGCACTGCCGACGCGCACCCGCTCGCTGACCGGGTGGGGTCGCACCGCACCCACCTCCTCCGAAGTGCTCTCCACCGGCGATCCCGAGGTGATCGCCAAGGCCGTTGCCCTGGTCGCCGATGACAACGACGGCAAGCCCGCGCACCTGCGCCGCGGCGTCATCGCCCGCGGCCTCGGCCGCTCCTACGGCGACAACGCGCAGAACGCGGGCGGGCTCGTCGTCGACATGACCGCGCTGAACAAGATCCACCGGATCGACCGCGATTCCCGGCTGGTCGACGTCGACGCGGGCGTGAACCTGGACCAGCTGATGAAGGCCGCGCTTCCCTTCGGCCTCTGGGTCCCGGTGCTGCCCGGCACCAGGCAGGTGACGATCGGCGGCGCCATCGGCTCCGATATCCACGGCAAGAACCACCACAGCGCGGGCAGCTTCGGCAACCACGTGCGCTCGATGGAGCTGCTCACCGCCGACGGCACCGTGCACACGGTGTCGCCGAAGAAGAACCCCGAGCTCTTCTGGGCCACCATCGGCGGCAGCGGGCTGACCGGCATCATCCTGCGCGCGAGCATCGAGATGACGCCGACCGAGACGGCCTACTTCATCGCCGACGGCGATGTCACCGCCACGCTGGACGAGACCATCGCGTTCCACAGCGACGGCTCGGAGGATCGGTACGAGTACAGCTCGGCCTGGTTCGACGCGATCAGCCCGGAGCCCAAGCTCGGCCGCGCCGCGATCTCGCGAGGCAACCTGGCCAAGCTGGACCAGCTGCCGACGAAGCTGCAGAAGGACCCGCTGAAGTTCAACGGGAAGACCTTCCTCACGCTGCCCGACGTGTTCCCGAACGGGCTGGCGAACAAGTACACCTTCACCCCGATCGGCGAGCTCTGGTACCGCAAGTCGGGCAGCTACCGGGGCAAGGTGCAGAACCTGACGCAGTTCTACCACCCGCTCGACATGCTCGGGGAGTGGAACCGCGGCTACGGCTCGAACGGCTTCCTGCAGTACCAGTTCGTGGTGCCGCCGGAGTCGGTGGACGAGTTCAAGCGGATCATCGTCGACATCCAGAAGTCGGGTTTCTACTCGTTCCTGAACGTGTTCAAGCTCTTCGGCACCGGCAACCAGGCGCCGCTGAGCTTCCCGATGCCGGGCTGGAACATCTGCGTCGACTTCCCGATCTCGGCCGGGCTCAACGACTTCGTCACCTCGCTGGACCGCCGCGTCCTCGAGTTCGGCGGCAGGCTCTACACGGCGAAGGATTCGCGGACCTCCGCGGAGACCTTCCACCGGATGTACCCCCGGATCGACGAGTGGATCGCGGTCCGCCGAAGCGTCGATCCCACAGGCGTTTTCATGTCGGACATGGCGAGAAGGCTGGAGCTCCAGTGATCAATGCCGTTGGCAACCCGCAGACCATCCTGCTGCTCGGCGGAACCTCCGAGATCGGGCTCGCGATCTGCGCGGAGTACCTGAAGAAGGGGCCCGCCCGGATCGTGCTGGCCGCGCTGCCGAACGACCCGCTGCGCGACAGCGCGGTGGCCCAGCTGAAGGCCGCGGGCGCGACCCGGGTCGACCTGGTCGACTTCGACGCCCTCGATACCGACAGCCACCCCAAGGTGATCGACGCGGCCTGGGACGGCGGCGACGTCGACGTGGCCATCGTGGCGTTCGGGCTGCTCGGCAATGCCGAGGAGCTGTGGCAGAACCAGCGCAAGGCGGTGCAGATCGCAGGCATCAACTACACCGCCGCGGTCTCGGTCGGCGTGCTGCTCGGCGAGAAGATGAAGGCGCAGGGGTTCGGGCGGATCATCGCCATGTCCTCGGCCGCGGGCGAGCGGGTGCGCCGCTCGAACTTCGTCTACGGCTCGACCAAGGCCGGGCTCGACGGCTTCTACCTCGGCCTCGGCGAGGCGCTGCGGCCGCACGGCCCGCGCGTGCTCGTCATCCGGCCCGGGCAGGTGCGGACGACGACCACCGTGAACCACTGGGCGGAGACCGGGGCCAAGGAGGCGCCGTTCACCGTGGACAAGGAGCAGGTGGCCGCGCTCGCGGTGGCCGCGTCGGAGAAGGGCAAGGAGCTCATCTGGGCGCCGGGCACCTTCCGCTACGTAATGTCGGTGCTGCGGCACGTCCCGCGGCCGATCTTCCGCAAGCTGCCCATCTAGTTCCTTGACCAGCACCGGACCCCTGGCGATCCTGTCCCGCCGCGCCGCCGGGGGTATGGGCAACGCGCTGCTCGCCGCGGTGGTGGCCGCTGCCGTGGCCGCGGTGCAGCTGGTCGCGTTCTCGCTGGTCGAGTGGCCCGCGTTCAATTCGTCGAATGTCACGCGGGCGCTCACCACGGTGGGGCAGGTCGGTGCGGCGGTGCTGCTGGTCGCCGCGGTGGTGCTGCTCCGGCGGCACCGGCTGCCGTGGCTCGCGAGGCTGCTGTCCTGGGCCGGGATCTCGACCTTCGTCACGGTCACGCTCGGGATGCCGCTGGCCGCGACGAAGCTGTACCTCTTCGGGATCTCGGTGGACCAGGAGTTCCGCACCGAGTACCTGACCCGGCTCACCGACAGCGCCACGCTGCGCGACATGACCTACGCCGACCTGCCGCCGTTCTACCCGGCCGGGTGGTTCTGGCTGGGCGGGCGGGTCGCGAACCTGCTCGGCATGGACGGGTGGGAGGTCTTCAAGCCGTACGCCATCGTGGCGCTCGCGGTGGCGTCGGTGCTGGCGCTTGTGCTCTGGACTGAGCTGATCCGGGCTGATCTGGCGGTCGCGGTGACGGCGGCGACGGTCGCGCTCACGCTCGCGTACGCCGCGCCGGAGGCGTACAGCGCCGTGCTCGTGGTGCTGATCGCGCCCGCGCTGGTGCTGGCCTGGGGTGCGCTGCACCGGCCGGGGCCGCGCGGCTCCTCGGCCGGCGGGTGGGGTGCGGTGCTCGGCACCGGGCTGTTCCTCGGGCTGTGCGCGACGTTCTACACGCTGTACGCGGCGCTGGCGGCGTTCGCGGTGGGGCTCATGGGGTTGATCGCGGCGTGGTTCGCGGTGCGGGCGCGCCGGGCGGGGCGCGCGGGTTTGCGCGCGCGGCCCGCTTCGGCGCGCGGGGCCGCGAAGTTCGCCGGAAACCCCGAGGGTGCGGAGCCCGCCGACATCTCGGGGGCGCCGGCGTGGCGGGCGGCGGTGCCGCCGCTCGCCCGGCTGGCGGTGATCGCCGGGATCTCCGTGCTGGTCGCGCTGCTGGTCTGGACCCCGTACCTGCTGGAGTCGGTGACCGGGAAAGTCGCGCTCGGCGGCGGCGCCTTCCACTACCTCCCCGAAGCCGGGGCGGAACTCCCGCTGCCCATGGCCGAGTTCTCGCTGCGCGGCGCGCTCTGCCTGCTCGGCCTGGTCTGGCTGGTGGTCCGGATCGGTTCGTCCCGGCGGGCGCAGGCGCTCGGCATCGGCGTCGTCGCGGTGTACCTGTGGACGCTGCTCTCCATGCTGGCGACCGCGGCGGGCACCACCCTGCTCTCCTTCCGGCTGGAGCCGATCCTGCTCGTCCTGCTCGCGGCGGCGGGGACGTTCGGCTTCTTCGAGGGCGCGCGCGCCGTCTACCAGGCACTGAACGAGCCGGAGCGGTTCCGCGCGGTCGCCGTGGCGGTGGGGCTGGCCGGCGCGTTCGCCTTCGCGCAGCAGATCCCGCACGTGCTCGCCGCCGAGATCACCACCGCCTACACCGACACCGACGGCGACGGCGACCGCGCCGACAAGCGCGACCCCTCCGCGGTCACGCACTACCGGCAGATCGACGAGGCGCTGCGCGCGCAGACCGGCCGCGCCCCCGCCGACACCGTGCTGCTCACCGCCGACACCAGCTTCCTCGCCTACTACCCGTACTTCGGTTTCCAGGGGCTGACCTCGCACTACGCCAACCCGCTCGCCGATTTCGCCGGCCGCGCCGCCGCCATCCAGCGCTGGAGCGAGCTGGAGACGCCCGCCGAGCTGCTGGCCGCGCTGGACGCCGCGCCGTGGCGTGCGCCGGACGCCTTCCTCTTCCGGCGCGGCGGTGACGGTTACACCCTGCGGCTGGCCGCCGACGTCTACCCGAACGACCCCAACGTGCGCCGCTACACGGTGAGCTTCCCCGCCGAGCTCTTCGCCGACCCGGCCTTCACGGTCACCGATATCGGGCCGTTCACGCTGGTCACCGTAGCGCGCTGAGGGTATGGGAGGTGCGCGCCCTCGGTGCCGCCGCGGGCGGTCTATAGCATCAACGACCGTGCGACCGGACCGACCCACCGCTGCGTTCACCCGATACCGCCTGATCGCCCTCGTCTCCGGGCTGCTCGGGTTCGTACTCGCCCTGCTCACACCGCTGCTGCCGGTGCGCCAGGAGGCGACGGCGCTGGACTGGCCGCAGGCGGGGGCCGCCTCGGTCGAGGCGCCGCTGGTCTCCTACGTCCCGCTGCGCCTGGACGCCACGCTCCCCTGCGCACTGCTCGGCGCGACCGGGCCGGCCACGCCGGAGCAGGGCACGACCCTGCTCTCCACGATTCCCCCCGCTTCGCCGGACGCGAGCGCCAAGGGCCTCACCGTGACCGTCCGCGACGGCACCCTCTCCGTACTGCTGCGCGACGTCCCCATGCTCGCGGCCCCGGTGGCCGAGATCCAGGGCTGCACCGCGATCACCGCCACCGTGGACGACAAAGCCGCGACCGTTGAGTTCACCGGCGCGACGCGGGCGGACGGAACCGCGTTCCGCAACACCGTCACCCGCGACATCCGCCCGCAGCTGGTCGGCGTCTTCACCGACCTCGGCGAGCAGCAGCTCACCGGCGCGACCCTGCACGCCGAGCTGGACTCGCGCTTCACCTCCAGCCCGTCCCCGCTCAAGCTGACGGTCATGGTGCTGGCCGTGCTCGCCACCCTGATCGCGCTGTTCGCGCTGCACTTCCTGGACACCGCCGACGGCCGGAAGGCCCGCCGCGTGCTGCCCGCGCACTGGTGGCGGTTCACCCTCGCCGACGTCGCGGTGCTCGGCACGCTGGCGCTCTGGCACGTGATCGGCGCCAACACCTCCGACGACGGCTACATCCTGAACATGGCCCGGGTCTCGGAGAAGTCCGGGTACCTGGCGAACTACTACCGCTGGTTCGGGGTGCCGGAGGCGCCGTTCGGCTGGTCCTACGAGGTGCTGGCCTGGATGGCCCAGATCTCCACCTCCAGCCCGTGGATGCGGCTGCCCGCGCTGCTGGCAGGCATCGTCTGCTGGCTGGTGATCAGCCGCGAGGTGCTGCCCCGGCTCGGCGCGCGGGTGCGCCGCGACCGCGTCGCGCTGTGGACCGCCGGGCTGGTCTTCCTCGCCTTCTGGCTGCCCTACGACAACGGCCTGCGCCCGGAGCCGCTGATCGCCGCGGGCGCGCTGCTCACCTGGTGCTCGATCGAGCGCGCCATCGCCACCGGCAGGCTCCTCCCGGCCGCGCTCGGCGTGCTGATCGCCGCCTTCTCGCTGGCCGCAGGGCCGACCGGGCTGATCTGCCTGGCCGCGCTGCTCGCCGGTTCCCGCCCCGCGCTGGTGGTGCTGGTCCGCAAGGTGCGCGGCTCGAACCCGGTCGGCCGGGCGGGCACCGCGCTGCGCTACCTCGCCTACGGCGCGCCGATCCTGGCCGCGGGCACCGCGGTGCTGGTGGTGGTCTTCGCCGACCAGACGCTGGCGACGGTGCGCGAGGCCACCCGGGTGCGCACCGAGGTCGGGCCGAACGTGGCCTGGTTCGACGAGCGCACCCGCTGGGACTCGCTGCTCATGCTCGCCCCGGACGGCTCGCTCGCTCGCCGCTTCGGAGTCCTGCTCATGCTGCTCTGCCTGCTGGTCTGCGTGTTGCAGGTGCTGCGCAAGAACGGCATCCCCGGCACCTCGCGCGGGCCGTCGGTGCGGATTCTCGGCATCGTCTTCGGCGCGCTGCTGCTGATGATGTTCACCCCGACCAAGTGGACGCACCACTTCGGTGTCTACGCCGGGCTGGCCGCCTCGCTGGCCGCGCTGGCCGCCGTCGCGGTCGGCGTGAACGGCATCAAACAGACGCGCAACCGCGCGCTCTTCGCGGCGGCGGTGCTCTTCGTGCTCGCCATCACCTTCACCGGCTCGAACGGCTGGTGGTACGTCTCCAGCTACGGCGTTCCGTGGTGGGACAAGGCGCCGCTGGTGGCGGGCACGGGGCTCTCCACGCTGTTCCTCGGGCTGGCCGGGGTCGCGCTGCTGGTCGCGGCGGTGGCGCACTACCGCGCCCCGTTCCGCCCTGCGGGTGCGCCCGGCCGCTTCGACCGGCTCGCCGCGGCGCCGCTCACCGTCGCGGCGGCGCTGCTCGTGCTCTTCGAGGTGGCCTCGCTGCTCAAGGGCGCGGCCGGGCAGGCGCCCGCCTACAGCATCGCGCTCTCCAATGCCCGCGCGCTGGCCGGGCAGCCCTGCGCGCTCGCCGACGAGGTGCTGGTCGAGACCGACACTCCCGATTCGGTGCTGCTCCCGATCACCGGCACCGCCGCCGACGGCCTCGCCGCGAAGAACACCGGCTTCACCCCGGACGGCGTCGCGGCCGACCTCACCGCGGACGCCGAGGAGACCTCGAGCGGCGGCGCCAACTCGGTGGACGGCGGCGCCGAGAACAAGACGACCAACACGACCGGGGCAGGCACCGGCGGCGGCGTCTCCGACCGGACCGGGATCAACGGCAGCACCGTGGCGCTGCCCTTCGGCCTCGACCCCGCCCGCACCCCGGTGCTCGGCAGCTTCCAGGACGGCGTGCAGCAGCAGGCGTCGCTGACCACCGAGTGGTACGGCCTCAACCTCGGCGACAGCATGCGCCACGACCCCGCCTACCGGACGCTGGTGATCACCGCAGCGGGCCGGATCCGCTCGGTCGACGCCGACGGCGTCACCACCTACGGTTCCGACCTGAAGCTGGAGTACGGGGTGCGCGACGGCGATTCGGTGCGCGCGCTCGGCTCGGTGCTTCCGCTCGACATCGGGCCGTCACCGTCCTGGCGGAACCTGCGGGTGCCGCTGGACGGTATCCCGGTGGAGGCGAACGCGGTGCGGCTGGTCGCGGTGGACAACGACATCACCCCGAAGCAGTGGCTCGCCGTCACCCCGCCCCGGCTGCCCGCGCTCGCGACGCTGAGCAGCGTCGTCGGCACGGCCGACCCGGTGCTGCTGGACTGGCACGTCGGGCTGGCGTTCCCGTGCCAGCGGCCGTTCGACCACGCGCACGGGGTCGCGGAGGTGCCGCGCTGGCGCATCCTGCCGGACCGGGTCGGCTCGGACGCCTCCAATGCCTGGCAGGACGATATCGGCGGCGGCCCGCTGGGCTGGACCGGGCTGCTGCTCGACGCGCAGACCGTGCCGACCTACCTCGACAACGACTGGGGCCGGGACTGGGGTGCGCTGGAGCGCTTCACCCCGCTCGACCCGGCCGCGGTGCCCGCGACGGTCGCGGTCACCGAGGTGACCCGGTCGGGGCTCGCCGCGGAGGCGCCGATCCGGTCGCGGTAGCGGAGCAAAACCGTTGCCGGAGCGAACGTTCCACACAGGGTGCGAAGGCTCCGGTGACACTCCCGCTACCGTCCTGGCAGGTCGCCGGGCAGGGTTTCGCATCTTCGCAGCCGCGCGTCGGATTGCCCGGCGAACTTCCGAATGGATACGTACCCTGACCCGTATGACCACGGAATTCGATGACATGGAGCTGCGCGACCTCGTCGGATTGCTGAACGAGGAGGAGCAGCGCGAACTGCGCCCCGCCGTGCTGCGGATGCTGTCCAAGCTCCCTCCCCAGGAAGTACTCCGCAGGGAATTGGGGCGGCGGTTGACCAAGGTCTAGCCCCTGCGCGCCCGGTTGCCCGGGCACTCCGAGCGAACCGACGAAGGCCGTCGGGGAGGCGCTGAACCAGCGTCGCCCGACGGCCTTCGTCGTGTCGATACCTACCCCGCCGGCGGCCGCGCGAGCGCGGCCGCCGAACACCGCGGGTGCTACTGCGCGAACACCCGCAGCGGGCCTGGGGTCCAGAGCCCGGACCGGCTCACGGTGCCGGTCCGCAGCTGCGCCGGGACCGCCGAGCGGTACTGGTCGTAGCGCTCCAGCGAACCCCAGTCGCGGGCCCAGTCGTTCTCCAGGTAGGTGGGCACCGTGGTGGAGCGGGCCAGCATCTGCGAGAAGCCGAGCGGGCCGCCGAACTCCTGGGCCTGCCAGGTGTTCGTCGAGCTGATCGCCAGCGGCCGGTCCGGCAGGATGCGGTAGTTCGGCACCTCGGCGACGCCGTACTCGTGGTCGAACGGGCGCTGGCAGGGGAACTGCAGCCCGACCGCCCAGTCCAGCAGAATCGGCTGCTCGCGGCCGAGGTACCCGTTCAGCGAGCGCAGCTCGGGCATCCGCGGCGGGGTGAAGGCCAGCCACTGGTCGCCGATCAGGATCGGGTCGTTGGCCACGATGCGCACCGCGTCGGCCTCCGGCGCGATCTCGTCCAGCGGCACCCGCAGGTTGCGCCAGGACGGGAACGGGCCGATGTCGCGCGGCAGGTAGGTGCCGAGCTGCTGCACGGTGCCGTCCGGCTGCCGCTTGCCGTAGTCGACGGTGAGCGACTGGCCGTACTTCATGGCGCCGGTGTCGTCGTAGGAGAGGATCCGGCCTGCCGCGGTGATCACGACCAGCGGGCGCTCCGCCGAGCGCGGCGCCAGCTGGTACCAGCTGGAGGCCAGGTTGGCGGGCTGCTGCACGCCCTCCTGGTAGCTGCCGAGCACCGGGGTGCTCGCCGGGTCGAGGCCGTAGGGCAGCGCGACGGTGCTGCCGTTGACGCCGAGCGCGCCCTGGCCGCCGCCGGTGCCCGCGCTCTCGCCCTCGGCGAAGGCGGCGCCGACCGACTGGGTCGACGTGTTGCCGGTGCCCGGCTTGACCTCGACGCTGTCCGCGGAGAGGTCGTCCGGCACGCCGTTCGGGTCGAAGCCGACCGGGTTCGCGCCCGCCAGCGGGTCGGTGGCCGGGTTCGCCGGGTCGGCGATCGGCTCCAGCCTGCCGCCGTTCGGGTCCGGCTCGACCAGCACGTCGTTGGCCAGGCCGCAGGTGTCGCCGCTCAGCGCGTCGATATTGCCGCGGGCCAGCGAGTACCCCGGGTACTGCGAGACCGCGCCCTTCGCCAGCGACCCCACCTCGATCAGCACCATGAGCGCGGCGACGACGGTGAGCGGGATCGCGGCGAACCGGCGGATCCGCTGCCCGCGCGCGGAGCGCGGCGAACTCGGCGGCTTGGCGTACCCCTCGCGCAGCGAGAGCCAGGCCACCAGCGCCAGCGCGGCGCCGAAGAGCACGAGCATGAGCGTGTTGGACTGGAAGCCGGAGAGCGAGATCCGCTTGTCGAACCACGGGACGCCGAAGCTGGAGACATACCAGTAGCCGTTGATCCCGGAGAACGAGATCGCCAGCACGAACAGCAGCCCGGCCAGGAAGATCGCCCGGTTCTTCCGCGCCCGCAGCGCCGATGCCGACACCGCGACCGCGGTGACCGCCGCCAGCGAGCCCGCGATTCCCGCGTACGCGCCGAAGTGGTGCGTCCACTTGGTCGGGTTGAACATCATGAAGAAGATCGTCCCGAAGACGATGCCCATGAGCCGCCAGGTCGGCGCCGCCGCGATGCCGGGCACCCGGCGCCTGCGCAGCAGCACCAGCATGGTGGTGAAGAGGCAGAGCAGCATCACCAGGAAGGCGAAGCGGCGGGCGAGCGAGCCGTCCACCGTCTCCACGAACAGGTAGTAGTAGCGCAGGTAGTCCTCGTACCAGGCCAGGTTCGGGCCGGTGGCCTGGCGCACCCGGTTCGCCTCCTGGATGCCCGCGAAGGTCTGGTCGCTGTAGACGACGGTGAGCACGAGCAGCCCGGCGGCGGCTATCGGCGCGAGCAGCGCGGCGGTCGCGGCCAGGCTGCCGCCGAGCCTGCGCCTGGAGCGCACCGCGATCCGGACCATCGGGCGGATGCCCGCGAGCAGCGCGGCCACGCACATGAGCCCGGTCGGCGCGGCGGCGAGGGTGAAGGCGGCGACCAGGATCGCGATGGCGGCGGGCAGCAGCCTGCCGGTGGCCACCGCGCGCTCGATCGAGACCCAGGTGAGCAGCGCGCCGAGCGCGACGATCGGCTCCGAGCGCAGGCCGTTGTCGAACGGCAGCCAGAAGGCGAGGAAGACCAGGCCGCCGGTCCACAGCGCGACCCGGCTGGTCCGCACCCCGCGGCCGAGGCGGGGCACCACCTCGCGGCTGATCACCATCCAGCAGAGGATCGCGCAGAGCAGCGCGGGCACCCGGACCCACGGGCTGGCCGTGGAGATCTCGGAGAAGACCTGGATGACGTAGTAGTACCAGCCGAACGGCGCCTCGGGGACGCCGAACCAGCGGAAGTAGTTGGCCATGTACCCGGCGTCCGGGGCCACCCGCACCATGCTCAGGATGTAGCCGTCGTCGGAGGTGTTGGCGCCGATGAAGTGCCAGACCACGAGGGTGCCGAGCACGGCGCCGTCGGCGAGGGTCGGCTTCAGCCAGTTGCGCGGCAGGAAGCGGCGGTGGCCGCGGCCGTCGCTGCCGTCCAGCCTGGCCAGCGCGCCGAGCGCGAGCAGCGTGAGCAGCACCGCGCCGATCATCGCGCTCAGCTTGATCCAGGTGGGGCTGGTGCTGAACCTGGTGTCGACGTCCATGTCGAAGGAGAGCCCCGCCGGGACGTCGCCGCGCAGGTCGGTGAAGACGCCGACCACCTGCGGGCGCAGGTCACCGGTGAGCGTGCCCCCCACCGGCTTGCCCTCCGGCGTGAGCAGCCCGTCGAACACCGCCGTGGTGGCGTCGATATCCGAGCCGATCACGATCGTGCCGCACTCGCCCATGCGGGCGCGCTCCGCCGTCGCGACCACCGCGTTGCGGTCGATCACGTCGACCGCGGTCTCCGAGACCCGCACGAAGAGCGACTCCAGCGCGGCCCCCGTCCCCTGCGGGGGCGCCGTGGCCAGCAGCATCCCGCCCTGCGGCGGCAGCTGCTCCACCGCGGAGCACGGAATCGTGGCCCGCAGCTCCAGCGGCACCTGCGACATCAGCGGCGCCTGCACGTTCTCCACCACCCCGCCCTGCGGCCACTGCAGCGCCGCCGTCGTCTGCGTCACCGGCAGGAACGGCGTCGCCAGCGCCAGCAGCGCACCGAGCACACCGGCGATCAGCGCGATCAGGCGCGCGATGCGGTAGTCCTGCGGCGCGACCTGGGGCGCGGCGGGGGGCTTCGTCAACACAGCGGTAGCGGGGTCGGGCACGGTTGGCAATGCTAACCGCCCGCGTGTCGGCGCGGGCGCGCGCTCGCCCCCAATATGGCGGGGTTGTCCACAGGGGGTGCGGGCTGGGGATGAATCAGCAGCGGTACTCGCGCGCGACACCGGGAAGATGACGGCCCCTGATACACGTCCGGGGGCGCGGAGATGGAAAGCTGGGGGTATGACCAAGGTGAATCTCGAGACCAACCACGGGCCCATCGTGCTGGAGCTGGACGAGGCCAAGGCGCCGGAGAGCGCGCGCAACTTCGTCGAGTACGTGAAGGCCGGGCACTACGACGGCACCATTTTCCACCGCGTCATCCCGGGCTTCATGATCCAGGGCGGCGGGTTCGAGCCGGGTCTGCAGCAGAAGCCGACCCAGGCCCCGATCCAGAACGAGGCGGGCAACGGGCTGAAGAACCTCAAGTACACCGTCGCCATGGCGCGGACCAACGATCCGCACTCGGCCACCGCGCAGTTCTTCGTGAACGTGTCGGACAACGACTTCCTCAACCACTCCGCGCCCGCGGGCCAGGGCTGGGGCTACGCGGTGTTCGCCAAGGTCGTCGAAGGCACCGAGGTGGTCGACGCGATCGCGGGCGTCGCCACCGGCAGCGCGGGCCCGCACCAGGACGTGCCGAAGACCGACGTGGTCATCCAGAAGGCCACCCTCGTCTGATCGAGTAACCCGAATCGGCCCGCCCCGGAATCCCGGTGGCGGGCCGATCGCGTCAGAGCGGGAGCAGGTGGTGTTTGCGCGGGCTCGGCGCGACCTTCTTGTCCGCCAGCAGTTTCAGCGCCTTGCGCAGCTCCAGCCGGGTGGCCGACGGCTCGATCACGGCGTCGACGTAGCCGCGCTCGGCCGCCACCCACGGCGTCGCCATGGTGGCGTTGTAGAAGTCGATCATCTGCTGCCGGATCGCGGCGCGCTGTTCCTCGGGAGCCGCGGCGATCTGCTTGCCGCCGATCAGGCTGACGGCGCTCTCGGCGCCCATGACGGCGATCCGCGCGGTCGGCCAGGCCAGGTTGACGTCGGCGCCGAGCTGCTTGCAGCCCATCACGGCGTAGCCGCCGCCGTACGCCTTGCGGATCACAACGGTCACCTTGGGCACGCTGGCCTCGACGAAGGAGAAGAGGAAGCGCCCGCCGCGCTTGATCACGCCGATCTTCTCCTGCTCGACGCCGGGCAGGAAGCCGGGGGTGTCGACGACGAAGACCAGCGGCAGGCCGTAGGCGTCGCAGATCCGGACGAAGTGCGCGGCCTTGTCCGAGGCGCGGGCGTCCAGCGCGCCCGCGTAGACCATCGGCTGGTTCGCCACCACGCCGACGCTGCGGCCGTCCACCCTGGCGAAGCCGGTGATGACGTTGCGCCCGGCCGAGGCGCCGAACTCGTGGAAGTCGCCGTCGTCGAAGATGCGCAGCAGGATGTCGTACATGTCGTAGCCGGCGTTGTCGGAATCCGGCATGATCGCGTCCAGCTCGCGGTCGCCCGCGGTGACCTCCGGCTCCAGCCCCGGGTTCACCACCGGCGGCCGCTCGGTGCAGCTGGTCGGCAGGAAGCCGAGGTAGCGGCGCACCCAGTCGAAGGCGGCGGGCTCGTCCGCGGCGACGTGGTGAATATTGCCGTACTCGGCCTGGCTGTGCGCGCCGCCGAGCTCCTCCAGGCTGACATCCTCGCCGGTGACCTCGCGGATCACCTTCGGCCCGGTGACGAACATGTACGCCTCCTCGGTGGCGACCACGACGTCGGTGTTGATCGGCGCGTACACCGCGCCGCCCGCGCACTTGCCGAGAATCATGGAGACCTGCGGTACCAGCCCGGAGAGCGGCTCCTGCCTGCGGCCCAGCTCGGCGTACCAGGCCAGCGAGGTCACCGCCTCCTGCACCCTGGCCCCGCCGGAGTCGTTGATGCCGACCACCGGGCAGCCGACCTTGGCCGCGTACTCCATGAGGTGGGTGACCTTGCGGCCGAACATCTCGCCGACCGACCCGCCGTACACGGTCTGGTCGTGCGAGAACACCGCCACCGGCCTGCCGTCGACCAGGCCGTGCCCGGTGACGACGCCGTCGCCGTAGAGCGCGTCCGGATCGCCCGGCTTGCGCACCAGCGCGCCGATTTCCACGAAGGTGCCCGGATCGATCAGCATGCCGATTCGATCCCGCGCGCTCGGAATCCCCTTCTTCGCGCGCTTGGCCACCCCCGCTTCACCCGCCGGCTCCTGCGCCAGCTCCAATCGCTTGCGCAGGTCGGCGAGTTTCTCGGCGGTAGTGGTCACTAGTCCCCTTTCGACTTCTCGATGACGTCGAGCCTGGCACTGAGGTCGGCGCCGATCCGGCCGACCCGCGGCTCGTCGATGATCTGCAGGTGATCGCCGGGGATCTCGATGACGTCGAGGCTGGAGAGGTACTCGCCCCAGCCGCCGTTCGGCTTGCGCTCGGCGTAGCGCGGCTCCAGCTCGATCATGCCGTCGTGGTAGCGGTCGGCGAGGTAGAGCACGACGTCGCCGTCGTACCGGATCGGCTGCATACCGGCCAGGTGCCTGCCCTCGACCCAGGAGGTGCGCTGGTGCTCGAGCACGCCGCCGGGGATCTTGGCGCCGCTCAGCTTGATGAGCTGGCTGACGATCGTGTACTGCTCGTCGTCCGAGGCACTGGCCAGCTCGCGCAGCTGCTCCTCCGGCAGGTCGCCGTCGACGCCGTAGGTCTTGCGGGCGAACTCCTGGTAGCGCTGGATGCGGCGCACCCGCTCGTCCGGGCTGTTGTCCTCCGGCTCGGCCGGGATGGCCAGGTCGATCAGCCCGACCAGCCGGACGTCGGCGCCCTCGTCGCGCAGCAGCCTGGCCACCTGCAGCGCGAAGACCGCGCCGAGGGACCAGCCGTACAGCACGTAGGGGCCGTTGCCCTGGATCTTGCGCAGCTCGGGCAGGTACTGCCGCGCCCGCTCCTCGATATTGCCCTCGACCCGCTCGAAGCCGTACATCGGCGTCTCCGCGGGCAGCCGCTTGAGCAGCGGCTCGTAGACCAGGGTGTTGCCGCCGGAGGGGTGGAAGACGAAGACCGGCACCGCGGCCGAGCCCTCGGTCCTCGTCCGCAGCGGGCGGATGAAGCCGTCCACGTCGGCGCCGGTGTCCTGCAGCTTCCTGACCACGTCGGCGAGCTGCTCGATGCTCTCGCAGTCGAGCACGTCGTCCACCGAGACCTCGGCCTTGACCCGCTCGGTGAGCCGGGCGGCCAGCTTCTCGGCGGTGTCCTCGTCCAGGATCGGCAGGGTATCGAAGATGCCGCCGGGGGATTTGCCGGTGACCAGGGCCCAGGTGGCGTAGGTGAGCCGCTCGGCGGCGTCACGTGGCGGTACGCCCTCCTCGTCCTGCTCGGCGGCGTCCGCGGCGTCGGCCGCGCGCGCGGCCGTGTCCTCGGCGGAGGCCGGCACCGGCGGCATCTCGGTCGGCGCGGTCTGCGCGGGCGGGGTCACCGCGGCGAGCGGATCCTCCCCCGCCTCCAGCGCGGCCCGCGCGGCGGCGACGAAATCGCCGCCGACCTCGAGCTCACCCTCGCCTGCGGCCTGCCGGTCGGCGATGGCCTGCACCTCGTCGCGGTGCTCGATGGCGTAGTGCAGCACCTTGCCGACCTCGTGCAGGCTGGCGTCGCGCACCGCGGCCAGCTGCAGCTGCGGGATGTCGAACTCGTACTCAACCCGGTTCTTGATCCGCATCGCCATGAGCGAGTCGAGTCCGAGCTCCATGAGCGGGATTTCCATGGGCAGGTCCTCGACCGCGTACCCCATGGACTCCGCCACGATGGTGGCGAGCCGGTCCTCGAGCGGCTGCGCCCCGCTCGGGTCCCAGCGGTCGCCGAAGCTCTCGACCACCTCGAGATCGGGCGCGGCGGCGGGCGCGGGCGCGAGCGTGTGCGCGGGCAGCGGCAGCCCGGAGGTGACGACGGCGTCCAGCACCAGCCGGAATACGCTGCCCTCCTTCGCGTGCACCTGCACCGAGGCGCCGCCGGGGTGCGGGGTGAGCGTGGTGGTCAGCGACCCCGAGCCGGGCAGCGCGCCGTGCGCCTGCGCGGCGCCGAGCGCCGGATCGGCGAGCACCTGCGCGGCCGCGACGGTGACCAGCGCGGCGGCGTCGGTGACGGCGCCCGCGGGCACCTCCCAGACGTGCCTGCCGTCCGGCAGCGCGACGTGCGCGCCGGGCACCCCGGCCGGGCCGGAGACCCGGATGGCGGCCTTCGGCCAGTACTGCTTGCGCAGGAACGAGGTGCGCGGGATGTCGCCGAAGCCGCCAGCGGGCAGCAGCGTCGCGAGGTTCACCCGGTGCCCGTGCACGTAGAGCTGGGCGAAGGCGCCGAGCACACCCGCCGACTCGTCTTCCTTGCGCTTGAGCGTCGGGATCAGCTGGGCGTCGTGCAGCCCGGCCGCGAAGGTGGTGCCGAGCACCTGCATGAGCGCGACCGAGTTCGGCGCCAGCTCGAGGAAGGTGCTGTGCCCGGCGTCGACGGCGAGCTTGACGGCATTGGTGAAGTACACGCTGTGCCGCATGTTCTTCACCCAGTAGTCCTCGTCGTGCACCGGCTCGTTCCCGGCCCGGAAGAACTGCTCCTTGTGCACGGTCGAGTAGAGCCCGGCGCGCAGCGCGGTCGGCTCCAGCCCGGCCAGTTCGGCGGCGAGCTCGCCGAGCAGCGGGTCCATCTGCGAGGTGTGGCCCGCGCCGCGGGTGGGCAGCACCCTGGCGAACTTGCCCGCCTCCTCGACCTTCGCCACGATCGCGGCGACCTGCGCCTGCGGGCCGCCGACCACGGTGTTCGTCGGCGCGGCGTACACCGCGACCTCGACGTCCGGGTAGTCCTGCAGCAGCTCGGCGACGTCGGCGGCGCTCAGCTCGACGAGCGCCATGTTGCGCACGTCGTCGTCGGTGATCATGGCCTCGCCCTCGCCCATCAGGCGGGAGCGAGCGCAGATCACGCGCACGGCGTCCTCCAGCGCGAGGCCGCCCGCGATGTAGGCGCCCGCGACCTCACCCATGGAGTGCCCGACCACGGCGGCCGGCTCGGCGCCGTGCGCCCGCAGCAGCGCGGCGAGCCCGATCTGGATGGTGAAGATACCGACCTGCGAGGTGCCGACGTCGTAGTCCTGGCCGTCGTCGAGGAGCATCTCCCGGATCGAGTACCCCGCTTCGTCCTGCACCAGCTCGTCGACCTCGTCGACGGTCCGGCGGAAGACGGCGTTCTCGGCATAGAGCTGCTTGCCCATCTTGCGGTGCTGGGCGCCGAAGCCGGAGAACACCCAGACGGGGCCCTGCGCGGCGGGGGCGTCGGCGCTGAACACGCCGGGGCCCGGCTTGTTCGCGGCCAGCTGCCGCAGCCCGGCGACGGCCTCCTCGTGCGTCTTGGCCAGCACGACGCCGCGCGAGCGCCAGTGGCTCCGCTTGGCGAGCGCGCGCGCCACGTCGGTGAGCGGGGTGGCCTGCCCGGCCTCGGTCTCCAGCCAGTCCGCGAGTTCGGTGGCGGCGCGGCGGCGGCGCGAGGGGAGGTAGGCGGAGACCGGGAGGATGACCGGGAGCGGCTCCTCGCGCTCGCCGGTCCACTCGGCGGGCTCGGCCGACTCGACCAGGATCTCGGTGGCGGCGGCGATCACATCGTCACCGGTCGCGGCGGTGACGGAGTCGTCGGTCGCGCCTGCGATATCGGCACCGGACGGCACCGCGCCATCGGGACCAGGCGCACCGGCGGCATTGCCCGTCGGCACAGCCGCGCCGTTGGCCGACGGCACCGCGGCATCGTCGGTCGTAGCGCTGATGGCGTCGGTGGTCACCTCGTCCGCGGCGTCCGCACCGCCGACCGCGACCAGCGGCCGCGCGGCGACCGCGGCGGAATCCGCGACCTCGGCCGGGGCCGTCGTCCCGGCGGCGGGCACGCCATCCGGGCCGAGGTACTCCTGCAGCACGACGTGCGCGTTGGTGCCGCCGAAGCCGAAGCCGGAGACCCCGACGGTGGCGACGCCGCTGTAGCGCGGGAACGCCGTCGGCTCGTCGACGACCTTCAGGTGCGCCTGCTCGAACGGGATGTACGGGTTGGGCCCGGCGTAGCCGATGTTCGGCGGGAGCACGTCGTTCTGGAACGCCATCAGCACCTTGGCCAGGCTGGCCGCGCCCGCGCCCGACTCCAGGTGCCCGAAGTTGGTCTTGGCCGAGCCGAGCAGCGCCGGCTTGTCGTCGTCCCGGCCGCGGCCGACCACCCGGCCGAGCGCGTCCGCCTCGATCGGGTCGCCGAGCAGGGTGCCGGTGCCGTGCGCCTCGATGTAGTCGACCGAGGTGGGAACGATGCCCGCGTCCCGGTAGGCGCGGCGCAGCACCTCGGCCTGCGCGTCCGGGTTCGGCGCGAGCAGGCCGTTGGAGCGGCCGTCGTTGTTGGTGGCCGTTCCCTTGACCACGGCGAGGATGCGGTCGCCGTCGCGCTCGGCGTCGGCGAGGCGCTTGAGCACCACCAGGCCGCCGCCCTCGGAGCGGACCATGCCGTCGGCGTCCGAGGAGAACGCCTTGATGTGGCCGTCTTTGGCGACCGCGCCGTTCCGGTCGAAGCCGAGGTTGGCGAAGGGCGCGAGGATCATGTTCACGCCGCCGGCCAGCGCCAGGTCGGCGTCGCCGTCGCGCAGCGCGCGCACCGCCTGGTGCACCGCGACCAGCGTGGACGAGCAGGCGGTGTCGATGGCCACCGACGGCCCGGTGAAATCGAAGAAGTACGAAACCCGGTTCGCGATGATGCTGCTGACGCTGCCCATGATGGCGTAGGCGTCGGCCGAGGCCGGGACGTTCGGGTCCCGCTCGCCGCCGAGCCCGAGCGCCGCGATGAGCTGGAAGTCGTTGCTGGAGGAGCCGACGAACACCCCGACCGGGGTGCCGCGCAGGTCGCTGGCCGGGATCCTGGCGTGCTCGAGCGCCTCCCAGGTGAGCTCCATCATGAGCCGCTGCTGCGGGTCGACCCGCTCGACCTCGATCGGCGACATGGCGAAGAACTCCGCGTCGAAGCCCTTCACCACCTCCTGGTCCAGGTAGCCGCCGAGGCTGTTGCTCTCCGCGACGGCCTGCGCGACCTCGGGCTCGCCGAGGAACTCGGACCAGCGGCCCTCCGGCAGCTCGCGGATGGCGTCGCCGCGGTTGATGATGAAGTCCCAGGTCGACTCCGGGGTGTCGCCCGCGCCGGGCAGGCGGGTGGCGAGCCCGACGATCGCGACGTCGTGCGCCGCGCCGGGGCTGTACGAGGTGTAGAAGGCGTCGTCGGTGGTCTCGGCGGGCGCCTCCTGCTCGCCGTTGACGATCCGCTCGGCCAGCGAGGCGATGGTCGGGTGCTGGTAGACCACGGTGGCGGTGAGCAACACGCCGGTGAGTTCCTCGATGTCACCGCCGAGGGCGAGCGCGTCGCGCGAGGCGAGGCCGAACTCCTCCATCGGGCGGTCGACCGTGATCTGCTCGACCGGCTGGCCGGTGGCCTCGGCGACCCAGTTGCGCAACCATTCCCGCAGTTCGGTGACGGAGATGTCGGGCCGCTCCGCGTTGCCTGCCTGCGGGTCGGTGTTGCCCTCGTTGTCAGCCATCAATTCCTCAAGCTACTCGGGTGCGTGCGTCGCACCGGGCGAACGCCGGAATCGAGCAGTGCACCGAGGCTCCGGCATACGGGGACGATTCCCGGCGCCGCTCGGGCGCCGGGAATCCGTGCTCACTCTTCGTCGGGTGCGTCGGGGAATGCCTGCTGGGTGTAGCCACCCCGCAGCGTTCCCTCCAGGTAGGCGGCCTTGCAGGCGCGCCGCGCGATCTTGCCGCTCGAGGTGCGCGGGATCGAGCCCGCAGGCACGAGCAGGACGTCGCGCACGGTGACGCCGTGCCGCTGCGCGACCGCCGCGCGCACCGCGTCGGCGATCGGCTGCGGATCGGCCTTGCCCGCGCCGGGACCGCGCTCGCCGACGATCACCAGCTGCTCGGAGCCGTCGTCGGCGTCGAACTTCAGCCCGGAGGAGTTCTGTTCGAAGACCACGGCGGGCAGCTGATTCGCGGGCACCGAGAAGGCGGCGACGAAGCCGGGGCGCAGCTGGGTGCTCGCCTCCTGCGCCGAGTGCTCCAGATCCTGCGGGTAGTGGTTGCGGCCGTCCACGATCACCAGGTCCTTGACCCGGCCGGTGATGTAGAGCTCGCCGTCGAAGTAGACGCCGTAGTCGCCGGTGCGCATCCAGTCGGCGTCCTTCTCGGTGCCGTCGGCCCTGCTGTCACCCGGCTGCCGCTCGCCGACCCGGTTGCGGAAGGTCTTGGTGGTCTCCTCCTCGCGACCCCAGTACCCGATGCCCATGTTCTCGCCGTGCAGCCAGATCTCGCCGACCCGGCCGTCCGGCAGCTCGGCGCCGACGCCGCTCTCCACGGTGTCCGGGTCCACGATCACGGCCCACTGCGAGCGCGCGACGTAGCCGCAGCTCACCTGGGCGATGGCGTTCTCGTGGGTGGGCTCGACGCGGACCATGCGGCCCGCGTTCAGCTCGGTGCGGTCGACGTAGCTGACCTTGGCCTCGTCCTCGTGCTTGGTGGCCGAGACGAAGAGCGTGGCCTCGGCCATGCCGTAGCACGGCTTGATCGCCGTCTTGGGCAGGCCGTAGGGCGCGAACGCCTCGTTGAACTTCTTCATCGAGGAGGTGGTCACCGGCTCGCTGCCGTTGATCAGCCCGATCACGTTGGAGAGGTCCAGCGATTCGCCGCTCTTCGGCAGGCCGCGGGCGGCGGCGTGCTCGAAGGCGAAGTTCGGGGCGGCGGCGAAGGTGCCCGCCCCGTCCGAGACCGCGGCCAGCTCCTTGATCCAGCGGTACGGGCGCCGGACGAACGCGCTCGGCGACATGATGGTGATGAACTTGCCGCCCACCGCGGGCAGGATCACCGTCAGCAGCCCCATGTCGTGGAAGAGCGGCAGCCAGGTGACGCCGCGCGAGCTCATGTCGAGCTTCAGCGCGTCCACCATCTGCAGCACGTTGGTGCCGACCGCGCGGTGCGTGATCTCCACGCCCGCCGGGGTCCGGGTGGACCCGGAGGTGTACTGCAGGTACGCGATGTCGTCGATGTCGAGTTCCGGCCGCACCCAGCTGTCGCCGACGCTGTCCGGGATCGCGTCGACCGCGATGATCCGGGGCCGCTGGGCGGCGGGCAGCGATCGGAAGAACTGGCGCACGCCCGCGGCCGACGAACTCGCGGTGAGGATCGCCGACGGCTTGCAGTCCCCGAGCACGGCGTGCAGCCGGTCGGTGTGGCCCGGCTCGTCCGGGTCGAACAGCGGCACCGAGATGTTCCCCGCGAAGATCGCGGCGAAGAAGGAGATCACGTAATCCAGCCCCTGCGGGGCCAGGATCGCCACCCGGTCGCCCGGGTTGGTCACCTGCTGGAGTCGGCCGGCCACCGCGCGCAACCGGACGCCGAACTCACGCCACGTCAGCTCGAGTGCCTCACCGTCTCGCTCGCGCGAGTAGTCGATGTAGCGGTACGCGAGCGTGTTCGCGTCGTTCCGCGTGTGCTTCTCGACGTGGTCGACCAGGGTGTGATCCAGGGGAATACGGATGTTCCCGGTCTCGTCCAGGTACTCGTCGAAAGTCGTTTCCATTCCTTCTTCTCCTCCGAGGCACAAACAGCCCGACGGCGAGATGCCGTTGATACCTGTGAGGCCCCGACTCGCTTTCGCCCGGCGGGCACTCCGTGTCCGAGCACCGGCGTGGCAGATTTCGTCGCGGTCTGCGCGGTGACCGCTAAAGGCTAGATGTACTCAAACCAGAGTCATGTTACAGAGAAGACCGGATCACTCTTCCCGCAGCAGCGGAATCACCGGTGCGAAGGCATCCATCTGGGTGGGGAAGATGCCGACGTAGGACAGCGCGGTGAGCTTCCTGACCCGGCGAATCTGCTCCGCGATCTCCTCGAACGTGCCGATGGCGACGTACGGGGAGTTCAGGATGTCCTCCACCGAGAGCTTGGTGTCCACCTCGAGGTCGGGGTGCAGCCCCCGCTCGATGGCGGACAGCGCCATCTCGGCGGTCTTCTCCCGATCGTCGGTGATGACGATGGCGGTGATGGCCCAGTTCAGCTCGATGTCGCCGAACCGGTCACCGGCCGCCTCCCGGATGAGCTCGACCTTCTCGACGGTCTTCTCCAGGGTGATCCCGGAGAGCAGACCCTTGCCGTTCTTGGTGGTGACCGGAACGACCGAGACGATGTCGGCGTGCTTGGCGGCCAGGCGGAGCATCTTCGGTCCACCGCCGCCGGTGCAGATCGGCGGGCGCGGGCCCTGCCGCGGTCGCGGCGTGCCCTTGACCCCCTTGACCTGGTAATACTTGCCCTCGAAGGTGCACTCCCTTCCGCGCAGCAGCACGTCCAGGATGGTGAGCGCCTCATCGAGCTTCGCCAGCCGGACGCCGGGGGAATCGTACTCGAGCCCCGCGGCCAGGAATTCGTCCTGCTTCCAGCCCGCCCCGAGCCCGACCTCGAGCCTGCCCTTGGAGAGCACGTCGATGGTGGCCAGGTCCTTGGCCAGCACGACGGGGTGGCGGAAACCGTTGGCCAGCACCGAGGTGCCGAGCCGGATGCGCTCGGTCGCCTGGCTCAGCGCGCCGAGCGCGGCGATCGGGCCGATCTGGTCGCCGAGGTGGTCGGGCACGACGAAGGTGTCGTAGCCGTACTCCTCGGCCTGCTGCGCGGTCTGCACGAATTTGCGCGCGCCGCCCTCCTGCTTGTTGCCCTCGCCCGCGGCCGCGAACCGGAATTTCCGCAGCGGCGTGCCCAGCGCGGTCAGCTCGGCTTCCGCGGCACGGGGCTCGGCGGTGGCCGGTGCTCCGGCTTGTGTCATGAACTCATGCTCCTCTGGGGCCAGGTGCGATCACCAGCGCACTTTACAGCGTCCCGCAAGCCCCGAGAACGGATGCGGCCACACCGCTGGCGAGCACGCGAACGGGCGCGGCGCGCTGCTGTGAGACCTCACGAATGGGGTGGCCGCGGAGCCCCGTCGATGAGCCCCGCCGCCCAGTCCACGGTCCACCCGGTGGCGGTCGTCCCGGCACCGTCGACCACGTACCCGTTGTAGAGGCTGTGCACCGGATTGCCGACGGCCCTGGTCAGCGTGAGCACGCTGCCCATGATGTTCACCGGGCTCAGCGCGTCGCGCGGGGCATCGCAGATGAGGTCGCCGGGCGAGCACATGGTGTAGACGCGGCCCGCCAGTTCACCGAATCCGCCTTCTCGCGGGCCGGTCATGGTGATTCCGGGCACGTTCAGCCCCTTCAACGCCACCTCGGCGCCGACGCCGGGCGGTGCGGCGCCGATCGTGATGGCCGCGCCCTCGGTGTCGGGGGCCCGCCTGCCGTCCGCGATCAGCGTGACGCCGAGCACCAGCTTCGCCGGGACCGGGCCGTCGCCCGCGCCGATCTGCGCGGCGATGTCACCCGCGATCACCGCGCCCTGGGAGAACCCGGCGATGACGTAGGAGGTGAGCGGGCAGCGCTCGTGCACCGCGGTGAGCAGGTCGATCGCGCGCGTCGTCCCCTCGGAGCGGCTGTTGTTGTAGGACTGCTGGCCGTCCGGCGGGAGCGCGATCGGATTCGAGAACTGCGCCACGTACGGGACGGTGTAGACGTCGACCCGCTCGGCCGGGAACCGCTCCGCGATCGGGCCGGAGACGTTGATCATGAGCGACACCGGGTTCGCCGTCGGGTTGTGCGGATCGTCGGTGCTGTTCGACTCCCAGGTGCCCGGGATCGAGAGGAACTGCACATCCGGGCAGTCCGCGGGCTGCGAGGCGGGCGGCTCCGGCGGGGTCGGCCCGGGGCCGGGCACGTTCAGCCGGCCGGCGAGCAGGTACCAGAGCAGCAGCGCCGCGATGACGATCAGCGCGACGACGAGCAGGAACACCAGGCACCCCGCCGGCCTGGACCGGCGGGGCGACGAACCGCGGCGTGCGCTCACGAGCAGTAGGTCTGCTTGGCGGTGTCGAGGTAGATCTTCCCGGCCTGCTCGACCGGCATCTTGGCCGGATCGAAGGACGGGTCGGAGCCTGCCATCGCGGAGACGAAGGTCATCAGGTCCTGATCCGATGCGCCTGCCGCGCTGCCCTGGCAGACGTAGGCGCCGATGCTGAGCGCGATGTCCGGGGTGGACGGGGTGATGCCCTTGGCGGCCAGCGAGTCGAGGAACTTCTTGTCCTTGTCGCCGAGCGTCGCGGTGTTCGCGGGCGGGACGGCATCGGTCGGCACCGGCTCGGGGCGCTCCGGGGATTCCGCGGCGGGCGGGGCCGAGACCTCGGCCGACGGCGTCGCGCCCGGCTCCGGCGCCGGGGCGGCGGAGGTGGGTGCGTTGGTGGCCGCCGACGTGGTGGTGCCGGTCAGGGACGGGGTGCTCGACGCCGTCGAGTCGTTGTCACCGCAGGCCGCGAGCAGGCCGGTGGCGGCGAGCGCCACGGCGACGCCCATCACCTTTCCACGGGTCCGATGCATGAATTCTTGTCCTCTGGTCGGCGTTCGGGGGTCGGTCGCCCACCAGGCTAGCGGGCCGCGCCCGGACGCCGTTCAGATGCCGTGGATCTCGGGCTTCCCGTCGCGCAGCGTGACGAAGCCCGCCTGGAAGTTCTGCTGGACCCCGCCGGGCACCGGGAACTCGTCGCTGATCGGGTAGCCGAGCCTGCCGTTCTCGAACCCCGCGTCCCGCCAGGCGTCCATGATCGGGCCGTTGCGCACGGCCCAGGCGCCGGAGAGCGGGCTCCAGTACAGGTTGCCGCCCTCGAACCGCGCGTACCTGCCGAGATCCTTCGCGGGCTGCTCCTCGTCGACGGGCAGCCCGACCGGGCTGTTCTCGAAGCCGAGCTGCGCGTACTTGCCGAGGATCAGCCCCTGCACCCGGTGCGGGCCGGTCGCCGCGCTGTAGTAGAAGGCCCCGTTCTCGAAGCTCTGCACCAGCCCGTCCCGGCTCGGCAGCCGCACCTCCGGCCCGGCCGGGTAGCCGGTGGGGCCGCGCTCGAAGCCCTGCTCGCTCCAGGAGCCGAGGATGGCGCCGCGCACCACCTGGGCGCCGGTCTCCCGCGTCCAGTACAGCGAGCCGTTCTGGAAGCTCTGGAACCGGCCGCGGCCGTCGGGGAGCAGCTGCTCGTCGCCGGTGGGCAGCCCGAGCGGCTGCGGCCCCGCCGCGGCCGCCATGTACCCGCCGGCCAGCGCGCCCGCCACCGGGTGCGCCCCGGTGTCGGCGGCGAAGAGCACCCGGCCGGAGCGGAAGTCCTGCGCGACCCCGCCCGGCACCGGGTACTCGCCGGTCAGGCAGTCGCCGAGCCAGGGGTTGACCGCGGCCACCGGTTGGATCGCGCCGCCGGGCGCGCAAGCGGGCTTGTCGGCCTCGACCCCGACCGCGGCTGCCACCTGCGGCCAGGACTGCCGCATCTCGAAGTCCCAGTACGGCCAGGAGTGCGTGCCGGAGGCCCGGTAGTTGGCCTGCACCGGGATATTCAGCCTGCCGAGCTTGTCGACGAAGTTCTGCGTGGTGAGCCGGGAGAGGATCTCCAGCCCGGTGCCCGCGTAGTTGGTGCTGATGCCGGGGATGGTGGAGACCAGGTCGTGCGGGCCGACGGCGCCGCTGCCGCTGGAGACGTAGAGGCTGACGCCGCGCAGCTGCTCGGCGAGCAGGTACGGGTCGTGCTCCTGCCACCCGGGGTCGTTCGGCGGCCCCCACATGGCGTTGGAATCGAAGCCACCCGCGTCCCGCATGGCGAACTGGATCGCCTGCGGCATGCCGAGCGTGGTGGTGGTCAGGAAGCCGGAGTAGGAGGCGGCGAACTTCGCGAAGCCGGGGTTGCGGCCGGTGAGGAACATGGCCGCGGTGCCGCCCATGGAGAGCCCGGCGATGGCGCGCGCGTTCGTCGCCCGCCACTGCTGCTCCAGGATCGGCGGCAGCTCCCTGGTCAGAAAGGTCTCCCACTGGTAGTTGTGCCCGTTGTCCGGGCGCACCCAGTCGGCGTAGAAGCTGGACTGGCCGCCGACCGGCAGCACCACGGTGACGTTCTTGTCGGCGTAGAAGCTCTCCGCGCCCGCGTCCTTGGTCCAGCCGGACTCGCTGTCGGTGGCGCGCAGCCCGTCCAGCATGAGGAGGACCGGGAAGGTGGCGTCCGGGCGGGCGTTCCAGTCCCTGGCCAGCAGCAGCTGCACCTGGGTCGGCGCGCCCATGGACGGCGAGTCGATCCACAGCGAGACCCGCCGGTCGTCCAGCCAGACCACCTTGCTCACCGCGGCCGCGCCCGCCGCCGCGGCGGGCTGGGCCGAGCTCACCGGAGTGACGGCGGGGAGCAGCGTCAGCGCCGCGACGGCGGCAGCTGCCAGCAGGCGGATACCGTGCGGTCGCGCTCCAGTTGCCAGAGAGCGCGCGCGCTCCCATTTTCGTCCCCTGGCGCCCCCAACTTTCGCTGCCACCCATCGTTTGTACCCCGCATACAGGGCTTTTCCCGGGACGACGCGCCAGCCGCAGACCGATGCTCAAGATTTGCCAGCATTATTCGGAGGGATCACTGCCTCCGGAAACGGCAGCGGCGCCGCCGCTTCCCGGAGGAAGCTGACGGCGCCGCGGCGTCGAACGGGGGTGGTGTCACCAACCGCCGGTGGCGTCGAGGATGCCCTGGCGGGAGTTGAAGAGCTCGCCCTCCCAGTACTTCCACGAGTGCGTGCCCGCGGCCGGGAAGTTGAACGCGGCCGGGATCTTCAGCGAGCTCAGGCGGACCTGGAACGCGCGGGTGTTCACCAGCGAGAGCGCCTCGAGCGCCATCGCGTTACCGGTGTTGAAGACGCCGACCGCCGAGTTCGGGCGATCGAACTGACCCGGCAGGCCGGAGGCGGCCGAGATGTACATCGGCAGCCCCTTCAGCTGCGGCGCGAAGACGAAGGGGTCCATGCGCAGCCACGCCGGGCTCCACGGGGCCGCCATCGAGTCGACGTTGAAGCGGCCCGCGTCCAGCATGGCGACGCGGATGGCCTCGCGCATGCCCGGCGCCGAGATGTTCAGGTAGCCGGAGTAGGACGCGGCGTACTTGAACTGGTCCCGGTGGTAGGCGGCCAGCGCCAGGGCGGCGCTGCCACCCATGGAGAGGCCGGCGACCGCGTTGTTGGTCTTGGAGACGCCGTAGCCCGCCAGGAAGTCGGGCAGCTCCTTGGTCAGGAAGGATTCCCACTTGTAGGTGGTCTTCTGACCGTTGGTGTTGCTGGGGGCGTACCAGTCGGTGTAGAAGCTCGACTGCCCGCCGACCGGCATGATCAGGCTGATGTTGTCGTTCTTGAACTGCTCCAGCGCATTGGTCTCGAACGACCAGGCGTTGCGGTCGTCCCGCGCCCGGAGGCCGTCGAGCAGGTAGAGCGCCGCGTTACCGCCGCGAGCCGCCCACTGCACCTGCACCTTGATCGGGCCCATCCCGGACGGGACCATGAGGTCCTCGACCCCGCCCGCCGGCGCCCGAAGCGCCGGGGCGGGAGCCGCCACGGCGGCGGTCGGGGCCGCAATGCCGGCGGCGACCGGCAGTGCTAGCGCCGCAGCGCCAACAGCCAGAATTCGCGCACGCCATCCCGTTTTGATCTTCTTCGGCGCGGCCGCCCTGCCGAAACGCATGAATTCTGCTCTCTTCCTGCTGTCGTGGCACGGCTCCCCACCCCGGCGGGGACCGCACCAGTGTTGCCTACGAGACGCGCGGCCCCGCCGGACCGGATCCCGACCACCGGCCCTGCGGAGCGCACTACAACGATCTGGTCACACTCGCGCTCGCTGGACGATATTCGACCTCGGAATCCTTCGCAAGATGGCGAGGTCGATTACCCACCGGGTGGCGCTGTGATCGTGCGGAGACCATATCGCGTTCTCCGGTTGATGTCGTCGCTTGGTTCCGATTCGTTTCCGTTATCCACAAGAACGGCCACGCCACAGCGAATTTCACGCTTATCCGGGGGCGGATACGGGGGTTTCACTGTGACGAACCCCGCATGTTTCCCAATTCCGGGACGGCGGAAAAAGACGGACCGCCCGGCACCGTGATCGGTGCCGGGCGGTCCGGGAGAGCGGCGGTGTCAGCCGATATTCGCGGAGAGGTCGGGCAGCATTCGCTTCGCCTCCTCCGTCCAGTTCACCCAGTTGTGCACGCCGAACGTGGGGAACGAGTAGGTCGCGTTCCCGCCGCCGAGCGTCGCCATCCGCACCTGGAAGGCCCTGGTGTTGGCGAGCGCGAGCGCCTCCAGCCCCATTGCGTTCAGGGTGTTGAAGCTGGGCCCGTCGACTGCGGTCGGCAGGCCGCTACCGGCGGCGATGTAGAGCCGGGTGCCGTTGCGGACCAGCTGCGGCGCGAAGACGAAGGGGTCCATGCGGAGCCACTGCGGGCCCCACGGCGGCGCCATGGCGTCGACGTTGTAGCCGCCCGCGTCCAGCATGGCGACCCGGATGGCCTCGCGCATGCCGGGCGCCGAGATGTTCAGGTAGCCGGAGTACGAGCCGGCGAAACTGAACTGGTCGGGGTGGTAGGCCGCGAGGGTGAGCGCGGCGCTGCCGCCCATGGAGAGCCCGAAGACGCCGTTGCGGGTCGAGCGGAAACCGAGCCGATCGCGCAGCGCGTTGCGCAGGTCGTTGGTGAGGAAGGTTTCCCACTGGTAGCGGTAGCTCTTGCCCGGCCCGGCCGCGAAGGCGTTCAGCGCGCCGGAGCCGGAGCTGGAACCGGTGCCTGCCGGAATGCCGACGAAGGTGCTCGGCGCATTCCAGTCGGCGTAGAAGCTGGACATGCCGCCGACCGGCATCACGACGTTGATGTTCGCACCGGCCAGCATCTCCGCGACCGGGGTCTCGATTTCCCAGCCGTTCAGATTCTCGGGTGCGCGCATTCCGTCGAGCAGGTAGGCGACGCGGTTGGTGTTGCCGTCGGCCGCGCGCAGCACGCGCGACTTGATCGGGCCCATCCCGGAGTCGACCCAGAAGTCGAAGGCAGCGGGGTTGAACGCCGCCTGAGCAGGCGCGGCGGTACCGGCGACCGCGATTCCCATGGGTGCGAGCAGGGCCACTGCCAGCGCCGCGCTCCACCGTCCCAGCCGGGAGCCGCGTGCTCCCGCACCGGCCCCACGTTTCCATCGCGCACTTCGCATTCGTCGAAACCTTTCGCTCTGGCGACCGGTTGGCAAATCGAAAGCTATCGAAACCGGCCCCTCATCGGGCACCAGGACACGTCATTGCCTCGCATAACGGACATGTGCGACCTCGGCGCATGCTCCCGCTGTATCCATCGGAAGCGCATGCCTCCATGTTGCTGGATAGTGATCCGAGCCACAACCGACGCACCCTGGCGCTACCGATTCGTTGCCGACCGTCCCGCGGACGCCCTCGGGACATCGTCGCCGACGGTACCCGGCCGGGCGGAGCCGTGCCTACCCGGCTCTATCTGGGGCAGCGCCGCGATCACCCGATGCCTGCGGCGAGGTCGGGCAGCATCCGGCCCACTTCGGACTCCCAATTGCGCCAGGTGTGCACCCCGACGTTCGCGAAGTCGTAGGTGACGTTGGTGACGCCGACCGCATCCAGTCTGCCCTGGAACGCCCTGGTGTTCGCGGCCGCCAGGTTCTCCAGCGCGATCGCGTTCAGGGTGTCGAAATCGGCGCCGTCGGCGGGGACCGGACGGCCGTCGGCGGCCGCGATCCAGAGCCGGGTGCCATTCTCCCGCAACAGCGGAGCGAACGAGAAGGGATCCAGCCGCTGCCACAGCGCGCTGGCCGCGGGGGCCATGGATTCGATGTTGTAGCCGCCCGCGTCGACCATGGCCAGCCGGATGGCCTCGCGCATGCCGGGGGCATTGACATTCAGCATGCCGCTGTAGGCGGCGGCGTAGGAGTAGCGCTCCGGGTGGAACGCCGCCAGCGCGAGCGCCGCGCTCGCGCCCATGGAGAGCCCGATGACGCCGTTGCGCGCGGTGGCGAAGCCGTAGCGGTCGCGCAGCGCCTCGGGCAGCGCGCCGGTGAGAAATGTCTCCCACTGGTAGCGGTAGCTCTTCCCCGGGCCCGGGTCGAGCGCCTGCAACCCGCCGGAGCCGGTGGCGGACCCGGCCGAGCCGCTCGCGGGCGGCAGCCCGGCCAGCGAGCTGGGCGCGGCCCAGTCGGCGTAGAAGCTGGACTGCCCGCCGATCGGGAGCACGACGTTGATGTTCGCCGCGGCGAGCTGCCTCGGCACCTCGGTGTGCAGCTCCCAGCCACTCAGGTCCTCCCTGGCGCGCATGCCGTCGAGGGCGTAGACGACCCGGTCGGTGTTGCCGTCGGCCGCGCGGAAGACCCGCGACTTGATCGGCCCCATCGGGGAGTCGACCCAGACGTCGACCCCGGCCGGGTCGTATGCCGCCGAGGCAGGTGCCGCCGTGCCGAGCGCGGTGCCGACCGGCAGCACCACCGCCAGCGTCAGCAGTGCGATCCGGCGGATCCGGGAACCCGCTCGCCTTCGGATGTTCACGCCTCGCATCTGATCAGGGGCCTTCCTCGTCACACGAAAAATCGCACCGAGCCTAGCGGCGCAGCGCGGAGTGCCCGTTATCGAAATGTGATAGAGATTCGGCGGGCGGCTTGTGCCCGATCACGACCGGTTCGGCGCGCCTCGGCACAACGCGCCGGAGACAGCGACGCCGCCCGGTCCGAACCGGGCGGCGACTGTCGGAAAAGGTCAAGAATCAGCGCGGCGGCTGCGGGAACGGGTCGACCAGGCCGCAGCGCTCGATCTCGTACCTCGGCACCCGCTCGATCCGGTACGCCGCGAAATTCAGCGCGTTGCGCAGGTTGTGCTTGAACCGGTCGATGGTGAGCGGGTCGCGGTGCGCGAGCATGAGCGCGTAGGTGTCCGGGCAGGACATGGCGACCCGGGCCTGGCTCACCCACTTCTCGTCCAGGTACCAGGGCATCCACGGCTTCTTGTCCACCATGCCCGCGTCGACGACCACCCAGTCCGGGTAGAGGCTCTTGTCGTGCCCGATGCGGCCGTCGGCCAGCCGGTCGGTGTGCGCGGCGAGCGGGTAGGCCAGCCCCATCGGGTCGACCACCTTGACATCCAGCGGGACGTTCATGCTGGTCATGCCGAGGTTCAGGAAGAAGACGGTGTGCCCGACTCCCCCTTCGGGGATGGGCTGCGGGGGCGGGGCGATGTACCAGAACATGAAGGACGGCGAGTTCAGCAGCAGCCCGCCGTCCGGGGTGTTGGCGATGCCGTCGACCATGGCCCGCATACGCGGGTAGTCCAGGTAGTCCTCGGCCCGGATCGGGTGGTCGCGCCCGGTGTTGAGCACGTAGTACACCCGCTCGTCCACGATGCCGGACGAGCTGATCTTGGTGCCGGTGGTGATGGCGGTGGTGCCCGCGGCGAACAGCGCCCAGCCGACGACGGCCAGCCAGAGCGCCGGGACCAGCAGGTAGCGCACGTCGCGCAGGGAGAACGGCCGGAAGGCGCCGCGCGGCACCCGGACCGGAAGCACCGCGATCGGCAGCAGGAAGAGGAAGAGCTGCGGCAGCAGCATGCGGCCGTGCATGAAATCGCCGCCGACCCGCAGCGCGTAGACCGTCAGCAGCAGCGCGCCGCCGAGGACGAGCGTGACGACCGCGCTCGGCGAGCGCAGCCAGCACCGGAACCGGGTGACGAGGTGCGGGCGCGCCGCCTGCTCCCGCTCGCCGCGCGCGGTGGACTCGCTCGCCAGCCGCAGCGCGCCGAGCCCGGCGAGCAGCAGCAGGAGCAGCGGCAGCCAGAGCCAGTACGGCCCGACCAGGTCCCAGAGGTAGGTGAAGCCCTGGCTCCACTTGGCGCCGCCCGCGTCCTTGGCGACCGCGGTGTTCGGGTAGGGCAGGCCGTAGTAGCCCATCCGCCAGATCTGGTACGCGAGCGGGAGCAGCCCGGCGACGGCGACGATCAGCAGCCGGAGCAGCACCGGGCGCCCGGTCGGCAGCGGCGCCAGGAAGATCATGCCGAGCGCCGCGGCGCCGAGCACCGCCATCTCGGGGCGGATCAGCGGGGCAAGCCCGGCCAGGAACACCAGCCCGAGCAGCGCGGGCACGCGGACCCGCTCGGCCTTGGCCCAGCCGATCATGGCCCACCAGAGCAGCCCGAGCCAGAAGATCACCAGCCCGCTCTCCAGGCCGGAGGTCACGTAGTCGCGGGCGGGTGGCACCGCGATGTAGACCAGCACGCCCGCGGGCAGCAGGAAGGCGGCGCGCGGGCCGCCCCAGAGCCGGGCGGTGCCGAGCATGGCGAAGACGATGGCGCCGAGCGAGAGCGTCAGCGCGAGCGCGAGCGCGACGTACTCCAGCCGCGCGCCGGTGATCCAGCTGAAGAACCAGACCAGGTAGGTCCACGCGGTGCTGGTGTTGGCCTCGACCCGCTCGCCCGCGTTGAAGACCGGGCCGTTGCCCGCCAGCAGGTTGCGGACGGTGCGCAGCACGATCAGGCCGTCGTCGGCAATCCAGCGGCGCTGCCAGCCGCCGATCGCGAAGAGCGCGACGGTCACCGCGATCCCGCCGACGAAGAGGGCACGCGAGAGCCGGGTGTACCGCGGCGCGGAGCGGGCCGAGTCCTCGGCCCGCTCGCGCTCCCCTTCGGTTCTCCCGGCCCCCTCGGCCACTCTCTCGTCAGGCGAGATAGACAGCGACACCTACCGCTCCGATCCAGGCGATGGCGAGGAACTGCAACACACGGTCCCCCAGCGCGATCTCTTCGGGTTCACCGGCCTCGCCACCGTCGACGTCGACCGCGTAACGCAGGATTGCGATGGTAAACGGAATCATGGAGATCGCGAACCAGTTCGTGTCGTTCGCGTCACCCTGCTCGAAGGCCCAGAGGCCGTAGAACACCACGACGGCCGTCGCTGCCAGGGTCCAGATGAACCGCAGGTAGGTCGGCGTGTAGTACTCCAGCGACTTGCGGATCTTGGCGCCGGTGCCGAGCGCGATCTGCAGCTCCGCGTACCGCTTGCCCGCCGCCATGAACAGCGAGCCGAACGCCATGATCAGCAGGAACCACTGGGAGAGCGGGATGTTCGCCGCCGCGCCGCCCGCCACCGCGCGCAGCAGGAAGCCGGAGGAGACGATGCAGATGTCGAGCACGGCCTGGTGCTTGAGCCCGAAGCAGTAGGCCAGCTGGATGCCGATGTAGACCGCCATCACCACGGCCAGCTGCCACGCGGCCAGGAAGGAGATCGCGATCGAGGCGATCAGCAGCACCACCGAGAGCGCGTAGGCCAGGTTCACCGGGACGACGCCCGCGGCGATCGGCCGGAACCGCTTGGTCGGGTGCGCCCGGTCGGCCTCGACATCAAGCGCGTCGTTCACCAGGTAGATGCCGGAGGCCGCGAGGCAGAACACCGCGAAGGCGATGGCGACGTGGATGAGCACGTCGATGTCGGTCGCCGACCCCGCCGCCAGCGGCGCCGCAAGGACCAGGACGTTCTTCACCCACTGGCGCGGGCGCATGGTCTTGATCAGGCCACCGGCGAGCGTCTTCGGCGGACCCTTGGTCACGCCTTCCGCGAGATCGGTGCCCGTCGGCTCTTCGCTCATCTCGGCCCCGGCTTCATCACTTTGAATCACTGCTCTTTCTCGTGCGGTCACTGTCGAGTCGCTTCTCGACGGCGAGCAGGGCGGCGGCGGACGCGGCGCCCAGCGCGGACCCGGCGAGCACGTCGGAGGGGTAGTGCACCCCGAGGACGACTCGCGAGAGCACCATCGGGGGGACCAGCACCGCAGGCAAGGGTAGCCCGGTCAGTTTTCCGAGCAACACCGCAGCCGCCGCGGTGGAGGTCGCGTGCGAGGAGGGGAAACTGAGCTTGCTCGGCGTGCTCACGTTGATCTGCACGGCGGGGTCGTGCGGGCGGGGCCTGCGGACGACCCGCTTGATCACGATCGACGCCGCGTGCGCGCCGACCGCGCCGACCGCAACCCCGGCCCACTGCCTGCGCCTCGGCTTGTCCACCAGCCAGCCGGCCGCGGCGATGCCGACCCAGCCGAGCGCGTGCTCGCCGAAGTGCGACAGGCCGCGCGCGGCGGAGATCACGGCGGGGTTGCCGCCGATCGCCGACTGCACGGCGGTGATGATCGCCACTTCCGGATTCGGCGAGCCTGCCTGCGCCGGGCCGGCGGGCTCTGCGGAGCCTCCCCGGTTCGCCGGCACGGCCTGGCCGTCGTGCCCGGCCGGGTTCAGGGCGCTCACCTGACCTCGCTGGTCTCGACGGTGGGCACGGTGCTCGGGGCATCGCCGATCCCGAAGATCTGCTCCCAGGCGGCGGTGCTGGTGAGCCGCGGGTGCGCGGCCCGGTAGCGCTGCCGCATCTCCGGGAAGCGGGCGAGCAGCTCCCTGCGCAACCGCATGGCCTCCTTGAACAGCCCGAGCGCCTGGCGCGGGTCGCGCTTGCGGTAGACGACGCCGCGCCCGTCCGCGGTGGTGACGGTGACGCCGTCCACCTGGGAGAGCAGGAACCAGCGGGCGTCCAGCGTCGGGACGTTCAGCTGCGGGGTCTCGTGGTGCTCGGTCCGCGCCGGGCGGGTGCTGTGCACCAGCCCGCGCGCCAGCCGGACCACCTTGGCGAGCGGGTTGGCCGGCTCGCCGACCGCGCCGACGCCGGCGTGGCTGGCCAGCGGCAGCGCCGTCGACGAGGGAAGGACCACCGCGTCCGGGTAGCTCCTGCGCATGGCGTGTACCGCGCCGAGCGCGCTCGGCAGTAGCTCGAAGAGCTTGTCCGGCCCGGCGAGGAAGTCGCGGATGGCCTGGTTCTGGATGGCGACGGTGGAGTACTCCAGGCAGAGCAGGTGCTTGAGCGTCGCCTTGACCGTGTTCACCACCAGGGCTCTGGCGTTGCCGGGCAGGTACAGCGAGGCGACGACCAGCCGGTTGCGCAGGTGGAAGTAGGCCTGCCAGTCGATGGCGTCGTCCTTGTCGCTCCAGGCCATGTGCCACACCGCCGCGCCGGGCAGCGTGACCGTGGGGTAGCCGGCGGCGCGGGCGCGCAGCCCGTACTCGGCGTCGTCCCACTTCAGGAAGAGCGGGAGCGGCTGGCCGATCTCCTCGGCGACCTGCCGCGGGATGACGCAGGTCCACCAGCCGTTGAAGTCGACGTCGATGCGCCGGTGCAGCAGCTTGGAGTTGTCCCGGTCGCGCAGCGGGTACTTCGCGAAGTCGTGGTCGTACTCGACGTTCTGCGCCGCGGTCCACATGAAGACGCCGCGGTCGATGACCTCGCCCATGACGTGCAGGTGCGAGCGCTCCTGCAGGTTCAGCATGTGCCCGCCGGTCAGCACCGGCGACTTGGCGAAGCGGCTGAAGGCCAGCGCGCGCAGGATGGAGTCCGGCTCGATCTCGATGTCGTCGTCCATGTAGACGATGAACTCGGCGTCGGTGGTCTTCAGCGCCTCGTACATCACCCGGCTGTAGCCGCCGGAGCCGCCGAGGTTGGGCTGGTCGTGGATGGCGAGCCGGTCGCCGAGCACGGCGGCGGCCGCGGCGAAGCCCGGCTCGTCCACCACCTTGCGGGTGCCCTGGTCCGGGATGATGACCGCGCGGGTGCGCTCCAGCACCAGCGGGTCGGAGCCGAGCGCCTCGAGCGTCTTCACCGCGTCGGTGGGGCGGTTGAAGGTGGGCATGCCGATGGCGATGGTGCCCTGGCCGGGCGCCTGGATCGGCGCGTACCAGCCGCCCGCGTGCAGCTCGACCGCGGTGTCGGTGGTGATGTCGAACCAGAGCCAGCCGCCGTCCTCGAACGGGCCGAGATCGGCCTCGAAGGTGACCGCCACCGGCTCGCCGCCGGAGAACTCCTCGCCGTGCACGTGGATGCGTGAGCCGTCGGCCTTCGAGCGGTAGAGGTCGACCCGGCCGTGGCCGGTGAGCTCCAGTTTCAGCAGCACCGAGTCGAGCACGCTCCAGCGCCGCCAGTAGCTGGCCGGCAGCGCGTTGAAGTAGGTGCAGAAGGACACCTCGGACTCGGCGCCGACCGCGAGCGAGGTGCGGGTGGTCGCGTGCGCGCGGCGCGCGTTGGTGGCCGACTCCTCCAGGTAGAGGGTGCGGACGTCGAGCGGCTCACCGGGCCGCGGCAGGATGACGCGCGCAAGCAGCGCGTGTGAATCGTTGTGCAGCAGACTCATTCAGGACTCCTGGTCGTCGGCGAGCGGCGCGCCGTTCTCCAGGTGCGGGCGCAGCACGTTGTCGAACTTGCTCAGCGCGCTGCCGATCGCCATGTGCATATCGAGGTACTGGTAGGTGCCGAGGCGGCCGCCGAAGATCACCTTGGCCTCGGCGGTCTCCCGCTTCGCCCGGTCCCGGTAGGCCTTGACCTTGGCCCGGTCCTCCGGGGTGTTGATCGGGTAGTACGGCTCGTCACCGGTCTGCGCGAAGCGGGAGTACTCGCGCATGATGACGGTCTTGTCGGTGGGATAATCGCGCTCCGGGTGGAAGTGCCTCGGCTCGATGATCCGGGTGTAGGAGACGTCGCCGTCGTTGTAGTTCATCACCGAGGTGCCTTGAAAGTCACCGGTCTCCAGCACCTCGGTCTCGAAATCGATGGTGCGCCAGCCCAGCTCGCCCTCGGCGAAGTCGAAGTAGCGGTCCAGCGGGCCGGTGTAGATCACCGGGGCGTCCGGGTTCTTGGCGCGGAGCTGCTCGCGCACGTCGAACCAGTCGGTGTCCAGCCGCACCTCGATGAGGTCGGAGGCGGCCATGTTCTCCAGCCACTTCGTGTACCCCTGCTTGGGGAGCCCCTCGTAGGTGTCGTTGAAGTAGCGGTTGTCGAAGGTGTAGCGCACCGGCAGCCGGGCGATATTGCCTGCGGGCAGCTCCCGCGGGTCGGTCTGCCACTGCTTGGCGGTGTAGTCGCGGATGAACGCCTCGTAGAGCGGGCGCCCGATCAGCGAGATCGCCTTCTCTTCCAGGTTCTGCGCGTCGCCGGTCTCGATCTCCGCCGACTGCTCGGCGATGAGGGTGCGCGCTTCCTCTGGGGTGAAGTAGCGGCCGAAGAACTGCGAGATGAGCCCGAGGCCCATCGGGAACTGGTACGCCTGCCCCTTGTGCAGCGCGAAGACGCGGTGCTGGTAGCCGGTGAACTCGGTGAACTGCGTGACGTAATCCCACACCCGCTGGTTCGAGGTGTGGAAGAGGTGCGCACCGTACTTGTGGATCTCGATCCCGGTTTCCGGTTCCGGTTCCGAATAGGCGTTGCCGCCGATGTGCGGGCGGCGATCGAGCACGAGCACACGCTTACCGAGCAGGTTCGCGGTGCGTTCGGCGATGGTCAGCCCGTAGAAACCGGAGCCGACGACGATGAGATCGAAGGGGGCAGCTGCGTTACCGGGGGACGATGCGACGGTCACGGTGGCCCAGCGTATCGGACGCCATCCCCGGCTTTCGGCGCAGTCGAAACTCGCGCCGGAGCGCAGGTGGGTGCGATCAGGCCGGGAATCCGGCGTCGAGTTCGACGGTGTCCCGCTCGGTGTGCAGCCGCCAGCAGTATTCGCCCAGCTCGGCTCCGCTGATCCGGGTGAGTTCCAGCCCCGGCGGGATCGCCTCCGGGTGCGCGTCGACGATCCGCTGGGCCGCGCTGCCCTCGATCAGCGAGCCGATATTGAGCAGCCCGACGTTCACCGGGGTTTCCCTGAGCTCCTGTTCCAGCTGCCGGATGTAGGCGCGCTGGGCGGCGAGGGCGATGCCGAAGTTGGCCAGGTAGGCGGCGGGGTGCTGCTCGGAGGCGCCGGAGGTGAAGAGCAGGGTCCCCTTCTCACGGAAGCGCGGGATCAGGGTCCTGGCCAGGAGCATCGGGGAGTGGAGCTTGAGTGCGAGCGGGACGGCCAGGTCCGCGGTGGTGGTGGCGAGGGTGGAGGCGCTGCGTTCGGACATGTCCGCGGCGGCGGCGTGCAGCGCGACCTCGATCGGGCCGAGCTGCTGCTCGATCTCCTCGATCAGGGCGGGGAGGCGCTGTTCGTCGATGATGTCGGCGGTGAAGGGGCGGGCTTCGATGCCGTTCGCTTGCAGCTCGCCGGCGTTGGCGGCGGCCCGTTCCGCGTCGCGGCCGATGACCGCCACCGGAAACCCCGCGCGGCCGAAGCGGTGTGCCACGCCGCGGCCGAGGCCGGGGCCGTAACCGAAAATCGCCAGCGTCATCGTGTCCTCCGAGTAAATTGAGCCCTGGTTCAACTTGTTCGACGCTACGCCAAGTTGAACCTGTGCTCAACTTATCGGGCGGGTTCGTAGAATCACGGGATGACCACCGAGAAGCCGCTCCGCCGCGATGCCCTGCGCAACAGGGACGCCCTCGTGGTCGCCGCGCGCGCGGTCTTCGACGAGAAGGGGCTGGACGCGCCGCTCAAGGAGATCGCCGCGCGCGCCGGGGTCGCCATCGGCACGCTCTACAACCGCTTCCCCACCCGCGACGCCCTGATCGCCGCCGCGGTCGCGGACCGCATGGAGCTCGGGCTGGAGGTGGCGCGGGCGGCGGCCGAGGTCGCCGACCCGTGGGACTCCTTCGTCGCGCTGGTCGACGGCGTCTGCCGGTTGCAGGCGCACGACCGGCTGCTCGGCGATCTCGCCGTGCGCGCCGCGCCGAGTTCGGAGATCGCCGCCGCCCGCGACGCCGGGCACGCCGTCATGCGCGCCATCGTCGAGCGCGCCCACCGGGCAGGGGTCCTGCGCACCGACTGGACCCTGGAAGACCTGGCCTTCGTCATGTGGTCGCACACCCGCGTAGTCGCCGTCACCGCGGGCATCGCCCCCGACGCCTGGCGCCGCAACCTCGGCCTCCTCCTCGACGGTTTGCGCGCAGGCGCCGCCCACCCCCTGCCCACGCCCCCGCTCACCCCCGACCAGCTCGACGCCGCCCTCCTCGCCACCGGCAAGGTCACTCGGTGATCTTCGGATGTCCCGTCGACGCGGCCCGCAGCCACAGCGTGCGCTTTTCGGCGTCGACCAGGTAGAAGATCCGGCCGCCACCGGTGATCTCGACCTGCCACTGTTCCATCGGCACCCCGCGGTGCGCCGCGCTCGCCAGCCGGCCCTTCAGCCGGTGACGCCTCGGGGTCTGCGGTTCCGGGTCGGCCCGGCGGCGCAGCAGTTCCCAGGTGTCGAGGACATTGGCGGGCGCCTGCTGGCAGAGGTCCTCCCAGCCCTTGGCCGCCTCGCTGGTGGCGAACCGTAGTTCCCAGCTGCCAGCGGCGGCGGGTGGCGCGACCCTGTCGCCGCGCTTCGGGCTCACGGGAGATCGGGCCGGGAGACCGGGCCCAGGTCGAGGTCGGTGTCGACGGTGAGGACGGCGGCCAGTTCGGGGTCGGCCAGAACTTCGGCGGTGTGCCGCCAGCTCTGGATGACCTGCACGACCGGGGCCGGGTTGGGCAACGAATCGGCCGCACGCATGGTCGCGACCAGCTCGAGCACGAATTCCCGCACCTCGTCGCCGGACAGGAACGCGACCCAGGGGAACACCTCGGGCAGCACGTCGGTGACCAGTTCGCGGACGCCCGCATCCCGCTGCATGAGCGCGACGAACATCCGAGTGGTCACCGACGCCGCGGTCTGTTCCAGCTCGGCCCTGGCGGCGGTGGTGAGCACCAGGTCCTCCGCGTCCCTGCGGCGAACCAGCAGGGCCTGGCCCGGCGTGCGGTGCAACCGCTCCACGGTGGCCTTGCCGTGCAGCTGGAGTTCGGAGAACGACACTTCGGGCGGAGGCATACTTCAAAACTACTTTTGAAGTTCCCCGGTGTCGAGACTAAGGGTTCTCCGGGATCATGGAGAGGAGGGTGTCGAAGTCGACGACCTGGGCGCCGAGGGTGTCGGTCGCGACGATGACGCCGTTGGCGAAGAGCTGGTAGGTGCCCGCGCCGAGGGGGAGGTCGAGTTCGGGGCCTACGGGGGTGCCGACGGCGCTCTGGGCGCCGCCGATCCGGTGGTACTCGACCTGGATGGCGGTCGGGCCTTCGGTGGCGTCCACCCGCGGGTCCCGCGGCACCGGGACGGGGTCGAGATACGGGTTGGGGGGTAGGTCGGCGGGGAGCGGGCCGATCTCGAAGGTGTCGATGTCGGCGGGCTCGCCGCCGTCGGGGGCGGCGGAGTACTCGGAGCGCAGCAGGTGGCCGTCGCGCAGCAGGACGGTTCCTGCGGTGGCGGCGACGGCGGCCGTGGTGCGCGGGTCCTCCCGCTCGGTGCCTGGGTACACCTGGCAGTCGGTGCTGTCGCAGGTCTGCGCGTAGTCGTAGCGCTGCTCGGCGAGCGCGTACGACCGTGCCGCGACGGCCTGCGCGCGCAGCGCCTCGCCCGCGCCCTTGTCCGCCCAGTTGGCCTGCATCTCGGTCGGGACGACGCCGAGCAGGTAGTCCTCGACGTCCACCTCGTTGACGGTGCGCGCCGAGCCCTCCTCCAGCGCGACGCCGAGCGCGCCGCGGTACCCGGTGCCGCCGCAGAGCTTCAGGTGCTCGGCGGGCGGCCGGTTCGGGCCAAGATCGATGGGATAGACCCAGGGGTCGTCGGTGGCGCCCTGCCAGACCACCTCGCCGTCGCAGCCGAGCGTGACCAGGACGTTCGCGCCGCCGTCCGGCAGCGGGGTGAGGTGCGCGACCTGCCCGGGCTCCAGCGCGCGGCCCGCGACGATGGCGCCCGCGTCGGCATAGGTGTCGAGCGAGGAGTCGTCCTGGGTCTGCAGCCGGACCCGGAGCAGGGTCGGACCGATTCGGCCGAGTTCGGCGCCCGGGTAGTAGTGCGCCAGGATCTGCTCGGCGTCCCAGCCGTCCTGCGCGCTCTCGAAGGCGCCGTGCTGGCTCAGGCCGCGGCCGTGGCCGTCGTCGGTGGTCGCGCGGTAGGGGGCGCCCGGCCAGGCGACGGCGACCGCGAGCGCGCAGGCGGCGAGCGCGCCGCAGGCGAGCAGCAGTGGCCGCGGGGCTAGAGCCGGGTCCGGGGCGCGGCTGCCGCGCCGCCCCCGGCGCCGATGGATTCGCTGCACGACGAACTCCCTTCGAACGGCATGTCGTAGCTTCCGCACGAGCACGACGGAGGCTACATTCGAGCAATCACCTCAACCTCGACCAGAGGTTTAGATATGTGACAATAGTGACTAGTGTGATAGCAGAACCGTCTGACACGCAAGCCCCGAATCGCGCAGCTTGATCCACCGTTCCACCTGATTGGAGACGCTCGTGCCCTCTCGCAAACCGAAACGCTCCTACGTTCTCCCGGTTGTGGCGATCCTGGCGGTGGCAGCTCCCCTCGCGACGTTCACCCAGAGCGATTCCACCCGCTACGACGCAGCGAACGAGAGCGAGCTCGCCGCGATCCCCGCCCAGCTGGCCGAGGCGGCGCTCAGCGCCGCCCCCGACGTAATCCTCCCGCTGGACGAGCTGACCGGGCTCGACCTGCCCGATCTGCGGCTGTCCGACCTGCGCATGCTCCCGCTGCCGGAATCGGTCCCGGTCCCGCCCGGCATCCCGGCGCCGCCGGGGGTCGCGCTGCCCTCCCAGGTCCCGCTGCCGAGGCTGGGCAGCACCCGATTCATCGCCGACCCCGCCCGGCTGGAGCCGGGCACCACCCCGGCCACCCCCGCGCTCACCCCTGGCGCGCTGCCGGCCGAGTACGCGGAGCTGGTCGGCGCCGGCGTCAAGCAGATCACCAGGGACCAGCCGTTCAGCATGGTCGCGCTGACCGCCGCCGACCTGGCGGGCACCGACGCCCTGGTCCGCGCCGCGGCGCCGGACGGCAGCTGGGGCCCGTGGTTCACCGCCGAGCCGGTGGATACCGGCGCCTCCGACCACAGCGCCCCGCCCCCGGTGGACGGCACCGAGCCGGTCTACGTCGGCAGCACCAACGCGGTGCAGGTGCTGGTCACCAGGGCGGCGCAGCCGGGCCCGTCGATCGCCCCGATCGCCGAGCAGGTCGACCCCGCGCACGGCGTCCCCGACCTCACCGCCGTGCTCATCGACCCGGGCCGCGCCGATATCGACGGCGGGCTGAGCGACATCGCAGGCGCGCTGCCGGACGGCGGGCCGCGGGTGATCAGCCGGGCGCAGTGGGGCGCGGACGAGTCCATCCGCTGCCTGGAGCCCACCTACGACGACTCGCTCGGCGGCGTCACCGTGCACCACACGGCTGGCCGCAACGACTACACGAAGGCGGAGTCGGCAGGCATCGTGCGGGCGATCTACGCCTACCACGCGCAGACGCTGGACTGGTGCGACATCGGCTACAACGCCCTCGTCGACAAGTACGGGCAGATCTTCGAGGGCCGGTTCGGCGGGCTGGACCGGCCGGTGCAGGGCGCGCACGCGGGCGGGTTCAACGAGAACACCGCCGGGGTCGCGCTGATGGGCAACCACGAGGCGGAGGCGCCGACCAGCGTGGCGATCAACGCCGTCGGGCAGTACGTGGGCTGGCGCACCAGGATCGCCGGCCTCGACCCGAAGGGCGAAACCCTCATGTACTCCGAGGGCACCGAGTTCACCCCGTACGCCGAGGGCGAGGAGGTCGCGCTGCCGATCGTCTTCGCGCACCGCGACGTCGGCAACACCACCTGCCCCGGCGACGCCGCCTACGCGCTGATGGACAAGATCCGCGACATCGCCGCGGGCGGGCCGGGGATGAGCGCGCCGCCCGGCGGTGGCAGTGCCGATCTCAACGCGCTCGCCACCCTCACCGGGCGGCTGCTGCAGCGGGTGAACGACAACATCATCGCCAGGTACTACGCGGAGAAGGGCGGCGCGGCGAGCCCGCTCGGCGACGCCGTCTCGGAGCCGCTGCCCGCGGCGCAGGGGCAGCAGTTCGCCCGGTTCACCAACGGATACATCTACACCGCGCCGAACGGGCAGGTGGTCGAGGTGCTCGGCGCGATCCTGGACCGGTTCCTGCAGCTCGGGGCCGACGCCGGGGTGCTCGGGCTACCGCTGACCAGCTCCTACCCGGTGCCGGACGGGCTGCGCGCCGACTTCCAGCACGGGTCGCTGATCCTGAACCAGATCACCGGGATCGTGACCACGATCTGGAAGACCTACAACGACACGTACCAGGAAGAGATGCGGAAGAACCCGGCCGCCGCGCCGATCCCCGCGCCCGCTCCCGCGGGCTGAGAACCTGGCCCCGGCCGGTCGAGGGACCCGGCCGGGGTCAGCTCCACCAGCGCTCGAGCACGCGGGCGACGCCGTCGTCGGAGTTGGTCTCGGTGACCTCGTCGGCGGCGGCCAGCGCCTCGGGGTGCGCGTTCCCCATGGCGACGCCGTGCCCGACCATGCTCAGCATCGGGACGTCGTTGGGCATGTCGCCGAAGGCGACCGCCGATGCCGCCGCCACGCCGAGCCGCTCGGCCACCGCGGCCAGCCCGGACGCCTTCGTCACGCCGGGCGCGGAGAGCTCGATCAGCCCGTTGTCGGTGGAGTAGGTGATGTCGACGGCGGCGCCGACCTCGGCGGCGAGCGCCGCCCGCATGTCCCCGCTGCGCGCGCCGACCAGCCGGATCAGCATCTTGATGGCGGGGGTGTCGATCACCTCGGTGCGCGCCACCGCGGTGTCGTCCGGGTTGAGCCAGGCGTGCTCGTACGACGGGGTGCTGACGAACTGCGGGGTCACCGCGTCGTGCGCGCTCTCCCCGACCCGCTCGGTGGCGAGGCCGCAGCCGGGCAGCGCGCGCTCGGCGACGTCGGCGAGCCAGGCCAGCGTCTCGACGTCGATGGTGCGGCTGATCAGCACCCGGTCGGCCGCGCTGTCGTAGACGACGGCGCCGTTGCCGCAGACGCAGAGCGGCGCGAAGCCGAGCCCGTCGATCACCGGGTGCACCCAGCGCGGCGGGCGGCCGGTGGCGAGCACGAACGGCACGCCGTCGGCGACGACAGCGCCGACGGCCGCCTTCGTCCGCGGCGTCACCCGCTCGTCGCGGTCGATCAGCGTGCCGTCCACATCGGAGGCCACCAGCGCGGGCTTGGGTAGGTGCAGACGGGTCACCCACCCATCCTGCCGGATCGCGCGGACCCGCGGTCGCCGATACACGGCATGCGGGACCGGTACCGCCGTCCCTATGATGCGGGGATCAACATCCGGCCGACGAGTGATCCAGGGGACCGATGACGGGCTTTCTGCTCCGCCGCGCGCTGAACTACGTAGTGCTGCTGCTCCTCGCGTCGTTCCTCACCTTCAGCCTCGCCTCGCTGACCTTCCGCCCGCTGGACAGCCTGGAGCAGCGCAATCCGCGGCCGCCGCAGTCGGTGATCGACGCCAAGGCCGAGGAACTCCATCTGAACGACCCGATTCCGGAGCGCTACCTGATCTGGGTGGCCGGCGTGGCGCACGGCGATTTCGGCACCACCCTGACCGGGCAGCCGGTGAGCGCGGAGCTGGGCCGCCGGGTGCTGGTCAGCCTGCGGCTGCTGATCATCGGCTCGATCATCGGCACCGTGCTCGGCGTGCTGATCGGCGCGGCGGGGGCGATCCGGCAGTACCGGTTCAGCGACTACTTCACCACGATCGTCTCGCTGCTCATCCTCAGCACGCCGATCTTCCTGCTCGCGACGCTGCTGAAGTACGGTGCGCTGCAGATCAATACCGTCACCGGCACGCAGATCTTCCTCTACACCGGCGAGACCTCGGCGAACGCCATCGTCGGGTTCGGCCCGCAGCTGCTCGACCGGGTGCAGCACCTGGTGCTGCCGACGCTCGCGCTCGCCCTCGGCGGCATGGCCGGATACAGCCGCTACCAGCGCAATGCCATGCTCGACGTGCTGCAGAGCGATTTCATCAGGACCGCGCGGGCCAAGGGGCTCACGCGCAGCCGCGCACTCTACAAACACGGGCTGCGCACCGCGCTGATCCCGATGGCGACGCTCTTCGCCTACAGCTTCGGCGGGCTCATCACCGGCGCGGCCTTCACCGAGAAGATCTTCGGCTGGCACGGCATGGGCGAGTGGCTGATCGATTCGATCAATGCCCAGGATCTCTACGTGGTGGTGACGGTGACCGCCTTCGCCGGGCTGGTCGTGCTGATCTCCGGGCTGCTCTCCGACGTCGTGTACGCCGTTCTCGATCCAAGGGTGCGTGTGGGATGACCGAAGCCGAGCTCATCGTCCAGGGCGCGCCGGAGCCGACCGCGGCGGCCGGGCGCAAGAAGCTGGTGCTGCGGCGCTTCCTGCGGAACAAGCCCGCCGTGATCGGCGGGGTCGTGCTGATCCTCATGGTGATCGCGAGTTTCGCGCTGCCGCCGCTGCTGAAGTGGGACTACCAGCAGCTGGATTACACCGCGCTGCAGAAGCCGCCGAGCCCGAGCCATCCCTTCGGCACCAACGCGATCGGCCAGGACGTGCTCGCGCAGACCATGCGCGGGTTGCAGAAATCGCTCATCATCGGCATCTGCGTCGCCCTCTTCAGCACCGCCATCGCGGCCATCGCGGGGGCGATGGCCGGGCTGCTCGGCGGCTGGACCGACCGGGCCATCATGTGGTTCGTCGACCTGCTGCTCGTGGTACCGAGCTTCATCATCATCGCGATCTTCGCGCCGCGGACCAAGGGCAGCGGCTCGATCGTGCTGCTCATCGTGTTGCTCGCGGTCTTCAGCTGGATGATCAGCGCGCGCATCGTGCGCGGCCTCACGCTCAGCCTGCGTGATCGCGAATTCGTCAGGGCCGCACGGTACATGGGGGCATCGACCTGGACCGTGATCATCAGCCACATCGTGCCGAACATCGCCTCGATCCTGATCATCGACACCACGCTCAGCGTCGGCGCGGCGATCATGGCCGAGACCGGGCTCAGCTTCCTCGGCTTCGGCGTGCAGAAGCCGGATGTCTCGCTCGGCTCGCTGATCGCCGACGGCACCCGCTCCGCGCTCACCTTCCCGTGGCTGTTCCTCTTCGCCGGCGGGCTGCTGATCCTCGTCGTGCTCTGCGCCAACCTGGTCGGCGACGGTCTGCGCGATGCCTTCGATCCCAGTGCCGCGCGGGCTCGGTCCAAGAAGTCGGAGAAGAAGTCATGACCGATCCGCTGTTGGAAGTTCGTGACCTGCGGGTTTCTTTCCCGAGCGAAGAGGGGCGCATCGACGCGGTGCGCGGGGTGGATTACACCGTCTCCGACGGCGAAGTCCTCGCCATCGTGGGCGAATCCGGCTCGGGCAAGTCGGTCTCGTCGCTGGCCGTCATGGGGCTGCTGCCGGACCAGGCGCGGGTGAGCGGTTCGATCCGGCTGCGCGGCAGGGAGCTGCTCGGCCTCGGCGACCGCGAACTCTCCAAGCTGCGCGGCAGCACCGTGAGCATGGTCTTCCAGGACCCGCTCTCCGCGCTCACCCCGGTCTACCGGGTGGGCGAGCAGATCGCGGAGGCGCTGCTCGCGCACGGGAAGATGGGCAAGGCCGCGGCGGCGAAGCGCGCGGTCGAGCTGCTCGACCTGGTCGGCATCCCGGAGCCGGAGCTGCGCGCCAAGGCCTTCCCGCACGAGTTCTCCGGCGGCATGCGGCAGCGCGTGGTGATCGCCATGGCCATCGCCAACGACCCGGCGCTGATCATCTGCGACGAGCCGACCACCGCGCTCGACGTCACGGTGCAGCAGCAGATCCTCGGGCTGCTGCGCAAGGCGCGCGACATCACCGGCGCGGGCGTCGTGATGATCACCCACGACATGGGGATCGCCGCCACCCTCGCCGACCGGGTCGCGGTCATGTACGCGGGCCGGATCGTCGAGACGGCGAGCGCGGGCGAGCTCTTCGGCGTGCCGCGGATGCCGTACACGGTGGGGCTGCTCGGCTCCATCCCGCGCATGGACGGCCCGGCACGCAGGCCGCTCATCCCGATCGTCGGCGCCCCGCCCGCCATGCACGCGCTGCCGCCCGGCTGCTCGTTCGCCCCGCGCTGCCCGGTCGCGCTGGACGACTGCCTGGCCGCCGAGCCGCCGCTGGCCGAGGTCGCGCCCGCGCACCGCGCCGCCTGCATCCGCACCGGCGAGATCGGCTCCGGCGACCTCTTCGGCGCCTACCGGGCCGAGATCGCGGCGCCGCCGGAGCCCGTCGCCGCCGCGAAACCGGATGTGGTGCTGCGGGTCTCGGGGCTGGTCAAGACCTTCCCGCTGACCTCCGGGCTGGTCTTCAAGCGGAAGAAGGGCGAGGTCCGCGCGGTCGACGGGATCGACCTGGAGGTGCGCGAGGGCCGCACGCTCGCACTGGTCGGCGAGTCCGGGTCGGGCAAGTCGACCACGCTGACCCAGATCCTGGATCTGGCCAGGCCGCAGGAGGGCCGGATCGAGATCCTCGGCACCGACGTCGCGGCGCTCACCGGCGAGCGCAGGCGGGAGCTGCGCCGGGCCATGCAGATCGTGTTCCAGGACCCCACCGCGTCGCTGGACCCGCGGCTCCCGGTCTTCGATGCCATCGCCGAGCCGCTGCGCATCGACCGGCGGCCGCGCGCCGAGATCGCCCGCCGGGTGCCGGAGCTGCTCGCCCAGGTCGGGCTGCGGCCGGAGCACGCGGAGCGCTACCCGGCCGACTTCTCCGGCGGGCAGAAGCAGCGGATCAGCATCGCGCGGGCGCTCGCGCTCGCGCCCAAGCTCCTGGTATTGGACGAGCCGGTCTCCTCGCTGGACGTCTCCATCCAGGCCGGCGTGCTGAACCTGCTGCGCGCGCTGCAGGCCGAGCACCGGCTCTCCTACCTCTTCGTCTCGCACGACCTCTCGGTCGTCCGCAATCTGGCGCACGACATCGCGGTCATGTACCGCGGCAAGATCGTCGAATCCGGGCCCGCGGAGCAGATCTTCGCGGACCCGAAGCACGAGTACACCCGCGCGCTGATCGACGCGGTACCGATTCCGGTCGTCAGCGGATAGGAGAACGACGGTGGGCAGGCGCACGACACGCTGGGTGATTCCGCTGCTGGCCGCGGGGCTGGTGCTCGGCGGGTGCGCGAGCCCCGACGACCCGGCCGCCGACGGCGACGCGACCCTCGGCAGCACCAGCGACATCAACCCGCGCGACGTCGCCGAGCTGCGCGACGGCGGCAACCTGCGGCTCGCCGCCACCGCGCTGCCGCAGAACTGGAACCCGCTGCACACCGACGCCGACGGCGGGGTGAGCGGCATCGTGCGCCCCACCCTGCCGCGCGCCTTCAATACCGACGCGACCGGCGCGCTCAGCGTGAACGCCGACTACTTCACCAGCGTGGAGCTGACCGGCGAGCAGCCGCAGCGGGTGACGTACACGATCAACCCGAGCGCGGTCTGGTCCGACGGCACCCCGATCACCTACCGCGACCTCGCCGCCCAGGCCAACGCGCTGAGCGGCCGCGACCCGCGCTACCTGATCAAGATGACCAACGGCTTCGACCGGGTCGCGAAGGTCGAGCGCGGCGTCGACGACCGGCAGGCGATCCTCACCTTCGACAAGCACTACGCCGACTGGCGCGGCCAGTTCGCCGGGAACACCTTCCTGGTGCCGGAGTCGGTGACGGCGACACCGGAGGCGTTCAACGACAGCCAGGTGGACGGCATCGGCCTGACCGCGGGGCCGTTCCTGGTGCAGTCGGTGGACCGGGCCCAGGGCCGGGTCGTGCTCGGCCACAACCCGCGCTGGTGGGGGAACACGCCGAAGCTGGACACCATCACCTTCTCGGTGCTCACCGACGACGCCACCATGCCCGCGCTGCAGAACAACGAGATCGACGCCATCGGCATCGCCTCCATCGACGACATGCGCACCGCGCGCGCGACGCCGGGGGTGGCGATCCGGCGCGCGCCGGGCAACAGCTGGAGCCACCTGACCTTCAACGGCGCGCCCGGCTCGATCTTCGCCGACCCGGCGCTGCGGGTGGCGATCTCGAAGGCCATCGACCGGGCGGGCATCGCGAACGCGGTGCAGAACGGGCTGGTGCAGCAGCCGCGGCCGCTCGGCAACCACGTCTACGTGGAGGGCCAGGTCGGGTACGTGGACAACAGCCAGCCCTTCGACCCGGCCGCGGCAGCCGCGGAGCTGGACGCGCTCGGCTGGAAGCTGGACGGCGACGTCCGGGTCAAGGACGGCCGCAGGCTGGAGTTCCGCGACGTCATGTACAACGCCCAGTCCTGGGTGCAGATCGCGCAGATCATCCAGCAGAACCTGGCCTCGATCGGGGTGAAGATGAGCATCGACACCAAGTCCGGCTCGGGGTACTTCACGAACGTGATCAAGCCGGGCGATTTCGACGTGGCGCACTGGGTCTGGTCCGGTGACGCCTTCCCGCTGAGCAGCCTGCCGCAGGTGTACGCCTACAACCCGGACGACCTGCAGGGCAACTACGGCCGGATCGGCACCCCGGAGATCAACGCCCTGATCGAGCGCACGCTGGCCGAGCTGGACCCGGCGAAGGCGATCGAACTCGCCAACGAGGTCGATCGGAGACTCTTCGAGATCGGCTTCTCGGTTCCGCTGGTGCAGTCCACGGGTAACGTCGCCGTGCGGGCCGAGCTGGCGAACTACGGCGCGCCCGGGCTCGCGTCCTACGACTACACCAGGATCGGGTTCCTGAAGTGACCCCGCCGAACCGGACCGGAAGGAGTGCCATGCGTGCCAGAACCACGGTGGCCCGTCTCGCGATACCCCTGATCGCGCTGAGCCTGATCGCGACCGGGTGTAGCACCGACGATTCCGGCGCACCGGACGGCGCGGTGGCCGCGATCGGCAGCAGCAGCGACATCAACCCGCGCGACCCGGCCGACCTGAAGGACGGCGGCAACCTGCGGCTCTCGCTCTCCGCACTGCCCGCCAACTGGAACGCGCTCTCCAACGACGGCAACGACGCCGAGCTGACCGGCCTGCTGCGGCCCGCCATGCCGCGCGCCTACCGCACCGACGCCGCGGGCGCGCTCTCGATCAACACCGACTACTTCACCAGCATCGAGCTCACCGGCACCGAGCCGCAGCAGGTGACCTACACCATCAACCCGGCCGCGGTGTGGTCCGACGGCACCCCGATCACCTGGGAGGACATCGCATCCCAGGCGAACGCGCTGAGCGGGCGCGACCCGGCCTTCCTGATCGCCAACACCAGCGGCTTCGACCGGGTGGCGAAGGTCGAGCGCGGCGTCGACGACAAGCAGGCGATCCTCACCTTCGACAAGCACTTCGCCGATTGGCGCGGGCAGTTCGCCGGGAACTCGTTCCTCTTCCCCAAGGCGGTGACGCAGAACCCGGAGGCGTTCAACAAGAGCCTGGTGGACGGCATCGGGCAGACCGCGGGGCCGTTCCTGGTGCAGTCCGTCGACCGGGCGCAGGGCCGGGTCGTGCTCGGCCACAACCCGCGCTGGTGGGGGAGCAAGCCCAAGCTGGACACCATCACCTACAGCGTGCTCGACAGCGCCGCGCAGATCCCGGCGCTGCAGAACAACGAGATCGACGCCGTCGGCATCGGCTCCCGCGACGACCTGCGCACCGCGCAGAACACGCCGGGCATCGCGATCCGCCGCGCGCCGGGCAACAGCTGGAGCCACCTGACCTTCAACGGCGCGCCCGGCTCGATCCTGGCCGACCCGGCGCTGCGGGTGGCGATCTTCAAGGCGATCGACCGGCAGGGCATCGCCACCGCCATCCACAACGGGCTGGTGCAGGACCCGAAGCCGCTGAACAACCACATCTACCTGCAGGGCCAGGAGGGCTACCAGGACAACAGCCTGCCCTTCGACCCCGCGGCGGCCGCCGCCGAGCTGGACGCGCTCGGCTGGAAGCTGGACGGCGACGTCCGGGTCAAGGACGGCCGCAAGCTGGAGATCCGCGACATCATGTACGACGCGGACACCTGGGTGCAGATCGCGCAGATCATCCAGCAGAACCTGAGCGCGGTCGGGGTCAAGCTGAACATCGAGACCAAGCCGGGTCGCGGCTACTTCACCGACGTGATCCAGCCGGGCAACTTCGACGTCGCGCAGTGGACCTGGGTCGGCGACCCGTTCCCGCTCGGCAGCCTGAACCAGATCTACGGCTACAACCCGAACGACCTGCAGGGCAACTACGGCCGGATCGGCTCGCCCGAGCTGAACGCGCTGATCGAGGAGACCATCTCCGAGCTCGACCCGGCGAAGGCCGTGGAGAAGGCGAACGAGATCGACCGCAAGGTCTTCGAGGAGGGGCACTCGCTGCCGCTGCTGCAGTCGCCGGGCAATGTCGCCGTCCGCGCCGACCTGGCCAACTTCGGCGCGGCCGGGCTGGCCTCGCTGGACTACACCACCATCGGTTTCGTGAAGTGAGCGCGGGCCGTCGAGTGGCGGCCTATCCGGTGTCCGTGACGATCGGCGCCCTCGCGGTCTGTGCCGCGTGGGCGCCGTTCGCCGATCCGGACCAGCTCGGCGGGCTCGCGGCGGTCGCGCTCGGGATTCTCGCGTACAGCGGGGTGCAGCTGGCGTTCGCGCTCGGCTGGATCGGGGGCGGGGTGCCTGCGGGCGGGCAGGTGCGGGTGCGCCGGGTGCGGCAGCAGCATCGGCTGGTCAGCCGGTCGTGGGTCGAGGTGGTTCCGGAGTCGGGGGGTGGCTCGGCCTGGGTTCCGGTCTTCTTCGATCCGGCGCTGCTCACGCTGGTGGAGCGGGACGTTCCGGCCGGGGAGGCGCTGCGGGTCGCCGACGGGCGGCTGTTCCCGTCGGGGCGGGTGCGGCGCACCGAGCCGCCGGGGCAGCTGGTCGACAATCCGTCCCGGCCGGATCCGGGTGCCCGGGCGCGGGGCGGGGTTCGGCGGCGGCTGGTGCTGGATGCGCAGTCCGCGGTCGCCGCGCCGTTCGCCGCGCTGTTCTGGGTGTACATCGTCGGCGGCGGGCTCGATGCCTTCGCGGCGGCCTGTTCGGTGGGAGCGGTGGCGGCGCTGTGGCTGGCCGCGGTCAGGGGCTCCGACCCCAGCTGACTGGTATGACCACTTGACCTCTGACCAATTCCGGCGCAGACTTCCGGCATGCCTTTGCAACCGGTGGTCCGGCGCTCGGTCTCGGCCGACGTCTTCGAACAGATCGCGGCCGATGTCCTGAGCGGCGAGCTCCCGCCCGGCTCGACGCTGCCGAGCGAGCGGCAGCTGGCCGAGGCGCTCGGCGTCTCCCGGCCCGCCGTGCGGGAGGCGCTGCAGCGGCTGGCCGGGGCCGGGCTGGTCGCGGTCAGGCAGGGCGACGCGACCACCGTGCTCGACTACCGGAACGGCTCCGGGCTGGAGATCCTGCCCCGGCTGCTGATCCGGGACGGCGTGCTCGAGCCCGCGGTGGCCCGCAGCATCCTGGAGGTCCGGCTGCACAACGGCCCCAAGGTGGCCGAGCTGGCCGCGGCCCGCCTCGGCCGCCTGCGCACCGCCTTCGGCGACGATCCCGGAGCAGCACCCCACAGCGCTACCGGCGCGGCTCCGCAAGGTGCTGCCGACACGACCTCCCATCGCGCCGCCGGCGCGGCTGCCGCCGTCCGCCGGAGCGACATCGCGGCCGATATCATCGCCGCCGCGGAGGCCGTCGCCGCCGAGTCGGGCGACCCCATCGCCGCGCAGCGAGCCGCCCTCACCTTCTGGGACCACGTGGTCGACGCCGCCGACTCCATCGTCTTCCGGCTCATGTTCACCATGCTGCGCGCCGCCTACGAACCCGCGCTGGCGGCGCTGGCCCCGGTCATGTCCGCCGAGGTGGGCAATGCCGAGGCGTACCGCGCCCTCGCCGCCGCCGTCGCGGACGGCGACCCCGACGAGGCAGCCGCGCTGGCCCGCGCCCTGCTGGAGCCCGCGACCACCGCCCTGATCGAGATCCTCACCCCGGAGGAGCAGCTATGAGCACCAGAACCCGCCAGGTCCGGCGCAACCTCTCCCTGCGCGCCGCGTTCGCGGAATTCGTGCGCCACCCCTCGCCCTGGATGATCGCCGCGACCCTGGTCGCGGCGCTCACCGCCCGGCTCGCGCTCGGCGACTGGCGGCCGACCGACGCCCTGGTGCCGCTGCTCGCGCTCGCCGCCTTCCCCGCCATCGAGTGGGTGATCCACGTGACCGTGCTGCACTGGCGCCCGCGCCGGCTCGGACCGGTCTCGCTCGACTCCGAGCTGGCCCGCAAGCACCGCGAGCACCACGCTGACCCGCGCGACATCCCGCTGATCTTCATCCCGCCGCGCTCGCTGCTGGTCACCATCGCGGTGCTGACCGCGATCGCCCTGCTCGCCTTCCCCCGGATCGAGCTCGGGCTCACCTTCCTGCTGACCATCACCGTGCTCGGCACCGCGTACGAATGGACGCACTACCTCATCCACACCGACTACAAGCCGAAGCGCGCGCTCTACCGCGCGGTGTGGCGCAACCACCGGCACCACCACTACCGGAACGAGCACTACTGGTTCACGGTGACCAGCTCCGGGACAGCGGACCGGCTCTTCGGCACCTACCCGGACCCGGACGCCGCCGCCGCGTCGCCGACCGCGCGGCACCTGCACGGCCTCGACAAATTACCCTAGGGGGGTATGGTAGGGGCAGACCCACCGATGAAGGAGCGCCCGATGACCACGGCCACGCAGCAGCCCGCCGGGCGGATCGAGCTGGTGATCGGCGGCATGACCTGCGCCTCCTGCGCGAACCGGATCGAGAAGAAGCTGAACCGGCTGGACGGCGTCAGCGCGACGGTCAACTACGCCACCGAGAAGGCGAACGTCGAGGTCACCGGGCCGGTGCACACCGATCAGCTGATCGACGTGGTCGAGCAGGCCGGATACACCGCCGCGCTGCCCGCGCCCCCGGAGGCGGCGGCACCGGTCCAGGCCGACCCGGCGGACGAAGCCAGGAATCGGCTGACGATCTCGGCGCTGCTCACCGTCCCGGTGATCGCCATGGCGATGATCCCGGCGCTGCAGTTCGACAACTGGCAGTGGCTCTCGCTGACGCTGGCCGCGCCGGTGGTGGTCTGGGGCGCGCTCCCCTTCCACCGCGCGGCGCTGACCAACCTGCGGCACGGCGCCGCCACCATGGACACCCTGGTCTCGATGGGCGTGCTCGCCGCTTTCGGCTGGTCGCTCTACGCGCTGTTCCTCGGCACCGCGGGCACGCCGGGGATGACGCACCCGTTCGAGTTCACCATCGCCAGGATGGACGGCACCGGTGCGATCTACCTGGAGGCGGCGGCGGGCGTCACCACCTTCATCCTGGCCGGGCGGTACTTCGAGGCGCGCTCCAAGCGGCAGGCGGGGGCGGCGCTGCGGGCGCTGCTCGAGCTCGGCGCCAAGGATGTCGCGGTGCGCCGCGACGGGGTCGAGCGGCGGATCCCGGTGCGTGAGCTGCTGGTCGGCGACGAGTTCGTGGTCCGGCCCGGCGAGAAGATCGCCGCCGACGGGGTCGTGGTCGACGGCTCGTCGGCGGTGGACGCCGCCATGCTCACCGGCGAGTCGGTCCCGATCGAGGTCGGGCCGGGCGCCGCGGTGACCGGCGGCACCGTCGACGTCGGCGGGCGGCTGGTGGTCAGGGCGACCCGGGTCGGCGCCGACACCCAGCTGGCCAGGATGGCGAAGCTGGTCGAGGAGGCGCAGGCGGGCAAGGCCCGCGCGCAGCGGCTTGCGGACCGGATCTCCGGCGTCTTCGTCCCGGTGGTGATCGCGCTCGCGGTCGGCACGCTCGGCTTCTGGCTCGGCACCGGCGGCTCGGTGGCCGCCGCCTTCACCGCCGCGGTGGCGGTGCTGATCATCGCCTGCCCGTGCGCGCTCGGTCTGGCCACGCCGACGGCGCTGCTGGTCGGCACCGGGCGCGGGGCGCAGCTCGGCATCCTGATAAAGGGGCCGGAGGTGCTGGAGCAGACCCGCCGGGTCGACACCATCGTGCTGGACAAGACCGGCACCGTCACCACCGGCGTCATGACGCTGCTCGAGGTCGTCCCGGCCGACGGCGAGGACGCCGACCGGGTGCTCGCGCTGGCAGGCGCGCTGGAGCACGGCTCCGAGCACCCGATCGCCCGCGCGATCGCCACCGCCGCCGAGCAGCGCACCGGCGCGCTCGCCGCGGTCACCGGCTTCGCCAATCGGGAGGGGCTCGGCGTGCGCGGCACCGTCGAGGGCACCGAGCTGCTGGTCGGGCGGGCACGGTTGCTCACCGAGCAGGGCCTCGAGCTCGGCGCCGAGCTGGCGGCCGCGGTCGAGCGGGCGCAGCGCGACGGCCGCACCGCGGTGCTGGCAGGCTGGGCGGGCAGGGCCCGCGGTGTGCTCGTCGTCGCCGACGCGGTCCGGGAGACCTCGGCCGAGGCGGTCGGCCGGCTGCGCGGGCTCGGGCTCACCCCGGTCATGCTCACCGGCGACAACGCCGCAGCGGCGCGGGCTGTCGCCGCGCAGGTCGGGATCGACGAGGTGATCGCCGACGTCCTGCCCGAGGAGAAGGCCGAGACCGTGCGCGAACTGCAGCGGCGGGGCCGGGTGGTCGCCATGGTCGGCGACGGCGTGAACGACGCCGCCGCGCTGGCCACCGCCGACCTCGGGATCGCCATGGGCACCGGCACCGACGTCGCCATCGAGGCGAGCGACCTCACCCTGGTCCGCGGCGACCTGCGGGTGGCCGCGGACGCCATCCGGCTCGCGCGGCGCACCCTGCGCACCATCCACGGCAACCTGTTCTGGGCCTTCGCCTACAACGTCGCCGCCATCCCGCTCGCCGTCGCGGGGCTGCTCAACCCCATGCTCGCCGGCGCCGCGATGGCGCTGAGCTCGGTGTTCGTGGTCAGCAACAGCCTGCGGCTGCGCGCCTTCCGCTAACCGCCGCCGCTGTTCAGCCACTGCTCCTTCATGTGCAGGTGGTTCTCCCACCACCGCCGCTGCACCTCCGGGTCGGCGTCCGCGGCGGGCGGCATCGCCTCGCCGGGGAAGAGCCCGCTCGGCAGCGGCGCGATCGGCGAGGCCGGCGCGGGGGCGGGGGGCGGCTCGGGAGCGGGCTCCGGGGCCGGCTCGGGCTCCGGCGCGGGTGGCGGCGGCGGGGCCTGCGTCGTCCGCGGGGGCGTGGGGCGCTGCGGCGCGGGCTGAGGCGCAGGCGGCGGCGGGGCAGGCTCGGCCACCTCCGCGGTGATGTCCGCGGGCGGGGGCGGCGGTACCTCGGCGGGCGGCGGGGGCGGCTCGACCGGCGGCGGGGGCTCGACGGGCGGCTGGGTCGGCTCCGGCGCGGCCGAGGACGGCGCGGGCGCCGAGCTGGCGACGGCGGCGGGCGACGGCTGCTGCTCGGTGTGGCTGCTGTCGAGCACCTGGGCGGCGGCGAAGCCGGTCGCGCCGAGTACCAGCACTGCGGCGGCCGCGACCAGCAGCGGCCGCACCCCCCGGCGGCGCGCGGCGGCGGCGACCGGAGCCGCCTTGCTGGTCGCCGCGGCGAGCGCGGCGCCCTGGGCGACGGCCTTGCCCGGCGCGGCCGGGTGCACGACCGGCACCCCGAAGGCCGAGCGCAGCGCCTCCTCGAGAGCGGCGTCGTCGGCGGCCGAGCCACAGAGCACCACCGCGTCCGGCGTGGCGTTCACCGCGGTGAGCACCGAGCGGACCCGGGCCAGCGTGCGCTCGATGCCCTCGGCGTCGGCGACGACGGTCTGCCAGGAGTCGCCGACCGGCGCCTGGTTGCGGCCGGGGCCGACCACCGCGCAGGTGGTGTGGAAATCGGCGGCCTCGAGCACCAGCACGGTGTCGTGCCCGGCTACCTCGGGCAGATGCGCGACGAAGGCCGCGAGCGCCGATCTGGTCGACACCAGCGACGCCGTGCGCCACGGGCCGTCGGCCAGCGCGGCCAGGATCTCCCGCCGCTGCGCCGGGGACCGGTAGGCGACGGCGATGTCATCGATCGTGACGTCGGAGCCGGGCGCCGTGCCCACCTCGTCCAGAACCGTGACGATCGTTTCGACGGTCGCGCCGTCGGCGACGTCCCGCCCCGCCGTGCGTAGCACGGTCGGGCTCGCGCCGTCGGTCGACGATCGCGAGAGCAGCACCCCGCTCACCACTGTCCGTTCTGCGGACACACCAGCTGTGGCCATTGGGTTCACACCTCGAGCTCTTGCACAACACACACTCCTCGGCGATTCGACACGACTGCGGCTACCGATTGGTCGGTATCCAGAAATTCCTCGGTGAATTCTGTGCAACGTCGCCGCGCGCGGCGCCGGATCGCGTCGTCGTGTGCATCTGCACGACGCGACCACAGGGGAGATCGTGCCAGGTGACAGGCCGTTACCGCACGGCACATCCAGATTTCGCCCCCGGGGGCGGGGTCTGCCCGCGGTACTCGCCGCCGTAGCGGCCGCCGGGGTGCGCCGGAGCTACTTCCTGGCGTCTCGATGGAGTGTCCGGTTCGGCCAATCACAGCCGCTCCGGATCGACCCTGTGCCCCGGCGCGAGGACCCCGACCAGCGGAATGCCGAGGTTCGGCGCTCGCGGGACGACAGCGTGCGGGTAATCGGACATGTCCGGAGGGTTGCCGGAAAACTCCGGCCGAATCAGGCGAAGAGCGGATGACGGGATTCGAACCCGCGACCCTCACCTTGGCAAGGTGATGCGCTACCACTGCGCTACATCCGCGCGCGCCCCGCGAGGCGCTGGAAAGAATTTTATCCGTCCGCGTCCGGATTCCGGAAATCGCGCTGGTCGGGATCGTTCAGGGCGGCGCGCTTCGCGGCCCGCTCCGCCACCTCGGCGGCGTCCAGCTCGTTCGCCTGCTCCAGGGTGGGCGCCGAGCCGCCGAGGCGGGACGGCACCCAGTGCGCGCCCTCGTCGTGCTTGTAGTCGCGCTGGGCTTCCAGCAGCAGTCGCTGCATGGTCGCGCGCAGCTCGGCCGTCAGCTCGGCGGCGGGCTCGTACGGCTGGATCGGCTCCCCGACCACGATGTGGATCGGCGTATTCGTGCGGCCGAGACGCTTGGGGTGGCCCTTGGTCCAGACCCGCTGCGCGCCCCAGATCGCCACCGGGATGATCGGCACCTGGGCCTCCAGCGCCATTCTGGCCGCGCCGGACTTGAAGTCCTTGATCTCGAAGCTGCGGCTGATGGTGGCCTCGGGATAGACGCCGACCAGCTCGCCGCGGCTCAGGTACTGCACGGCGGCCTGGTAGGAGTCGGCGCCCGCGCCGCGATCCACCGGAATGTGCTTGAGCGCGCGCATGATCGGGCCGGAGATCTTGTTGTCGAAGACCTCCTTCTTCGCCATGAAGCGGATGTACCGCTTCGGCGTGCGCGCGGGGAGGCCGGCGTAGGTGAAGTCCAGGTAGCCGGTGTGGTTGATGGCGACGACGCCGCCCCCGATGGCGGGGATGTTCTCCGCGCCGGTGACGGTGAATTTCAGGCCCTGCACGAAGAAGACGGTCCGGGCCAGGCCGATGATCGTGCGGTAGACGGGTTCCACAGTTCCGCTAGCGTAGTCGCCGCATCCTTCCGCTCCGGCACCAGGCATCACGAGAGAAGAGGTACGTCGACGTGCACCGCGATCCGCGAGCCCAGCCCCCCGCTCCCCCGCTCCGCCCGAGGCGGCAGGCGCGGAGACTGGTGCTTGGTGGTCTCGCGGTGGCGCTGATCGCGGGCTGCGACTCCGTCTCCGGCATCCCCGGCGACGAACCTGAGCTGCCTGCGGCGCAGGTCACGACGTCCGCCGCCGTGCCGAGCAGCAGTATTCCGGCCGCGCCGCCCCCGCCGGAGGCGCCGCCGGTACCCGCGGACGCCCCGCCGGTCGGCGCGGTGCCCGGCACGCCGGAGGCCGCGCCCGCGCTGCGCCGCTGGGCCGCCGACCTGGCCACGCAGCCGATCGAGGAGCTGCAGGAGTCCTGCTGGACGCTGGCGCCCGCGCACGCCGCGGAGATGTACGCCGACGCCGCGCCGATACTCGCCGCGCTGGCCAGGCCGGGGACTGCCACCGCGACCGCCGTCAGCTGGCAGGGCCCCGCGGTGACGGTTCGCGCCGAGCTGCGTGACATCGAGTCCGGCTACGCCTGCCCCCGGGTCTTCGCCACCGGGACCACCCCGCAGTTCGACGACGCCGACGCCAGGCACGTGGTGCGCCGCTACCTCTCCCGCTTCGTCGGGCAGCCGCTCGACCCCGCCGACACCGAGGGCGAGCACCCGCTGGTCTGCACCGCCACCCCGGCCGGCTGGGACCCGCGCGGCACCGGCTCCCCGCTGCCCGCGCCGCTGGCGAACAAGCCGGGCGCGCTCACCGGTGTCACCGCCTTCGACGACACCGAGCTCACCTCGGCCTGGCTCGGCGCCGGCTACATCACCGTGCAGGCGCCGGTGACCCAGGCGACCGGCGCCACCCAGACCCGCACCTTCACCCTCACCGACGGCTCCGCGACCGGCGAGGCACAGGGCTACTGCATCGGCGACGTCACCCCCTGAGCAGGCGCCGTTCCGACGGATTACCCTTGGCATCTGGCAACGGTCAGGAGGAGTATTCCGTGCAGATCACCAGCGTCGGACACGCCGGTTTCCACATCCGCACCACGGCCGGGACGATTCTCTGCGATCCCTGGGTGAACCCGGCCTACTTCGCCTCGTGGGTACCGTTCCCGGACAACACCGGGCTGGACTGGGACGCCATCGGCGACGTCGACTTCCTCTACGTCTCGCACCTGCACCGCGACCACTTCGACGCGAAGAACCTGCTCGAGCACGTCAACAAGAACGCGACCGTGCTGCTGCCCGACTACCCGGTACCGGACCTGCGCCGCGAACTGGAGAAGCTGGGCTTCGAGAAGTTCTTCGAGACCGAGGACTCGGTCAAGCACACCGTCACCGGCCCCGGCGGTGAGCTGGAGATCATGATCATCGCGCTGCGCGCGCCCGCCGACGGCCCGATCGGCGACTCCGGCATCGTCGTCTCCGACGGCGAGACCACCTGCTTCAACATGAACGACGCCCGCCCGGTCGACATGGAGCTGCTCGACCAGGCGTTCGGCCACATCGACATCCACCTGCTGCAGTACTCCGGCGCCATCTGGTACCCGATGGTCTACGACATCCCGTCCCGCACCAAGGCCAACTTCGCCAGGCAGAAGCGCCAGCGCGGAATGGACCGGGCCCGCTCCTACATCGAACAGGTCGGCGCGACCTGGGTGGTGCCGTCGGCCGGGCCGCCGGTCTTCCTCGACGACGAACTGCGCTACCTCAACGACACCGAGGACCGCTTCTCCCCCGAGAACAGCAATATCTTCCCCGACCAGGAGACCTTCCTGGAGCAGATGCGGCTCAACGGCAACTCCGGCGGGATCCTGATGATCCCCGGCTCGGTGGCCGAGGTGCACGGCAAGGAGCTCGAGCTCACCCACCCCGTCGACCCTGCCACCGTCTACGGCGACAAGGCCGCCTACATCGAGGAGATGGCCACCCGGCTGGCCCCGGTGATCGCCGCGCAGAAGGCCACCTGGGCCTACGGCGACGGCCCGCTGCTGGAGCCGCTGCGCGCCAAGTTCGAGCCGATCATGGCCCAGAGCGACCTCATCTGCGACGGCATCGGGTACGCGGTCGGGCTGGTCATGGGCGACGAGACGGTGGTGCTCGACTTCCCCAAGCGGGTGGTCCGCGCCCCCATCGAGGGCGAGGGCAAATACCGCTACGGCTTCCGCATCGCGCCCGAACTGGTCCGCACCGTGCTGCGCGACGACGAACCGGACTGGGTGAACACCATCTTCCTCTCCACCCGGTTCCAGACCTGGCGCATCGGCGGCTACAACGAGTTCCTCTACACCTTCTTCAAGTGCCTCACCGACGAGCGGATCGCCTACGCCGACGGCTGGTTCTCCGAGGCACACGACGATTCCGCCTCGGTCGAGCTGGCGGGCTGGGAAATCCAGCGCCGCTGCCCGCACCTCAAGGCCGACCTCTCCCGGTTCGGGGTGATCGAGGGCAGCACGCTGACCTGCAACCTGCACGGCTGGCAGTGGGACCTGGCGAGCGGGCGCTGCAAGACCTCCAAGGGCCACGAGCTGCGGTCGAAGAAGCTGGAGACGCACTGACGCCGGTCCGGCGGTCGGCCCCGCAGCGGGCCGACCGGCGGACCGCCGCGGTCAGGCGCTGACGCGGGCGCCGACCTCCCTGGTCAGCTTGGACGACCAGGGGCACCAGAAGCAGCCGGGCAGGAAGGCGCCGCAGGCCTCGTCCAGGTGGTCCTCGGTGTAGGTGATGGACGAGTCGCACACCTCGATCGCCATGGTGAAGAAGGTGATGGTGTCCGGGTCCAGGTGGAAGCTCCAGTGCGGGTTGTAGTCCACCTGCTGCTTCCGGATGCGACCCATCACGTGGATCGACATCGTCTCCTCCCCGGCCAGGATGCGCCGGGCCTCCTCGATTCGCTGCTCGTTGTTGAGCCGGATGATGAATTCCTTGCCGGAGTAGTCCGTGAACGCGAAGTCGGCCATATGTCACCTCGAAGTCGTCGGGCGATGGAGCCTTGCGGAGCCGATCGTAATGGGGATTGACAGTTCATCGCGTGAAAATGATTCAGTTGCAGCGAATTTCGGGCAAACTCCCCGGAACGGTCCGCGTTACCGAGGCGCGGCCACCTTCGGGTGCACGATCAGGTCCCTGATGGCCATCGCACCGCGGCCGACCGGGGCGGCGACCCGGCCTTCCCGGTCGATCAGGACCGCCGACGGGGTTCCGCGCACCCGATAGCGCAGCGCCGCCTCGTTTCCCTGCTGCACCAGGACCGGGATATCGCCGAGCCGCTGCTCCGCCCCCCACGCGGCATGTTCCGCCGGGTCGCCGTTGCCGACCGTGACGATGGTGAGCGTCTCCGCGACCCGGCGCTGCCAGCGCGGCAGCTCCCTGGCCAGCGCCGCGCACATCTCGCAGCCCGGGTGCACGAAGACCAGCAGCACGCCGCGGCCGTCGGCGAGCAGGTCGGCCAGCGTCACCGGGGTCGCGTCGGGATCGGCCGGGCGCAGCTCGAATTCCGGTGCGACGGCACCGGCTGGCAAACCCTCGGCGCCGAGCATCGTCAGCGCCTGCTGGTCCAGCCTGCGGCGCACCGCGAGCAGCTCGCCCGCCAGCCACAGCAGCACCGCGGCGAGGAGCGCGAAGAGGGTGAGGCCGAAGGTGTTGTCCGCGGGGAGGATCTCCGGGACCTCGGGGTAGCGCAGCGCGCCTGCCAGCACGATCGCGGCCAGCGCCAGCAGGATTCCATTGCGCGCGAGCGTTCTTCCGCCGATCGGCCGCTCGCTCGCGCCGAAGCAGGCGCAGGCCGGGCGCTTGCCCGCGCGCAGCAGCCGCAGCACGGCGCCGGTGAAGATCAGCAGCGTCAGCACCGCGGCGCCCGCCGCGAGCCCGGCCACCGGCCGGACCAGCACCCCGGCCGCGATCACCGCCTCCAGCCAGGGCAGCCCGGCGGCGACGGCGGGCACCGCGCGCACCGGTACCCCGAACTCCCCCACCGCCTTCCGCGTCGCCGGGCCGTCCAGGAACTTCCCCGCCGCGGCGAGCCCGAACACCATGCCGAGCAGCAACCGCGACACCCACACCCCGTATTCGATCAGCATGCTGGCACCCAACCACACAGCGTGGCATTCGCTGGTCAGTTGCGGAGAACCGGTCGGGATTGCGGGTTTCGGGTGGCGGCGAGGACCGCGGCGAGCGTGAGCAGGCAGCCGGCCAGGGCGGGGGCGGAGAGGCCGGGGCCGGTCGGGGTGCGGAGGTCGAGCAGGACGGCGGCGGTGAGCTGGCCTGCCACCGAGGTGAGGCCGAGCAGCAGGACGCCGATCCAGCGGACGGCGAGGGCGGCGACCGCGATGAAGACGACGCCGATCAACCCGCCGAGGTAGAGCCAGGGCTCGGTGGGCGGTGCGGCGGGCAGGCCGCGCACCGCCGCGACCACCGCCGCGAGCGGGACCAGCAGTAACAGCCCGACGACGAAGTTGACCAGCGCGGCGGCGGGCGGGCCGCCCACCGCGGCGACCCGCCCGTTCACGGCCTGCTGCCAGGCCAGCCCGACCCCGGCCAGCGCGGGCAGCAGCACCAGCAGCACCGGCGGGACGTCCGGCAGCAGTGCCACCGCGCCCGCGGGTGCGCCGTGCTGGCCGAAGGCGGCGAGCGCGACCGCGCCGATGCCGAGCACCGCGCCTGCCAACCGCCGCGGGGTCACCGGCGTGTGGCCGCTCGGCGCGATCCCGAGCCGGTCGACCACCAGGCTGCTGATGAGTTGCCCGGCCACCGCAGCCGTGGTGAAGGCGGTGACCCCGATCGCCGCCACGGTGAGCCCCTGCCCGGCGACGAAGAAGGCACCGCAGAGGCCGCCGAGCAGTTGCCAGGGCCGCAGCGACCGGTCGGCGACCGCGGCCCGCACCCGGCGCAGCCCGGCGCGCACCCGGCGGTCGAGCAGCGCCGCGAGCAGCAGCGCCGCCAGCCCGACCAGGAAGCTCACCGTCGCGGCGGCGATGCCGTCCTGCAGCCGGGCACCGAGCGCGCCGTTGATCCTGGCCTGCACGGCGACCCCGGCGCCGATCCCGAAGCCGAGCAGCACCCCGATGCGCGTGCGTCCGGTCACCCCGCGCACGCTACCGCCGGGGCGGCAGCCAGCGCGGGGTGACCGCCGCGATGGCGAGCACCGCCAGCCCGAGCAGCGCCATGGTGGCAGCCAGCGAGAGCACCGCCGTCGCCAGCGCGACGAAGCCGAACACCGCGAGCGCCACCACCTCGGAGAGCAGGCCGGAGACCGAGGTGACGGTGGCGCGGGCCGGGCCGTCGATCGCCTCCTGCAACCTGGCGTCGGCGACCACCTCCGCGTTCACCCCGACGCCGTATCCGACGGCGATGGCGAGGAACCCGGCGAGCACCGCCACCCCACCGCCGACGCTGCCCGCCAGCACCGAGCCCGCCGCGAGCAGCAGCGCGCCCACGCCGACCAGTGCGCCGAGCACCCGGCCGGAGAGGTTCTCGGTGCGGCCTGCGGCCAGTGCGCCGAGCAGCGAGCCGACCACCGTCACCCCGACCAGCAGCGGGACCACCGCGGTCGCCGCGCCGCCCGCCTCGGCCAGCAGCCCGAAGTACTCGTCGTAGGAGGTGATGCCGTACAGCGCCGCCCCCAGCAGCACGCCCCGCCGCACCGTCCGATGCGTGAGCGCCTCCCCGAGCCCGCTGCGCAGCATGGCGATCCAGCGCCCCCCGACACCCGTCGGCGCCCGCGCGGCATCGGTACCCGCTGCGGACTCGGCCGCGGCGCCGCACGTACCGGACAGATCCCCACCGGCGCCGGACGACCCCACGGCGGGTACGCCCGGCTCAGCGGGCACGCCCGGCCCGGCAGGCTCGATCTCGTCCCCGTCCTCCGGGACGTCACCGACTCCGACCACCCGCGGCGCCGCGGGCAGCGCGCAGGCGGCCAGCGTGTGCACCGCGGCGAGCCCGGTGCTCACCCACCCGACCAGCGCGTACCCACCCCAGGCGTACAGCGGCGCGGCCGCGAGTATCGCCAGGACGACGGTGAATTCACCGGCCGCCCTGGTCCGGCCGAGGATGACCGGATACCGCCCGGCCGCCCCGAGCGCGGTGAGCTCGTCGTAGAGCAGCGCCTCGAAGGTCCCGGAGGAGAGCGCCCCCGCCGCACCCCACACCACGAACCCGACGGCGAAGCCGAGATACCCCGGCCACACCGTCCAGACCCCGAACCCGGCGACCAGCAGCAACCCGCTCAGGATCAGCAGCGCCCGCCGCGAGTAGGCGTCGGCCCAGGCGCCGGATGGCACCTCGAGCAGGAACGCCGTCCCCGACCAGAGCGCGAGCAGCGACGAGATCTGCGCGGTGCTCAGCCCGTGATCGGCGAAGAACACCGCGTACAGCGCGTAGTACGGCACGAACTCGCGCGTGCCGGTGTAGAGCACCGCGCGGAGCGCGAGCCCCGCCTCGGTGCGGCCGCGCTCAGCGCGACCGAGCACAACTCAACAGGCGTAGATCAGCAGGTGCATGGCCCCATCCTGCGCTCGTGCCGATGGTCGGTCAACGGGATTTCCGCTCAGCCGAGCGGGAGCCACCCGTCGGCGGTCTCGTGCGTGTCGTCGTCCCCGGTGCGCGGCGGCGCGGCGGGCTCGGCGGTGAGCTCCCCTCGCCCGCTGTTCAGGTCGGTGATCAGCTCGGCGACCGGGTGCGAGTCGCTGTAGTGGTACCCCTGCGCCAGCGCGAAGCCGAGCTCGGTGAGGACGGCGGCCTGGTACTCGGTCTCCACCCCCTCCGCGATCACCTGCAGGTCGAGCGCGTTGCTCAGCGCCGCGATCACGCCGAGCAGCGGCGGGGCGGGCGAGTCCGAGCGGATGGCGGCGACGAAGGACTGGTCCACCTTGATGATGTCGCTCGGCAGCGTGGCCAGCCTGCTCAGCGAGGAGTAGCCGGTGCCGAAGTCGTCGATGGCGATCCGGACCCCACGCTCGCGCAGCGTGTGCAGGTTCGCGATGGCGGTCTGCGACTCCGCCGCGAGCTCGCTCTCGGTCACCTCGAGCACCAGCTGGTCGGCGGGCCAGCCGGTGTTCTCCAGGATGCCTGCCACCCGGTCCGCGTACTCGGTCTCGGCCAGCTCCAGGCCGCTGACATTGACGTTCAGCGTCAGGTCGAGCTGGGCGAAGGTCTCCTGCAGCCGGGCCGCGTCGGCGCAGGCCTTGCGCAGCACCAGCTCGTCCAGGTCGGAGATGAGGTTGAACTCCTCGGCGACCCGGATCAGCCCCTCGGTGGTGACGTCCGGCTGGGCCGCGGGCGACCAGCGCAGCAGCGCCTCGACGCCGACCGCCTTGCCGCCACCCTCGGTCAGGCTGACGATCGGCTGGTAGTGCACGTCGAGCGCGCCGCGGTCGATGGCGTCGCGCAGCTCCACCGCCAGCGGCTGCTGCCGCGACGACTCCAGCACCGTCCGGTTCCGGCCGCCCTGCTTGGCCCGGTACAGCCCGACATCGGCGCGGCTGACCAGCAGCGAGCCGGACTCGCCCTGCTGCCACGAGGTGACGCCCGCCGAGCAGCCGGTGGTGACGGCGGCGCGCAGCCGCTCGGTGAGCAGGATCGCGGCCTGCTCGGTGGTGTTCGGCAGCAGCAGCGCGAAGGCGTCGCCGCCGTAGCGGGCCAGTCGCTGGTCCGGCGCGAGCAGCTCGGTCCAGGCGTCGGCGACCCGCTGCAGCACGGCGTCGCCCGCCCGGTGCCCGAGGTGGTCGTTGATCTTGCGGAAGCGGTCCAGGTCGACCAGGACCAGGGCGAGCCCCTGGCCGGTGCGCCCGGCCTGCTCGATCGCGGCGTTCAGCAACCGGTCGAAGCCGCGCCGGTTGAGCAGCCCGGTCAGGGTGTCGATATCGGCCTCGGAGGCCATCCTGGTCAGGATCCCGACCACGACGCCGACACCGAACGTCACGCCCGCCGGGATCACCCCGGACCAGCCGGGCAGATCCCGGGTCGGCAGCGCCCACAGGCACATCACCATGGCGAAGCCGATGTGCGCGACCGCGAGCGGCCAGGCGAAGAAGAGCGCGGCGTCACAGGCGACGAAGACGTAGAAGGAGGCGAGGCTGATCGCGCCGACGGTGTTCGGGAAGGAGTGCACCGCCACCGTCACCAGCACGGTCGCGATGGCGACGTAGCCGTGGTGCACGTTGTGCGGCATCCGCGGGCCCCAGCCGAGCAGGCTCAGCCCGAGCAGCAGCGCGACCGCCGCCGCGCTGCCGACGAGCATCCGGTTGCCCTCGTCGCCGGGCGCGATCGCGGTGAGCAGCAGCCCGAGGGCACCGCCCATGACATAGAAGGCGCCGGTGGTCCTGGACATGACCATGGCCGTCGCCAGCGCTGACGCGGCCCGCACCCGGGTTCGGGTATCGCCGCGAGACCCGATTCCTCGCACGACAACAGGGTAGAGGCAACCCACCCCGACCACAGCCCGATCCCTGTTTTCGACCCCCGGCGAACTCCCGGCTATCGCGGCGTCAGGCCGTTGTCCTGGTTTGCGGCGGCAGCACATCGGTTCCGACGAACGGGACCAGCGCCGCCGGCACCCGCACCGAGCCGTCGGCCCGCTGGTTGTTCTCCAGGATCGCGACGATCCAGCGGGTGGTCGCCAGCGTGCCGTTCAGGGTGGCCGCGATCTGCGGTTTCCCGTCCGCGTCGCGGAACCGCGTGGAGAGCCTGCGGCCCTGGAAGGTGGTGCAGTTCGAGGTGGAGGTGAGCTCCCGGTAGGCGCCCTGGGTCGGCACCCACGCCTCGCAGTCGAACTTCCGCGCGGCCGAGCTGCCCAGGTCGCCCGCGGCGACGTCGATGATCCGGTAGGGCACCTCGATGGCGGCCAGCATCTCGCGCTCCCAGGCCAGCAGCCGCCGATGCTCGGCGTCCGCCTCGGCCGGGTCGCAGTAGACGAACATCTCGATCTTGTCGAACTGGTGCACCCGGATGATGCCCCTGGTGTCCTTGCCGTAGCTGCCGGCCTCCCGGCGGAAGCAGGACGACCAGCCCGCGTACCGCTTCGGCCCGTCGCTCAGGTCGATGATCTCGCCCGAGTGGTAGCCGGCCAGCGGCACCTCGGAGGTGCCGACCAGGTAGAGGTCGTCCTCCTCCAGGTGGTACACCTCGGCCGAGTGCTGCCCGAGGAACCCGGTGCCGGCCATGATCTCCGGCCGGACGAGCACCGGCGGGATCATCATGGTGAAGCCGTTCGCCACCGCCCGCTGCGCGGCCAGCTGCAGCAGCCCGAGCTGCAGCAGCGCGCCGTACCCGGTGAGGAAGTAGAAGCGGGCGCCGGAGACCTTCGCCCCGCGCTCCATGTCGATCAGCCCGAGCGCCTCGCCGAGCTCCAGGTGGTCCTTCGGCTCGAAGTCGAACTCCGGCAGGGTGCCGACGGTCTCCAGCACCACGTAGTCGTCCTCGCCGCCCGCGGGCGCGCCATCCTGGACCACGTTGGAGATCGCCCGCTGCGCGGTGTCCAGCGCGGCGTCGGCCGCGTGCTCGTCCACCTCGGCCGCCTTCACCTGCGCCGACATCTCCTGGGCGCGGGCGAGCAGCTCGGGGCGCTCGTCCGGGCTCGCCTTGCCGACCCGCTTGCCCATGGCCTTGTGCTCGGCGCGCAGGTTGTCGGCCCTCGCCACCGCGGAGCGGCGCGCGGAGTCGGCCTCCAGCAGCGCGTCGACGAGCGCCGGGTCCTCGCCGCGGGCGCGCTGGGAGGCCCGGACGGTGTCGGAATTCTCCCGCAGGAATCGGAGGTCGATCATGGGCGACCAGCGTAATCGACCCCACTGAACCCCCGCTGATACACCCGAACGTGGCACGCCGGGCGATGGCGCTGCCATGATGGATCGCGATGTCTCCCGACGAGCCGAACCCCCGCGACCGCGCCCGAGGAAAAAAGGGCGACGGCGAGCCGCGCGCCGCCAGGCGCGGGCTGCACCTGTCCGCCCGCACGCTGCGCCTCTCCCTGCTCGCGGTCGCGGTCGGCGCGGTCGCGGCCGCCATGGTGACGCTCTTCGTCACCGGGTTCGACAACGAGACCGGCCTGGAGGCGCACAACCCCGCCGCCCCTGCGGGCGTGCGCGACGCCGCCTTCGGCACCGCGGCCGCCGGCGACTGCCTGACCTGGAGCACCACCGACCGCAGCGACCTGGTGAAGGTGAGCTGTGACGGCAAGCACCTGTTCGAGGTCGCCGCCGAGGTGGACATGAGCCGCTACCCGGGGCGCGAGTTCGCCCCCGGCTCGCGCTTCCCGGACTCGCTGCGGCTCACCGAGCTCAAGGAGGAGCACTGCGTTCCCGCGGTGCAGAAGTACATGGACGGGCGGTTCGATCCACGCGGCCGCTACGTGGTCGGGCTGATGTACCCGAGCGCGGACGGCTGGCAGGCGGGCGACCGCACGCTGCGCTGCGGGCTGCAGGTCGCCGCCGCGACCGGGACCCCGAGCACCGTCGGCAGCGCCGCGAAGCAGGACCAGTCCCGGGTCTACGAGCCGGGCGTCTGCCTCGGCATCAACCAGAACCTGCCGTCGGACCCGGTGGAGTGCGCCCAGCAGCACGCGGTCGAGATCGTCTCCACGATCGACCTCGGCTCGCACTTCACCAGCGGCCTGCCGACCAAGGACGACCAGGACAAGTTCATGGAGCAGGAGTGCACCCGCACCTCCACGGACTACCTGGGCAGCCCGGACGCCATCCGGAACAAGACGCTCACCCTCTTCTTCGACTACCTGGACGCGCGCAGCTGGCTGGCAGGCAGCCGCAGGCTGGACTGCATGGTCGGAAAGGGCGCCGACCGCGAGGGTTTCGCGCCGATCCAGGGCTCGGCGCGCGGTGACATCCTGATCAACGGGCAGGCCCCGGTGCCGCCGCCGAACAGCGGCCGCTCCACCCCGGCCCCGCTGCCGGGCGCGGCCCCGCTGCCGCCGCAGCCCGCGCCGCGGTGACCGTCGCGATGCCAGCCGCCCGGTTCGAGGAACTGGTCGGCGACGCACTGGATCTCGTCCCGGCGGCGCTGGCGCGGGCCATCGACAATGTGGTCGTGCTGATCGAGCCACGCAATCCGGAAGACCCACATCTGCTCGGGCTCTACCACGGCATCGCGCTCACCGAGCGGGACAGCCACTACGGCGGCTCGCTGCCGGACACCATCACCGTCTACCGGGACGCCATCCTCGACATCTGCGGTGACGAGGCCCAGGTGGTCGAGGAGGTGGCGATCACCGTGATCCACGAGATCGCGCACTACTTCGGCATCGACGACGAGCGGCTGCACGAGCTCGGCTGGGGTTGAGTTTTCCCCGCTGCGAACGCGCGGAAGTGCGTTAGTCTCAGGGAACTCGAGGACTCGAGGGAACCGATGGTGTCGCCGTCGCGTCCTAGAACTCGTAGGGGGAATTCTCGTGGTTCCGCCCCATAGCCACTAGAAGGAGTCGAGTCATGGTTGGCCACGTACTCATGTCGCCGGAGGCCGTGCTTCTGGCCGCGGCCGAGCTCGATCTGCTCGCCGAGCGGCTCGCCACCGCCGCCACCGTCACCGCGCCTGCCACGCACGTGCTGCCGTCCGGCACCGAAGAGGTCTCGCTGCTCGCGGCGAACCACTTCAACAGCGCGGCAGGCACGCACGACCACGCGGTCGCGCAGGGGATCCTCGAGCTGCACCACGCCGCCGCCGTGTTGCGCAGCCAGCTGGCCGCACAGCTCGGCCAGGACGTCGTCCAGGCCGCCGCGCTCGGCGCGATCGGCGCCTGATCCGCGAGCGAATTCGAACAGGGGAGAAACGAGAATGACCGCAGGGATCACCGGGGTTTTCTGGCTGCCGCGCATGGCCGAGGTGAATTCGGTCGCGCTGAACTCGGGCGCGCACGCCGTTCCCATCTCCGCCGCGGCGACCGCGTGGGGCGCGCTCACCGGGGTGTGGGTGGACGCGACCGCCACCGTCGCGCGGGTGATGGCCGAGCTCGGCGTCGGCATGCAGGGCGTCAACGGCATCGCCGCGCTCTCCCGGCTCACCGGTTTCATGGGCTGGGCCGAACAGCAGGGCGTGATGGCGGCGGGCATGGCCACCAAGACGGCGGCCAACGCGACGGCGTACACCGTCGCCTCGCTGGCCATGCCGAGCCTGCCGGAGATCGTCGCCGTGAACGCGGCCGTCGTCGCCTCGGCGAACCCGCCCGGCGCGCTCTCCGGCGCCTTCGAGGTGGCCGAAGTCGCCAAGAATGCGATGGATATCCGCGCCGCCCTCGTCATGGAGACCTACGAGGCCGCGACCAGCGCGCTCGTCACCACACCCGGTGAGTTCGCCCGGCCGCCCGCCATCGCCAACGGCGCGGGCACGGCGGAGGGCGCGTCGGAGCAGTCGGCCGAGACGGCCTTCCAGGGCGACCCGGTCCAGAGCGCGGTCGCCGCGGCCGCCGCCTTCGTGCAGAACCCAGCGGTGGTCAGCGCCGCGACCCAGGCCGCGAACGTGGCCGGCTCGGTGGTCGGCACCGGCGTCACCACCGCGGGCAACCTCGGTGGCGCCGCCATCTCCGCGCTCACCTCCGCGGGCAGCACGGCCCCCGCCGCGGTCGCGCCGATGGGGCTCGGGGTGGCGGGCGCGGCAGGCGCGGCGGCCGCGAGCACCCGTTCGGCGGCGCTCTCCGGCGTCGGCGCGGGCGGCTCGGCGAACGGCAACGGCAAGCTCACGCTCCCCGAGGGCTGGGGCGCGGGCGCCGCGCTCGGCGCGGGCGTGCCGGTCGCCGCCGCGGTCGGCGACTCCGTCGTCGCCCGGGTGGACGCCGCTCCGGTGCGCTCCACCGGCAGCGGCCAGAGCCCGCTGCTCGGCAACGCCCGCGCCGCCGGCCAGGACGACGAGGGCGAGCACGACGCTGCCGACTACCTGCGCAGCGACGAGCCCTTCCACGACGGCCGCTGGGCCACCGACGGCGTGATCGGCGCGGACGCCGGCACCACTCGGTGACCGTGCTCGGTGCGGGCCGTGGTCCCACGGCCCTCGAGTCGGTGGTGCTCTCCCTCGACGAGATGCAGTTCCTCCTGGAGGAGCTGCAGATCGACGACGTCCCGGTCGTGCTCGACGCGATCGGCCGGTACGACAACGTCGCCGAGCACGACGCCGCGCTCGCCGCGGCCGCCGGGTCGCTCACCGAGCGCGCCCTGCTGACCGGCGGCGAGGTGCACCCCGAGCTCGCCGACCGCCTGCGCACGCTGAACCGCCCGCACTGGGTGGTCGCGCTGCGGCTGGTGGTCGACGGCCGGGTGAGCAGGCTCTGCCTCGCGAAGGGCGACGACCTGGTGACCGTCGCCCTCCGCGGGCCGAACTCCTACGTCCTGGACGAGGTCGACGACGATCTGCCCGCCCCGCTGCTCGCCGCGCTCGGCCCGGCCGAGCCGCTCGACCTCACCGGCCTGAACGCCTACACCGACGACCTGGTGCCGATCTTCGGCGAGCTCGGTGATGCCGCCGCCACCGCGCGGCGGCTCGCCGCCGTCGGCACCCCGGATCGGGACGCGCAGGCGCTTGCCTCGGCGCTGGTGCACCTGGAGGCGCACGCGGAGATCGTCGGGGTCGCCTACCGCGACGGCAGCCGCGAGTACGCGGACAACCACATCGCCGTCTTCGACACCCGCAACGGCCGCTTCCTCGCCACCGCCAGCCGGGCCGACGACGGCAGCAAGTGGACCTCGCTGAGCAGCGGAACGCCCGCCCGGCTGCGCGCCGCGCTGCTCGACCTGGTGAACGGCCTGCCCGAGCGCGACGAGTTCCCGGTCCGGTAGGGCGTCAGCCCATCGGGTCGTCCTGCTCCGGCTCGGTATCCGGGCCGAAGGGCGGGGTGAAGCGGCCCCAGCGGATGAGTTCCCAGCCGCGGTCCGGCCGCGGCAGCAGCTCGATGGTCTCGGTGTTGTCCAGGTGGTTGTTCGTGGTGAACGGCGGCCGGATATCGGTGAGCACCCGGGCCAGCAGCCGCATGGCGGCGCCGTGGATCACCAGCAGGACGTCGCCGTCGGCGCCGTCGGTGAACCAGGTCTGCCGCAGCTGCTCCACGACCGGAAGGAAGCGGGCGAGCACCTCGTACCCGGACTCCCCGCCCGGCGGCCTGCGGTCCAGCTCGCCCCCGTGCCAGGCGTGGTAGATGTCCTGGAAGAGGTCGTGCGCGGCGGGCGTGTTCTGCCCCTCCATATCACCGACCTGCACCTCGTAGGTGCCGTCGAGCACCTGGGCGGCCACCCCGGTGGCCTCCTCGATGTAGCTCGCGGTCTGCCTGGCGCGCAGCGCGGCCGAGCAGTACAGCGCGCGCGGCGGCGCGGCAAGCGCGGCGCCGAGCGTCTTCGCCTGCGCCACCCCGCGTTCGGTGAGCGGGAGGCCGGGCACCCTGGTGTCGAGCAACTTGGCGACGTTGCCCTCGGTCTCTCCGTGCCGAACCAGGATCAGTCGTGCGCTCAACGGTCCGCCACCCCCTTTCGTAGCTGGGAAAGCCACAGCGCGGCATCGGTATCCGGCGGCGGCGGCGCGCCGGGTTTGGCGAACGCGGGCCACGATCCGAGGTAGCGGATGCGCGGCGCCGAGCGGTGCAGCGCCTTGAGCGCCTCCGCCACCGCGCTGTCGTCGATGTGTCCGACGCAGTCCAGGTAGAAGCGGTAGGCACCCATGCCGGTCCGGGTCGGCCGCGATTCGATCCGGGTGAGATCGATGCCGCGCGTGGAGAATTCGGCGAAGGCGCGCATGAGCGAGCCCGGTTCGTTGGTCAGCTCCAGCACCACCGAGGTGCGGTCGGCACCGGTGGCGGGCGGGGCCGAGCGCGGCGGCGTCACCAGCACGAAGCGGGTGATGGCCTGGTCGTGGTCGGCGACCCCGGCGGCCAGCGTGACCAGCCCGAGCCGCTCGCCCGCCAGGACGGTGGAGACGGCGGCGTCGGCCTTGCCCGCCCGCACGTCCTCGGCGGCGGCGGCGTTCGAGGTGGAGGTGTAGTAGGCCGCGTCCGGCAACTCGCGCGCCACCCATTCGCGCACCTGTCCGGCGGCCACCGGGTAGGCGGCGAGCAACCGCACGTCTGCGCGCTCGGTGCCCGGCCTGGCCAGGATGCTGAAGGTCACCTCGAGCTCGGTCTCGGCGACGATCTGCAGCCGCGCGCCGAGCGCGAGGGAGTCGAGGGTGGCGGCGATCGAGCCCTCGACCGAGCTCTCGACCGGCACCACCGCGCCATCGACCGCACCCGCCCGGATCAGCTCCAGCGCGGCACCCTGGCTCGGCGCGGCGACCCGCTCCACCTGCCCGTCGAAGGCGCCCGTCGATTCGAATCGGGCGAGCGCCATCTCGGTGAAGGTTCCGGATGGTCCGAAGTAGGCGATACGCGGCACGCCTATGACACTACTTGCGTCGCGCGGAACTCATCCCGCCGTTGCGCTGCCCGCGCCGCCCCCGCGCAGCAGGACCGCCAGTTCCGCCGTCAGCTCGGCCGGATTCTCCGCCTCGATCCACAGCAACACGCCGCGCACCGCCTCGACGGCCTGCGGATTCAGCCCGGTCAGGAAGGGGATGTCCGGGGCGGCGAGCGCGCGGCGAACGTCCTCGCCGCAGAGCGCGGCCGCGGTGGCGGCGAGGATCGCCAGCGCGCGGGCGGCGTTCCCGGTGCGGGCGACGAACCCGTCGGCGGTGTGCACCACCGTGCCGACGAGATCGGCCAGTTCGGCGTCGGGCAGCTCCGGCTCCAGCGCCCTGATCCCCGGCGGTACCGGCCCCGGCGGCCGCACCAGGCCATCGGCCAGGCTGCGCCGGGCGGGCGGGCGCAGCGACATGAGCACCGGCTCCGCATCGCGAGCTGCCGTCGGCGACTCGCCGTTCACGGTCTCCGCCGCAGCACCCCGACGCGCCGCCATCGCGGAACCAGCGCCAGGAAGTTCGGCATCCGACGCCTCCGCCCCTGCCGGCCCGGCGTCCGGTACTCCGGCGCCGGGCAGCGTGGTGCGGGGCCTCGGGGCCTCGACGCGTGGCGCGGCGGACGACTCGGTCATCCGATCACGGTAACCCCGGCTCGACCGGCAGCGGCGCGCGCTCCCGGCCGGCCCGGACCTCCCGACCACCCGGATCGAAGCTCTTGCGCAAGATCGTCCACTCACTTAGCTTAGGGTAACCTAATTCTCGCCGAGCCGGGCGAGCGGGCACCAGGAGGACTACATGCCGCAATCGACCCTCGCACCGTCGACCGCGGAACGGGTGCGCAGCGCCTGTGCGCACGCCGAGCACGCGGTGCTCGCCATGCCGGGCATCGACCCGACCCCGGTGTCGGTGCACCACCTGCGCGAGTGCGGCGACGCGGTGGTCGCGGTGCCGAGCACCTCGGTCGCGGCGGTGCTGGTCGCCAACTCCGGCGGCGGCGGCGCGCCCGCGGTCCTCGAGCTGACCGACCACGCCCCCATCGTGGTGCGCGAGCCGGTGCGCTCCCTGGTCTGGCTGCGCGGCTGGGTGCGGGCGGTGCCGCTGCCCGCGCAGCGCGCGCTCGCGGGCGAGGTCGCCGCGGAGCTGCCGCACCCCATGCTGCTCGACGTCGGGCACGGCCTCACCCTGCTCCGCGTCGTGATCAAATCCGCCGTCGTCGCCGACGCGACCGGCGCCGAATCGGTGGACGTCGACGAGCTGCGCACCGCCGCCCCCGACCCCTTCTGCGCCATGGAATCCGCCTGGCTCCAGCACATGGAGAGCGACCACGCCGACCTGGTCGCCATGATCGCCAGGCAACTCCCCGCCCACCTGCAGCGCGGCATCGTGCACCCGCTCGCCATCGACCGCTACGGGCTGACCCTGCGCATCGAGGGCATCGACGGCGACCACGACTTCCGCCTCCCCTTCCGCACCCCCGCCGACGACATCGAAGGATTGAGCCGGGCGGTCCGCACCCTCGCGGGGTGCCCCTTCCTGAACGGCCTGCGGAGAATCTGACGCACTACGGCTGGAGCCAGCCGGAGACCATGCGGGCGATCTCCGCGATGACCCGGTCGCGGTCCAGGTGGGCCGGGGCCTCCAGGCCGATGCGGAGGCTGCTCGCCACGCCGACGCTGACCATGACGTAGGCCTTGACCTCCAGTTCGGCGTCGGGGAGGGGGCCGAGCAGGTTGAGCAGGTAGCCGCGGGTGAGGACGAGCAGGCGGCGTTCCAGGTCGCCGAGGCCGAGCGCCTCCAGGGTGGCGTGCGGGGAGAGGGCGCGGACCAGTTCGCGGCGGCGGGCGAGGGTGTCGGCGATGCCGTGCAGACTGCGGGCGAAGGACTCGGCGGGGGCGAGCGTCATGCCCGCGAGCACGGCGGCGGTGAACTGCTCCTCGAGTTCGCCGACCAGGCGCAGCCGCAGCGTCTCCAGGATCGCCTCCTTGTCCGCGAAGTAGCGGTAGAGCGAGCCGATGCTCATGTTCGCGTGCGCGGCGATGCGATTGGTCGACACGTTTCCGACCCCGTGCTCGGCGAAGAGCTGAGTCGCGGCGGTCAGGATCCGCTCGCGGGATTCCCGCGAACGCTCCTGCTGCGGCCTGCGCCGCTGGTCACCGATCTTCTCGACCACCGAACCCACCCCCGGAAAATGCGAGTAGAACCTGAGCTTTTGCTCACTTTACGCTGAATACGTGGCAACTCGAATCGCGCCGGACGAATTCAGGTACTGGGACCGGGTGAACGACCCGGCCGTACAGCGCATGCGCAGGCTCTGGCGCACGATCTTCCGCTTCGACCCGCAGCCCGACGACGAGCTCGTGCACCGCTTCGCCGCCGCCTACTACCAGGCCGACCCGGTCGCCGAGGCCTTCGTGGACGAGGTCTACCTGGGCGAAGCCGGTCCGAAGGCGGGCCGCGCCATGCTCGACCTCGCGCTGGAGCACGGCATCGACGCGGTGCCCGACCCGCCCGCCTCACTGGTCCGGCTCTTCGCCGAGTTCGAGACGCCGCCGCCCTGGCTGGACCCGGCGCTCGTCGAGCGCGGCGCCGCGGTCTTCCGCCGCTGGGGCACCTCGGTCTTCGCCTTCGCCACCACCAGCACGCTGGAGATGTACTCGGAGAGCTCGATCACCAAGCCGCTGGCCTACACCGGCGGCTACGCGGGCGCCCGCGCGCACAAGCGGCAGCTGGAGACGGTGCGGTTCTGGATCGACATCTCCGAGCCGGGCGGCCTCGAGATCGGCGCCCGCGGCAGGCAGACCACCATGCGGGTGCGGATCATGCACGTCTTCATCCGGCGCAAGCTGGTGCAGCGCCCGGAGTGGGACGCCGCAGCCTGGGGCGTGCCGATCAGCGTCGGCGACGCCACGCTCACCCTGATGGCGGGCAGCGTGGTGCCCGGGCTCGCGCTCTGGAGCGTCGGGCTGCAGACCACGAAGCGGGAGATCGAGGCGACGCTGCACTTCTGGCGCTACGTCGGCCACCTGCTCGGCGTGCAGCCCGACTGGTACCCGCGCGACTTCAGGGAGTCGGTGCAGCTCATGTTCGCCGCCTTCGTGAAGCGGGCGCACACCGCGGGGGCGGACGGGGCGGAGCTGGTCGAGTCCTACCTGCCCGCCTTCGCGCCCGCGCCGGGCACACCCTGGCGTAAGCGGCTGCGCGACGAGGTCAACTACCGGATGCAGATCGGGTACACCGCCTTCTGGCTGCCGCCGGGCACCTACGCCAGGCATGCCATGCCGCGCAGGCTGCCCTGGGTGCTGCATCCGCTGGCGCAGTTCCCGGTGCTGCTGACGCTGGAGACGGCGCGCAGGCTGATCCCCGGCCTCGACCGGGTGGCCGATCGAGTGCAGCGCGCCCGCAGGGAGACCTGGTACCGCAACGAGATGGGCGCGACGGCGGCGGAGTACACGCCGGTGGAGGAGTTCCGCCGCTGACTAGATTCGCTGTCATGCCCGCCGACCAAGCCCCGCCACGCCCGCTCGACGAGTCCGAGCGGCGCGCACTCCGGATCGAGGTCGTGATCGTCCTCGCCCTCACCTTCGGGGCGAGCGGACTCAGCGCCGCGCTTTCGCTGCTGGAGAGCGCGCTGCAGCCGGGCGGGGTCGGCGGCCGGACCGTCGCGCTGAACGCCTCGCGCGCCGATCAGCCGCTGCTCGACCTGGCCTTCCAGCTGCTCGGCGTGCTCCGGCTGGCCGCGTGGGCCGCGCTCGGGCTCTACCTGCTGTGGCGCAGCGGGATCGGGCCGAAGGTGGTCGGGCTGGCCAGGGACCGCTGGCGCGGCGACCTGTTCGCCGGGCTCGGTTTCACCGCGCTGATCGGGCTGCCCGGGCTCGGGCTCTACCTGCTCGCGCAGGCGCTCGGCTTCAGCGTGACGATCGTGCCGAGTTCACTCGGCGAGCACTGGTGGCGGCTGCCGGTGCTGATCCTCTCCGCCTGCGCCAACTCGGCGGCGGAGGAGATCATCGTGGTCGGGTACCTGCTCACCCGGCTGCGCGGGCTCGGCTGGTCGGAGAACTCGTCGCTGCTGGCCTCGGCGCTGCTGCGCGGCAGCTACCACCTGTACCAGGGGCTCGGCGGCGGGCTCGGCAACGTGGTGATGGGGCTGATCTTCGGGCGCTGGTGGCAGCGCACCGGGCGGCTCTGGCCGCTGCTCGTCGCGCACGCGCTGATCGACACCATCGCCTACGTCGGCTACACCGCGCTCCGCGGCCACGTCGGCTGGTTGCCCTGAGCCGCTAACATCGGCGGCCCCCGGGGTGATTCATCAAGTGAGCGGGGGGATCCCGCGTACCGCCCGATCGACCCGACGGATCAGTAGAGTCTGCATGATGAACGGCGAGGACCCCAAGTACCCCGCGCGCCGGACGCCGCCACCGCCCGGACAGCAGGAGCGCAGGCCGGGGCCCCCACCGCCGCGCGGCGCCGAGCCGCCGCACCGCGGTGCGCCGCCGCGCCGGGAGGGCCAGCCCCCCGCCGCGCCGCGCGGTAATCCGCCGCACCGCGGCCAACAGCCGCCCCGTGATCACCAGCCGCCCCGTGATCACCAGCCGCCCCGTGATCACCAGCCACCGCGCGGCCAACAGCCACCTCGCGATCACCAGCCACCTCGCGATCACCAGCCGCCGCGCGGCGGTCAGCCACCGCACCGCAACCAGCCGCCCGGCGCCCGCCCGCCCGGCGGTGACCAGCGCCGCCCGCCGCCGGGGGCGGGCGGGATCGAGCCGACCCAGGTCGTGCGCCGGGACGGCGGGCGCGACCGGGAGCAGCTCGCCTACTCGCGGTCGCCCGAGCCCGAGCAGGCCACCAGGCGCTACACCAGCAAGCACCCCACCCAGCAACCGCAGCAGCAGCCGCCGCAGCGGGCGCGGCACGCGCCGACGCAGCAGCCGCAGCCCTACCGGGACGACCGCGGCGCTCCCCCGCCACCGTCCCGCGGCCGCGGCGCTCCCCCACCGCCATCCCGCGGCCGCGGCGCTCCCCCGCAGCCGGAGCGCAGGCGCCGCAAGCGGCACCCCTTCCGCTGGTTCCTCGTCATCCTGCTGGTCCTGATCGTCGGCATGGTGGCGGCCGTCGTGCACCTGGACAATTCGCTGACCAGGATCGACGCGCTCAGCGCGTACGAGGACCGGATCGGCGACACCCCCGGCACCAACTGGCTCCTCGTCGGCTCGGACAGCAGAGCAGGGCTCTCGGAAGAGCAGGAGCAGGATCTCGCCACCGGCGGCGAGGTCGGCTCGGAGCGCACCGACACCATCATCCTGGTGCACATCCCGAAGTCGGGGCAGGCGACGCTGGTCAGCCTGCCGCGCGACTCCTACGTGAGCATCCCCGGCCAGGGCAGGGACAAGCTGAACGCCTCGTTCGCGTTCGGCGGCCCGCCGCTGCTCGTGCAGACCGTCGAGGGCGCCACCGGCCTGCACATCGACCACTACGCGCAGATCGGCTTCGGTGGCTTCGCCGCCGTCGTCGACACCCTCGGCGGCATCGACGTCTGCCTGGACGCCCCGATCAGCGACCCGCTGGCAGGCATCGACCTGCCCGCCGGCTGCCAGACCCTGGACGGCCCGCAGTCGCTCGGCTTCGTCCGCAGCCGGGCAACGGCGCTCGCCGACATCGACCGGATGAACAACCAGCGCAAGTTCATGGCCGCGCTGCTGAAGAAGGCGACCGGCGCGGGCACGCTGGCCAACCCGTTCAAGCTCTGGCCGCTGGCCACCGACACCGTCGGCTCGCTGAAGGTGGACGAGAGCGACCACCTCTGGCACGTAGCCTCGCTCGGCTGGGCGATGCGCGGCGACACCGTGAACACCACGGTGCCGATCGGCGGCTTCGAGGACACCGACAGCGGCAATGTGCTGCTCTGGGACCGGGACCGGGCCAGCCGGTTCTTCGACGCCCTCGCCAACGATCAGCCGATTCCCGAAGACCTCCGCACGGGGTAGTTTCGAGGGATGTCCGGCCTATCGGTGGAGCACCCCTTCGCGGGGCTGCTCCGCGACCACATCCGTTTCGAGCTGACCACGTCCCAGCAGTACCTCGCGGTCGCGGTGTATTTCGACGCGGCCAAGCTGCCGCGCTCGGCGGCGTACGCGTATCGGCGTTCCGAGGACAACCGCACCGACGCGCTGCGCATGATCGGCTACCTGCTGGACCGGGAACTGCCGGTCGGGGTGACCGGAATCGATCCGATCCGCTCGGAGTTCGGTTCGTCACAGGATGCCGCCACGCACATCTGCGCGCTGGAGAGCGAGCGCAGCGCGCGCCTCACCGATCTGGCCCAGCAGGCCCGGCGGGCGAACGACTACCTGGGCGAGCAGTTCACCGGCTGGTTCCTGGAGAAGCAGATCGAGGAGGCGGCGCGGGCGAACACACTGGTCACCGTGGTGGAGCGGGCCGGGGGCAATCTCTTCGACGTCGAGGAGTTCCTGGTGCGGGAGCAGCCGGCGCGGCCGTCGCTGCCCATCGGAGTGCCGCCGCGCATTCCCGGAATTGTTTCCCGTAGCTCGAGCTGAATTGCGCTTTCCATTCAGCGCAGAATTTAGGCAACACTATCCTCAATAAGGGTGTACTTGGATGACAAGGCCCTTGACCAGCACTAATCTCGGTCACATGTCGACCCACCCGGAGCCCCCGCGCAGTAAATTCCACAGCCTGCTGCAGGATCAGATCCACAACGAATTCAATGCGGAGCACCAGTACATCGCGCTAGCGGTCTGGTACGACAACGCGGATCTGCCGCAGCTCGCCAAGCTCTTCTACAAGCAGGCGGTCGAAGAGCGCAACCACGCCATGATGATCGTCCAGTACTTCTTGGACCGCGACATCAGCGTCGAGATCAGCAGCGTCGACGCCGCCAAGTCGCACTTCGAGAATGCCCGCGAGCCGATCGCGCTGGCGCTGGCGCAGGAGAAGACCGTCACCGACCAGGTGGTCCAGCTCGCCAGCACCGCCCGCGAGGAGGGCGACTACCTCGGCGAGCAGTTCATGCAGTGGTTCCTGAAGGAGCAGGTCGAGGAGGTCGCACGGATGACCACCCTGCTCACCATCGCCGACCGGGCCGGTGCGAACCTGTTCGATCTGGAGGAGTTCATCGCCCGCGAGATGGACGGCCCCGCCGACACCTCCGGCGCGCCGCACGCCGCTGGCGGGCACATCTGACCCGACCCGATCAGCTCCACGGCGACTGGAACACCGCGGGCCCGGCTCCCCCAGGGAGCCGGGCCCGCTGCCGTTCGCTCAGCGCAGGGTGACCTGGCGGGAGCGCAGACCATCTCTGGAGCGCCGCTCCTCGGAGCTCAGCGGCTCGTCCGTGCCGAGCGCGGCCGCCAGCCGCGCCGCGAACTCGTCGGCGGGAGCGGTCCACTCGTCCGGGTGCCGCTCGCGGTCCAGGTCGAAGACGGGGACCAGCAGGCCGTGCGTGCGGAAGGTGCCCGCGAAGCGCGAGCCGTCGCCGAGGTGCAGCCCGCCCGCGGCGTGCAGCCGGGCCAGCGCGGCCATCAGCTCGTCCTCCGGCTCCGGCCGGACCCAGCGCACGTGCGCCTTCTCCCCGGCATCCACCCACCAGGCGGCGCCGGTCGCGTCCGGGCCGAGCGCGATCCGCGCCGACGGCATGATCGCCTGCTTCGCCTGCTCGATGGTGGCGGCCACCTGGGCGTCCGGGGTGACGCCGTCGGGCACCCACCAGTCGAAGTCCTGGTGCACGGTGAGCTCCAGGTCGGCGCCGGGATCGAGCACGTCGGCCAGGCTCGGACCGCCCTCGATGGCATTCGCGCTGCTCAGCGACTCGCCGCCCTCGGCGGATTGGGTCCACAGGATGGCGGCGGCGAGGTCGGCCGCCGGGTCGGGGCCCTGCTGCTGCACCTGGACGCCGACGAAGCCGACCTCCTCGTCGCCCGCCCGCACCAGCGCGGCGACGGCGCCGGGCAGCACGGTCGCCAGCACCACCGAGCGCTCGGCGGCGACGCCGGGCGCGAGCTTCAGTGTCGCGGTAGCGGAGGGCACGAACTCGCGGAGCGCGACCAGGTCGCACTCGGCGGCCAGTCCCTGGAACGGCCGGGTGACGGCGTTGGCCGCCTGCTCCTGCGCCGCCCTGCGCTCGGCGAGCCGCTGGGCCCGGTTGCTTTCGGGCTTCGGAGTGTTGCGCTTGCTCTTACCCACGAGGGGTCAACCTACAGGGTCGCGGAGCCGGTGTGGTTCAAGCGGGGGCGGCGAGCAGCGCCTTGGTGCGGCCGGGGTGGTTGGTGGCCACCCAGCTGACCCCGAGTTCGGCGCAGAGCGTGACATCCTCCGGGTCGTCGACGGTCCAGCAGTAGGTGGCGCGGCCCGCCGCGGCAGCCTTGTCCACCAGGTCCGGATGCTCGCGCAGGGTCTTGACCGACGGCCCGACGGCGGTGGCGCCGACCGTGGTGGCCGCGCTGCCGCCGAGGTAGCGCGAGGACTCGCCGAGCAGCACCGTCGGCAGCAGCGGTGCGGCGCGGCGGATCCGCCAGACCGCGCTCGCCGCGAACGACATCACCACCGCGCGCGAGTGGTCCGCGGAGGCCGGGGTCGCGATCCCGAAGCGCTGCAACTCGGCGAGCAGCTTGTTCTCCACCAGCGCGCCGTAGCGCACCGGGTGCTTGGTCTCGATGAAGAGCTTGGTCGGCCTACTGCGCCAGTCCAGCACCAGCTGGATCAGCTCGGCGAGGGTGAGCAGCCCGGCCGGGGCGCCGGGGGCGCCGAAGTCTAGGTCGGCCAGCTCGGCCAGGGTGAGCTCGCTGACGAGGCCGCTGCCGTCGGAGGTGCGGTCGACGGTGCGGTCGTGCACGCAGACCAGGTGCCCGTCGCGGGTCAGCCGGACGTCGCACTCGACGCCGTCGGCGCCCTCCTCCAGCGCGAGCTCGTAGGCGGCGAGGGTGTGTTCCGGCCGCGCCGCCGAGGCGCCGCGGTGCGCGACCACGAACGGCGCGCGACTGCCCTGGGTCACTTGGCCCCGACCTCCTCCTGTTCGCGGTCGCCCGCTTCGTCGCCGGTATTGTCACCCGCCGCCGAGTTCTCGCGCGCGTCGGCGGTCGATTGCGCCCGCTCGGTGCGGTGCAGCGGCGCGATGACCGGGACCGCGGGGTCGACCGCGACGGTCAGGCGGTGCGCGCTCCTGGCCCGGCCGCGCAGATCGCGGCCGGAGAGCGCGTTGAGCACGCCGAACGTCAGCAGCGCGACGGCGGCGGCGATCAGGTCGGTGAACGCGGTGAAGAGCACGCCGTCCGCCTTGCTCTGCAGCGAGTCGGCGGCGCGCCAGCCCAGCGCGGCCACCGCGGTGATGCCGCCGAGCACCCAGAGCACCCACCAGATCCGGATGAGCCGCAGCGCGCGCGGGTCGTCCCGGCCGGTGAGCGCCTCGGTGAGGAAGACGCCGGGCCAGACCAGGTTGAGCACCGGGATCAGGCTGCCGAGCAGCAGCGTTCGCGGCGAGCGCGGATCCCGCCCGCCGACCCGGGCGTAGGCCGCCGCACGCAGCTGGATCAGCCTGGCCACCGCGGCGATGGCGGCGAGCAGCGCGAGCACGCAGGCCAGCACCGCGAAGGTGAGCACCGCCGCGTCGGAGACGCGGAGCAGCAGCGGCGCGACCAGCCGGGTGCGGTTGTAGAGCAGGATCGCGTAGCGCCCCAGCTCGGCCAGCGCGGCCAGCGCGAAGGCGAGCGCGGTCCAGAGCAGCAGCCGCCCGGCCGCGGCAGCCGCGCGGGCCTGCCTGCTCGCGGGGGCCGCCTCCGGCGCGGCCGGGGTGTCGAGCAGCCCCCAGCGCGGGATCTCGGCGTACCTCGGGGTGCCCGGCGCCGCGGCGGCCCGCGGCCGCCCGGCGCCGCGGACGCCGCGGTGATCGGGTTTGCGCGCGACCCAGCGGTAGTTGCGCCGCTCCGGCGGCGCGTCCACCGGGCCGGGCGAGAGCAGGACGCCGCGGCAGCGCGGGCACCAGTGCATGGGCGCGCCGTGCACCGCCCAGCGCGCGCCGCACCTGGCGCAAGGCTGCACCACCGTACTCACCGCTCCCCGCCCTTCAGTAGATCCGCGCCTCGTGGTCGCCGTCGGCGGTCAGCGGGCGCCCCGCCTGCTGCCAGGACACCATGCCACCGCCGACGTTCACCGCCTCGTACCCGATGTTCGCCAGGTACCTGACCACCTCCAGCGACCGGCCGCCCTGGCGGCAGATCACGTAGATGTCGGCATCCGGGTCGAGCTCGCCGACCCGGGCGGGCACATCGGCCATCGGGATGTGCACCGCGCCGGGCGCGTGGCCGAGGCGCCACTCGTCGTCCTCGCGCACGTCGAGCAGGATCGCCGGCGGGGTGACCGCCGCCGGCTCGACCGCGTCGAACGCGCCGGGGACCTCCCTGACCGGAACCGTCGGAACATCGGGGCTCGTCACGGTTCCGATCCTGCCATGCGTGCCGGGCGCCCGTGCGGATTGTCCGCCGGGTATCCACAGCGGTCGCCTATTCGACAGCGCGAACGAGCATGGGGTAGGTTTCGAAGCTCCGGCGCCGGACGCCGCTCTCGATCTCCCCGCGTTGTGCATGGCCACGACCGAGTTATCCACAGATTCCACAACCTGATCCACAGGGGTCAGCTATCACGTCGTACGCGATTCACAGGCGGCGACTATCGCATTAGGGCTCTTCAGCTACCTCTTGGTGAACTCCGTCGCAGAAGCTGTCCACCGAGTTATCCACAGGCTGCGTGCTTCGCCGGCGGCGGGAGCGACCGATCCGGGACTCCCCTCCAAACATCCCGGAGCGGCCACTCGCCGCCGGCTCGAAACCCAGGGAGGTCCCGATATCTAGTTGGACGGCGCCGAGATCGATTCGGTTCCCTCGGCCGGCGACCCCGATGCCGGGCCACGGGACTCTTCCTGCGGAAACACCGACGCGGGGCGGCACCATCGGTAGCCTGGCGCTATGACCAGCGGCGCACGGCAGACGGCACTCGACCCCACCTCGACGCCGGAAACCGACCCGACCGCCGCGCCCGCCGAGGTCATCGCGCGGCGTGATGCCGGGCACGATTCCCGCGCCCTCGATCCGCTGCTCGACATCGCGGGGCTGAACATCGCGCTCGCCGAGGCGGTCTGCCTGGGCTCGGCGTTCGACCCGGACGGCCGCACGCTCAGCCTGGAGCTGGAGGTGCTGCGGCTCCCGGAGACCCGCTCCGGGGTCACCGCGGACGGCAGGGACGGGCGGGTCCGGCTGACGCTGCGCGGGGTCGGCCGGGTGGCCGCCTCGCTGCGCGCCCAGCGCTGGAACCACGTCGACGCCGACATCCTCCCGCTCACCCCGGACACCCTCGACCAGGCGATCAAGAGCTTCGGCGGCGGCAGGCTGCACGGCTGGGAGTTCGTCGACGTGGACGACAGCGGCTGGTCGCTCTGGCGCGAACTGCTCAGCTTCGACGCGGTGCTCGACCCCCAGCGGCCCGGCGCGCACGTCTTCGAGTTCTCCCAGGAGGAGGGGGTCGACCCGCGCGAGCTGGACGTCCGGGTGTGGTTCGACGAGCTCTCCGTGCAGGACGCCACCGGCGCCGAGCTCTCGGCGGCGCACTTCGTCGCGGACGGCAGGCGCTGGTGGGCGGCGCACGACGCGGGCGACCCGCGCGCCGTCCGGCCGGGTATCGCGCCGCCGTTGTGATCAGCGTGCGCGGAATACCGTGCCGAGACGCCGGTTGATACCGAGCAAGTGTACGAATGATGGTCGGGGGTGGTTCCGCGCCGGAACGCGCCCCGGCCCGACACAGGAAGGGACAACGTGGCTGAGTACACGCTGCCGGATCTGGATTACGACTACAGCGCCCTGGAGCCCCACATCTCCGGGCAGATCAACGAGATTCACCATTCCAAGCACCATGCCGCCTACGTGGCGGGCGTGAACACCGCGCTGGAGAAGCTCGAGGGTGCCCGCGAGGCGGGTGACCACGGCGCCATCTTCCTGCACGAGAAGAACCTCGCCTTCCACCTCGGCGGCCACGTCAACCACTCCATCTGGTGGAAGAACCTCTCCCCGAACGGCGGCGACAAGCCGGTCGGCGAGCTGGCCGCCGCGATCGACGACCACTTCGGCTCGTTCGACAAGTTCCGCGCGCAGTTCACCGCCGCGGCCAACGGCCTGCAGGGCTCCGGCTGGGCCGTGCTCGGCTACGACACCCTCGGCCAGAAGCTGCTCACCTTCCAGCTGTACGACCAGCAGGCCAACGTGCCGCTCGGCATCATCCCGCTGCTCCAGGTGGACATGTGGGAGCACGCCTTCTACCTGCAGTACAAGAACGTGAAGGCGGATTACGTGACCGCGTTCTGGAACGTGGTCAACTGGGCCGACGTCCAGGACCGCTTCGCCAAGGCGACCGGCCAGGCCAAGGGCCTGATCTTCGGCTGAGCCGACCCGCTCCGACGGCCCGCGGACGAATGTCCGCGGGCCGTTGTGTGTTTCGGGCGGGTAAAGCATTCGTCGCTGGCAGTCGTTGGTACTTGTGTGCCAGATGATCTCTGCGTCATCCTCGGAACTCCCACGGCACGGGAGGCAGCAATGCGCGCGAACGAACCCATCGGCATCACACCGTTCCACTCCAGCGGGGTACTGCGCGGCTTCGTGATCTCCGGCCGCTGGCCGGACAGCACCAAGGAGTGGGCCCAGTTCCTGATCCTGGCCGTCCGGGTGGCCTCCATGCCCGGGCTGCTCGCCACCACCACCGTCTTCGGGGTGCGCGAGGACCTGCCCGACGACCCGGCGCCGGGCACCATCGGCATGGTGCTGGCCGAGGGGCCGGTGCTCGGTGCGGAGGCGCTGCCGCCCGGCCGGTTCGCCGATCCGGTGCCGCCCGCACTGATCATGCTGCACCCGCCGTCGGAGACGAAGCCCACACTCCCGGAGTGCGCGGGCGCCGCTTCGGGCTGCGTGCTGCTGCCCGGAGTGCCGCATCTGGGCCTCCAGCACCGCGCGGCGTGGGCCGAGGCGGAGTCGGACGGAACGGTGACGTCGCTGGTCAGCCGGGTCGGGGTGGACCCGATCAGCGATCCCGACACCGCAGTTCTTGCCATGCTGCTGGCAGCTTGAGGGTTCCCTAACTTTCGGAACGGGGATTCCCAAACTTATTGTGGCGGTTGCCTTTTGACGAGAACGCTATTGCCCTACCCGCATTTCCGCAGGTAGATTCGGTTCGTGTTCACCACCGCAATGCTGGCCGTCGGCATCGTCTTCCTCGCCGAGCTCGGCGACAAGTCGCAGCTGATGGCGCTGACATTCGCGCTCAAGTACCGCTGGTGGGTGGTGCTGAGCGGCATCGCCGTCGCCGCCGCGGGGGTGCACCTCATCTCGGTCGGCGTCGGCCACTTCCTCGGCTCGGCGCTGCCCACCACCGCCATCGCGCTGCTCGCCGCGGTGATCTTCCTCGCGGTCGGCGTCTGGACGCTGCGGGAGCACGCGGGCGGCGCCGCGGACGAGCCGGAGGAAGAGCCGAAGCTCAGGACGCGGGCTGCGCCGTTCTTCGTGGTCAGCTCGGCCTTCCTGCTCGCGGAGCTGGGCGATCGCACGATGTTCGCCACCGCGGCGCTCGCCACCGACTACGACTGGCTCGGGGTGTGGATCGGCTCGACCATCGGCATGGTCGCCGCCGACGCGCTCGCCATCGCGCTCGGCATCCTGCTCGGCAAGCACCTGCCCGAGCACGCCATCGGTATCGGCTCCGGGCTGCTCTTCCTCTACTTCGGCGCGCTGACCGGGCTCGGCACCGTGCTCACCGCACCGGTCGCCGCGCTGCTCGCGCTCGTCGCCCCCGCGCTGGCCGGTGCCGCGCTGCTCGCGCTGCGCCGCAGGCGCGCGGAGCAGCCCGCCGAGCCGCCGGTGCGCGCCGAGCGCTGACTCCTCAGCGCGGGGCGGGCTCGGCGAAGGCGTTGCCGTAGAGCGCCCCGCCGCGGTGCACCAGATCCAGGAGCGGCGCGCGCAGCGCGCGCACCCCGGCCATGTCGCCCGCGGCGATCCGCCCGGTCACCATGCCGCCGATCCCGGCCGCCAGCGAGGCGCAGGCGAACATCTGCGCGTCGGTCTGCACATCGAGCACCTCGGCGATCAGCTCGACGAAGAGCCGCTGCAGCTCGGCCCTGCGGGCCACCGCGGGCGAGCCCACCGCGAACACCTCGACCAGGAAGACCCGGGCGCTGGCCGGATCGTCGACCAGATACTCGAGGTAGGCATCGAAGATCCGGTCCATCCGGTTGCTGCGGATGGACCACTCGTCCATCGACTCCGGGTCGTCCACGGTCGCCGCGGCCCGCTCGATCTTGTCCAGCAGCAGCGTCACCGCGCGCTCGTAGGTGGCCTCGAAGCAGTGCTCCTTGGAGCGGAACTGCTCGTAGAAGGTCTCCCGCGACACCCCGGCGCGCTTGAGGATGGCGGCCACCGACGTCCCGATGTAGCCGTACTCCACCATCGCGTCGGCCATCGCGCTCAGGATGCGTTCGCGCTGGGACGCCACCACCTGCTCGCGCGGCAGGCCGTGCCGACCGCGCGGCAGGTGACGGACGCTTGGCACCGGTTCGGTCATGTGGGTCGGCTCCGTTGCTCGGGGGTAGCGCCGCCGCCGAATCCTGGACGGGCCACCGGGCCTGTCCATTGTGCACAACCCGCTGTCAAGCCGATCGCTCGATCCTCCGCGTCCGCGGCGGCTGGTCGGTGGTGAAGCCGGCGCGCTCGGTGCGCGCGATCTCCACCGCCTGCTCGACGCCGTGCCGCAGGGCCACGTCGATCACGCGCTGGGCGATCCCGCGGAAGGGAAGCACCCCGGCCACCCACCAGGGCGAGACCACCTGCCTCCGGCGCCGCAGAATGGCGCGTTCGAGCGTATCGATCGCCGGGCCGAGCGGGGCGACGCCGGACACCGTAGCCCGGCCGAGGATGGCGCGGGCGGCCGCGGTGCCGAAGCCGCGCGAGGTCATATCGGTGTCCAGTTCGGCGAAGTAGGCGATCCCGACCTTGGCGCCGGTGTGCCTGATCTCGTTGCGCAGGGTGTTGCCGAGCACCTCGACCCCGGCCTTGGAGACGCTGTACGCCCCCGCCAGCGGCAGGTTCACCGCGCCGGCGAGCGAGGAGACCAGCAGCACGTAGCCGCCGGGGTGCGCGACGTGCGGGCCGGTGGCGCGCAGCGTGTAGTAGACGCCGAGCACGTTCACCGCGAGCGTCTCCTCCAGCACCCCCGCGTCCCCGCTCAACAGCGGGAACTGCTTGGCGATGCCCGCGTTCGCGACCACGACGTCGAGCCCGCCGAGCTCCCCGACCAGGGTCCGGACCACCCGCTCCACCTGGGCCTGGTCACCGACGTCGCAGTAGCGCCACGGGGCGTCGCCGCAGTCGGCGGCGACATCGGCGAGCAGGTCCGGCTCCAGCCCGAGCAGCGCCACCGCGGCGCCGCGGGCGTGCAATTGCCTGGCGAGGGCGGCGCCGATACCGCGGGCCGCACCGGTGATCAGAATCTTGCGACCGGCGAGCGAAGCACCGGCGGACAGCTTCATGGTTCGACGGTACCACCTCACGAACAACAGTGTTCGCTGATCGGCGGGCAGGGACGCGGGCGAACCGGAAAAACTGACCGGTTAGGGTGCGAATGACCCAGAGTGCCAATGGGCTGTCACGAACGAGAGGACCATCGTGGAGATTTCGGGTTCCGCCGCCATCGTCACCGGAGGGGCATCCGGCCTGGGTGCCGCCACCGCCAAGCGCTTCGCCGACCTGGGTGCGACCGTGTTCGGGCTTGACATCCCGCAGTCGATCGAGCGCGCAGGCGACAACGTACCCGACGGCGTCACGCTGCTGGCCGCCGATGTCACCAGCGGTGACGATGTCGCCGCCGCGGTCGCGAAGGTCGTCGAGTCCGGCATCCCGCTGCGCATCGTGGTGAACTGCGCCGGGGTCGGCTGGGCCGGGCGCATCCTGTCCAAGAACGGCCCGCACGATCTGGAGCTGTTCCGCACCGTCATCACGGTGAACCTGCTCGGTTCGTTCAACGTCATGCGGCTGGCCGCCGACGCCATCTCGAAGACCGACCCGGTGGACGAGTTCGGCCAGCGCGGTGTGGTCATCAACACAGCCTCGGTCGCGGCCTTCGAGGGCCAGGTCGGCCAGATCGCCTACTCCGCCTCCAAGGGCGGCGTGCACGGCATGACCGTCCCGGCCGCGCGCGACCTCGCGCAGTTCGGCATCCGGGTGAACACCATCGCCCCCGGCATCATCGACACCCCGATGCTGGCCGGTGTCACCGAGGAGTACCGCAAGGGCCTGGAGGCCGGGGTGCCGTTCCCGTCCCGGCTCGGCCGCCCGGACGAGTACGCGCAGCTCTCGCAGTACATCGTCGAGCACGACTACCTGAACGGCGAGACCATCCGGATGGACGGCGCGCTGCGCATGGCCCCGCGCTAGTCTCCGTGCACGGCGAACCCCCCCACGGCTCCGGTCGCGGGGGGTTCGCCCGTCTCAGGCAGGCTGCGGCTTGTGCCCGATGCCGAGCAGCGCGATGGCGGGCAGCGGCTGGTTCGGGCGGTACCGCCGGTCCAGGTAGTCCCGGACCCGCCCGGAGCGCTCACTCCACTGCTCCTCGCCCCACAGCGTCCGCATGACCTGCAGCGCGGCGCTGCTGGCCACCATGGTCTCCCAGAGCTCGACGCCGTCGGCGAACCTGGTGACGATGGAGTGCCGCTGGATCACCACCCCGTGGAACCCGGCCCGGCGCAGCTCGCTCTGGAACACCTCGGGGTTCTCCAGGCTGAGGAAGTCCTGCTGCGGCTCGCCGATCTCGGGCACCGCCTCCCGGAACGCCTCGTAGAGCAGGGTCAGCAACGGGGACTCGCAGATCGGCGCCCAGTTCGAGATCACGACGGTGCCGCCCGGGCGGAGCACCCGGTACAGCTCGCCGAGCGCGCGGTAGCGATCGGGGAAGAACATCAGCCCGAACATGGAGAAGGCGGCGTCGAAGCTGCGGTTCGCGTACGGCAACACCCTGGCGTCGGCCACGTCGGTCACGATGTTGTCCAGCCCGGCGGCGGCCGCCGCGTCCTCCAGCAAACGCAGCATCTCCGGCGAGATGTCCACCGCGCAGACCCGACCGGCCCGCGCGGCGGCGGGCAGGGTGAGCGCGCCGGTGCCCGCGCCCACGTCGACCACCGCCGACTCCCCGGTCAGCGCGGCGAACTCCAGCGCGAGCGCGGCAAAGGGCCGCATGACCGCGGCGGCGAATTCTCCGTAACCGACCGCGACCGCGTCCCAGACCTCTGCGGTCTCCAGCGGACTCCCCGACATGTTCCGACGATCCTTTCGACCGCACCAGACTACGTCCGCATCCCGCTGGCAAACCGCGGTCCGCGGAATCGTGCGGAAAACGGACGTGCCGCCGGGGACCGGATCCGACCGGTCCCCGGCGGGCAGGTCACACGGTCCGGGTGAGCCGATCGGTGAGCAGGTGCGCGAACCGCGCCGGGTCCTTCAGCTCGCCGCCCTCGGCCAGCACCGCGGTGCCGTAGAGCAGCTCCGCGGTCTCGGCCAGCTCGGGCACCTTGCCCGCGTCGGCGTCGTCGCGTCGGGTGTCGTAGGCGTCGCGCAACCCGGCGACCAGCGGGTGCGCCGGGTTCAGCTCCAGGATCCGCTTGGATTCCGGCAGCTCCTGCCCGGAGGCGCGGTACATCCGCTCCAGCATGGGGGTGAAGTCGAAGACGTCACCGACCAGGCAGGCGGGCGACGAGGTCAGCCTCGACGACAGCCTGACCTCCTTGACCTGCTCGGAGAGGGTGCTGCCGAGCCAGCCGAGCAGCTCGGCGAACTCCTTGTCCTGCTGTTCGCGCAGCGCCTCGGAGGCCTTCTTCTCCTCCTCGGTCTCCAGGTCGACCTCGCCCTTGGCGATCGAGGTGAACGGCTTGCCGTCGAACTCCGGCACCGAGCCGACCCACATCTCGTCGACCGGGTCGGTGAGGATCAGCACCTCGCGCTCCTTGGCGCGGAACGCCTCCAGGTGCGGGGAGCTCTCCACCTGGTGCCGGTTCTCGCCGGTCATGTAGTAGATCGCGTCCTGGCCCTCCGGCATCCGCTGCACGTACTGCGCCAGCGTGGTCAGCTCGGAGTCGGAGTGCGTCGAGGCGAACGACGACACCTGGAGCAGCGTCTCCCGGTTGTCGACGTCGTTGAGCAGCCCCTCCTTGAGGACGCGGCCGAACTCGCGCCAGAAGGTCTGGTATTTGCCCTGGTCCTCGGCCCCCAGCAGGTCCTTCACGGTGGAGAGCACCTTGCGCACCAGCCGCTTGCGGATCATCTGGATCTGCCGGTCCTGCTGCAGAATCTCGCGCGAGACGTTCAGCGACAGGTCCTGCGCGTCCACCACACCCTTGACGAAGCGCAGGTACTCCGGCATCAGCTCCTCGCAGTTGTCCATGATGAACACCCGCTTGACGTAGAGCTGCACCCCGCGCTTGTGCTCCCTGGTGAACAGGTCGAACGGCGCGGTCGACGGGATGAACAGCAGCGCCTGGTACTCGAAGGTGCCCTCGGCCTTGAGCGGGATGATCTCCAGCGGGTCGTCCCAGGCGTGGCTGACGTGCTTGTAGAACTCGGTGTACTCCTCGTCGGAGACCTCCGAGCGCGGCCGGGTCCAGAGCGCCTTGCGGGAGTTGAGGGTCTGCTCCTCGACGACGGTGTTCTCGGTCTGCTCGTCGCCCTCGCCCTCGGTGACGGTGCGCTCGACCTTCATCCGGATCGGCCAGGCGATGAAGTCGGAGTACTTCTTGACGATCTCCCTGAGCTTCCACTCCAGGGTGTAGTCGAAGAGGTGGTCGTCCTCGTCGGCCGGCTTCAGGTGCAGCCCGACCGAGGTGCCCTGCGGGGCGTCCGGGACGCTTTCGATGGTGTACGTGGAGCTGCCCGCGGCGGCCTCCCACCGCGTCCCCTCGGTCTCTCCGGCCCTCCGCGTGGTCAGCACGACCTTGTCCGCGACCATGAAGGTCGAGTAGAAGCCGATGCCGAACTGGCCGATCAGCTCGCCCGCGTCCGTGCTCTGCGCCTCCGCGAGCTGTTTGCGCAGCTCCGCGGTGCCGGACTTGGCGAGCGTCCCGATCAGGTCGACCACCTCCGCGCGGGACATCCCGATGCCGTTGTCCCGCACGGTGAGCGTGCGCGCCTCGGTGTCGGTCGCCAGCTCGATGTGCAGATCCGAGGTGTCGACCTCGAGATCCTTGTCGCGGTAGGACTCCAGCCGTAGCTTGTCCAGCGCGTCGGAGGAGTTCGAGATCAGCTCGCGAAGGAAGGTGTCCTTGTTGGAGTAGACCGAGTGGATCATCAGGTCGAGCAGCTGATGGGTCTCCGCCCGGAACTCGAGTTGTTCGACGTGCTCTGTCACGTCGCGATACTACGACGGGCGAAATCGTCGAGTGCCGGAACCTCCAGGTCTGCCCGCTCGGTCATCCATTCGCGCAGCACCCTGGTGGCGCGGACGTCGTCCTCGTTGTACTCCAGCAACCGGGTGCGCTGGCTCAGGTCGGGCTCGGCCTCGTAGCCGACGGCCCGGCGGTACCAGCTCATCGATGCCTCGCCGCCCGCCTCCGGGTCGCGCCAGGCGAACCCGGCCACCGGCGCGATCTTCTTGAGCCCCTTGCCGTTCGGGCAGATGAACTGCTCGGAGACGGCCTGGAACATGTCCACCCACTCCGGCCCGTCCACGAAGGCGCGCACCTGCTCCACGCTCGGCACCCCCGGCTTGCCCGCGAAGCGCCGCGCGGACTCGTAGAGCCACTTGTCCTCGGCGGTGCGCGAATAGCAGTAGGCGGCGAAGGTGCGGCCCGCGGCGTGCGCCTGCGCGCGGGTGCGCATGAGCCAGCTCCAGAACTCGCCGAAGGAGCGCGCCTCGTCCACCGTCGGCAGCGGATCCCAGGTGACGAAGGGGCGGTAGACGCCGTCCAGCAGGGTGCCCCACAGGTAGGCGCCGAACTCCTGGAAGCTCTCCAGGTCGACGTCGACCTCGACGTCGGCGCGCTGCACCCGCACCGGCTGCACCCGGCGCACCAGCGGCGCGCCCGCGATCCAGGCGCGCGCGGTGACGACGGCCTCGACGAACGGCCCGTGCTGCCAGTCCTCCGGCTCGGGGCCGGACCACGCGGCCAGGTCGTCGATGGTCTGCACGCCGTGCCCGCGCAGCACCTCGGCGCGCGAGCCGGGCGCGACCAGGCTGACGTCCCTGCGCTCGATCAGCACGCCCTCGCAGCCGGGCCCGGCCTCGGGGCCGCGGCTCCACCACGGGCACTGCCTGCACTCCGGGATCTTCGACGGCAGCGTCGGCAGCTCGCCGCGGACCACCGCGATCCGGTCCGCGTAGCGCCGGTCGTACTCGGCGAGCAGCGGGCCGAGGTCGTGCACCAGGATGCGGCTCCCCTCGTAGCCGATCACGCCGCCGACCAGGGCGGGCGAGGCGAGGCCGTGGCGCTGCAGCATCCGGTACAGGTGCGCGAGGCGCTGCTGGTCGCGCGGCTGCTGGCGCAGCTTGCGGTACGGGTCGGGCGCGGGGTTCCAGACGTAGGGGTCGGTGGTGGTCGGGTGGAAGTCGGCCGGCTCCGGCCTGCGCGGGTCGGTGACCTTGTGGTTGACCACGAGCACCGGGATGTAGCCGCCGCGCTCGGCGTCGCGGAGCAGGATCTCCACGCCGCCGCGGCGGCCGGTGTCCGGCTCCTGCGGCAGCAGCGCGCCCCAGATCCGCGGCGCGGCGTCCGCGCAGGCGCGCAGCGTGGCGGCGGCCCGATCGGCGGCGCGGCCAGCCGGGTCGATCACCACCCACTGCTCCGGCGCCGCGCCGACCAGCGCCGCGCGCACCTGCTGCCGGTGCAGCGCGGCCGCCTCGCGGCGCTCGATGACCCCCGCGTCCTCCCGAACGCCCGCGATCTGCTGCCCGAATGCCGCGTCCAGATGCAGCCGGTGCCTGCACCCGATCAGGGAGCGGGCATCGATGAACGCGGGCACGCGTTCGCCCGGTCCGTCGGCCCCGGAGGCACCGCCCCCGCCATCACCCGTGATCACGTCAAGCAGTATGAGCCCTACCCCCGACAGTTCCGCGAATCCGACGGTGGCTGCCCGCTCCCGAGCAAGTAGGGTTGGGCGCGAATTGCGTGCTCGTGACCATGGCATGACGGAGGGCCTTCGATGGGGTTGTTCACCAAGCGCAAGCGGCGCCCGAGCCGGCGAGCCGAGGCAAAGGCTCTCAAGCACAAGGCCGGGCTGGAAGCCAAGCTGGTTGCCAAGAACGACCGGAAGTCGCGGCGGGCAGAGGCGCGCACCCAGCGCAAGGTGGCGAACGCGCAGATCGCCGCCTACCAGGCCGAGGAGAAGGCCGCCGACAAGCTGGCCGCCAAGGCCGAGCGCGATCCGTTCAGCCCCGGCCAGGTGAAGAAGTACCTCGGCGTCGCGCGGATCCTGATCCCGGTGCTCGCCCCGCTGGCCTACCGGGCCGCCACCTACGTGCGCGGCCAGCTCGACGTGCGGCGCGCGCAGCAGCTCGGGATCGGCATCGACCAGCTCGGCGACTTCGCCGGCCACGGCGGCAGGTTGCAGGCGCGGATCGCCAATACCGAAGCGGCGCTGGATAAGGTGAGCGGCGAGGGCAAGGCGGACGACACCCGCTCCTTCGTCGGTACGACGAAGGAGCGGCTGGAGAGCCTGAGCGCCGCCGTGCGCACCGCCGACCAGATGCCCGCCGCGCGCAGGCGTGCGGTGCACACCGCCGTCTCCAGCGAGCTGGCCGGGCTCGAAGCCGACGTGCTCGCGCGCCTCGGCGTGCGCTGACCGTCCCGTGCGTACCGCCCCCGATCCCGGCCTTCGCGGTCCGGTGGTCGGGGCGCTGGTCGCGGCGCTCGCCGTCGCAGCGCACGGTGCCGCCGGTGGGGGTTTCCCCGGCGGCGCGGATTTCGCTCTGCTGCAAGCGGTTTCGGTACTGACCGGAGCGGTCGCGGTGCTCGCGCGGCGGCGCGGGCGGTTCGCCGACGCGGCGGGGTTGCTCGCGGTGCTCGCCGGCGGGCAGTACGCGACGCACCTGCTACTGGCGTCGCATCTCGGCTCGTCCGGGAGCGGCCACTTCGCCGGTTCGGCCGCGATGGTCGTCGCGCATGTGCTCGCCACCCTGCTGGTCGCGCTGGCGATTCCGGCGGCGGAGCGGTTCGCCGCGCTCGCCGCGACCACCGTGCGGGCGCTGCTCGGCCCCCATCGGGCGGCGCGACCGCGCGCCCGCACCGCCGGGTTCCCCGGCACTCCCCTGCTCCTCCGCGCGGCCGGACCGCTCGGTGCGATCGGTCCGCGTGCCCCGCCGGTCGGGCGCTGAACCCCGACCGACACCCGCACCGACCGAAAGCGAATCCCCCATGCACTCGACGCTCACCCGCGCCTCCGTCACGGCCGCGGCCGCCGCAGGGCTGATCCTCACCGCCTGCGGCAGCGCCGCCGCGCACGTCACCGTGGACGCCCCAGGGGCTGCCCAGGGCGGTTACAGCGTCGCCACCTTCCGGGTGCCGACCGAATCCGATACCGCGAGCACCACCGCGCTCACCGTCACCATCCCCGGCCTGCGCAGCGTGCGCACCGAGCCGCTGCCGGGCTGGACGGCCAAGGTGGACAAGAACCCGGCCGGCGAGGTCACCGCCGTCACCTGGACCGCCGACCCCGGCAACGCGGGCGTCGGCCCCGGCCAGTTCCAGCGCTTCGTCGTCTCCATCGGCCCGCTGCCGAAGGAGCACGAGGTGAGCTTCCCGGCCACGCAGAGTTACAGCGACGGCAGCGTGGTGCGCTGGGACCAGCCCGCCGCCGCGGACGGCTCGGAGCCGGAGCGCCCCGCCCCCAGCGTGCACCTCGCCGAGGCCGCCGCCGACGGCCACTCGCACGGCGGGAGCGACACCGAGGCCGCCGCCCCGGAGAGCACCGACCAGACCGCGCGCTGGCTCGCCGGCATCGGCCTCGCGTTCGGGCTCTTCGCGGTGGCGCTCGGGCTCGGCTCGGTGTTCCGCGGGCGCAGGCCGTGAGGCCGCTACGCGCGCTCGCCATCGCCGCGCTGGCCGGGCTGCTCGTCACCGTCGGCGCAGGCACCGCGGCCGCGCACTCGATCGTGGTCGGCAGCGTGCCGACGGACGGTTCGTCGGTCGAGGTCGGCCCGGAGCGGGTCAGCGTCACCTTCAACGAGCCGCTGCAGCCGAGCTTCCCCGCGCTCACCGTCGTCGGCCCGGACAACCACTTCTGGCAGCAGGGTGACCCGGTGGTCGACGGCGCGACGGTGAGTGTCCCGGTCGGCGAGCTCGGCCCGGCGGGCACCTACACGATCGCCTTCCGGGTCACCTCCGCCGACGGGCACGCGGTGAACGGCAAGCGCACCTTCACCCTGACTAGGGCGGGCAGCGGTACGCCAGGCGCGGAGGTGTCGGCGGCCGACGAGGGGTCGGGCGGCATCCCCGTCTGGATCTTCGTCGCGGGCGGCGTGCTGATCTTCGCCGGCGGCCTCGCGGTCGCGCTGGTCGGCGGCAGGGGCCGCGGAAAACGCGCGTGAACCCGCCCTCCACCGCACGGCGCCGCGCCATGTGGCTGCTCCCGGTGGCCGGGCTGCTCGGGGTCGGGGTGGCGTGGCTGCTCGGCCGCGGCGCCCCGGCCGAGGCGCCGGTCCGGATGCTCGCCGACGGCCTCGGCGCCACCGTGCTCGGGCTGGCGGCGCTGCCCCGGCTCGGCGAGCGGCTGCGGCCGCCGTGGCGGCTGCTCGCGGCCGTGGCGGGCGGCTGGTGCGCGGCCGAGTTCGCGGTGCTCGTCCTGGAGGCGGCGGAGGTGGTCGACGTGCCGGTCGGCGAGCTCGGGGCCGGTGCGTTCGGGGCCTTCGTCCGGGACACCAGCGGCGGCCAGGTCGGGGTGGCGGTCCTGGCCGCCACCGCGCTGATCGCCTGCTACGGCGCGTACTCCTTCCGTACCGGGGACGGCTCGCCCGACCTCGTACTGGTCTTCGCGGCGGTGGCGCTGGCGCTGCGGCCGATCACCGGGCACATGTCGCAGCAGGCGTTCGGCTCGGTGCTCGCCGCCGCGCACGCGCTGGCCGCCGGGCTCTGGTTCGGGCTGCTCGTCGCGCTCGCGCTGGTGCTGCGCGGCCGCGGCGAGTGGGCCGCCGCGCTGCCCCGCTACTCCGCGCTGGCCGGGGTACTGATCGCGGTGGTCGCGCTGACCGGGGTGCTGAACGGGCTGGTCCGGCTCGGCGGGGTGAGCGAGCTGGTCGGGTCCGGGTACGGCCGGATCATGCTCGCCAAGACGGCGGTGCTGCTGGTGCTGGCCGGGCTCGGCTGGTGGTGGCGGCGCGGCTGGGTGCCGCGCGCCGCCGACCACCGGGTGCGCGCCGAGGATTCGCTGCGCCGGGCGATCACCGAGACGCTGATCATGGCGCTCGCCTTCGGCCTCGCCGCGACGCTCGCCGTCACGGCGTAGCCGGAATCGGGCGATTACAGTGGCGGCGTGACCGTGGTGACGATCGTCGAGGACTGCGTGGCGTCGGCCGAATCCGCCTTCGCCTACGTGAACGACCACCGGAATCTGCCTGTTTTCCTGCACGGCCTGGAGTCCTTCACGCCGGTCGGCGCGAAGGACGAGGGGCTCGGCGCGGTCTTCGACGGCAGGATCAAGCTCGGCCCGGTCGCGCTGACCTCCCGGGTCGAGGTCACCCGCTGGACCGAGAACGCCCTCATCGAGGTGACCTCGATCAAGGGCTTCGAGATCGCCTCCACCTTCGTCTTCCACCCGAAGGGCGCCGCGCTCTGCACCATCGACGCCATCGTGGAGTACCGGGTGCCGGGCGGGCTCGCCGGGAAGGCGCTCGGCCGCACCATCGAGCCCTTCGTCAAGCTCGCGGTGAAGCACACCACCGACAACCTGGTCGCGCAGATCGCCGCCTTTCACCTGACCCGCGAGCCGTGACGCCCTCGCTCACCCAGCGCCTCGGCTACCTGTTCGGCCGCACCCTCCCCGCCTCGATGTCGGACTGGGTGCTGCGCGACCTCACCGGCCCCGGCGCCACCCGCAGGTACCTGCTGCGCATCCTGATTCCGGTGATTCCGCCGCTGCTGCTCTTCCTGCTGCTGCCCGGCCCGCTCTGGATGGGCGCCGCCATGATGGCGCTGCTCTACATTCCGCTCGTCTACTTCACCGTCGCGCTGATGTACGTCTACCGGCGGCACCGGCTGGTCCAGCACGGCCTCGACCCCGCGCTCGCCGACGCCGAAGCCCGCGCCAGGGGCGCCGCCGAGCGCGCCGAGTACGAGCGCAGACACGGCCGGGGAGGTGCCGGTCACACCGGGTGACCGGGCACAATCGGGGGCGTGACCGATACTTCGAACGTCGATTCCGTTGCGACCGCCGACCTGGCCGACGAGATCGGCCCCGAGATCCGCAGCTGCGACACCCAGTTCACGCAGTTCGGTGGCAGGGCCGCGTTCTCCGGGCGGATCACCACCATTCGCTGCTTCCAGGACAACCTGCTGGTGAAGCAGACCCTGAGTGCGCCGGGCGCGGGCAGGGTGCTGGTGGTGGACGGCGGCGCGAGCGTGCACACCGCCCTGGTCGGCGACATCATCGCCGGGCGTGGCGTCGACAACGGCTGGGCCGGGGTGATCGTGAACGGCGCCGTCCGCGACTCCGCGATCCTGCGCACCCTCGACATCGGCGTGAAGGCGCTCGGCACCAACCCGCGCAAGAGCACCCAGACCGGGTCCGGCGAGAAGGACGTGCCGGTGGAGTTCGGCGGGGTCACCTTCGTGCCCGGCGAGGTGCTCTACAGCGACCACGACGGCGTCGTGGTGCGCGCCGAGGACTAGCGGCGGCGGGGCGCGGTCACCCGGACCTGCCTGCCCGCGAGGGCGACGGTGTCACCGACCTCGAGCTGCCTGCCGCGACGCGTCTCGACCTCGTCGTTCACCCGGACGAGCCCCGCCGCGATCACCGTCTTGGCCTCGGCGCCGGACTCGATGAGATCGGCGAGCTTGAGGAATTGGCCGAGTTTGATGGCCTCGTCCTGAATCGGGACGTCGACTGTATCCGCCATGCCACTATGCATACTCCCCCGTCGGAACGGGTCGGGCACCGGGCCGGGCGGCTGAGCGCGGCGTTCCGATTCAGTTACCATCCGGCGAACGGTCGGACACGCGGCGGGCGAAAGGCTCGGCATTCCACCCGATCGGCACGCACACTGGTCCGGTGACTTCCACGCAGGCCGCTCCGCACGCCGACACCGAGCTACCACCGGATCGGCCGACACCGCCGGTTCCGCACCGCGGCCACGGCAGGCTGCGCGAGGTTCCGCACATCGCCGCGACCGTGCTCGGCGTCTTCGCCGTGCTGATCTTCCTGTGGAGTCTCTCGCCGACCCTGCGCTGGATCACCGCGACCCCGCGCCGGTACATCGACGACTACTACTTCGACGCGCCCGACACCAACCTCATGTGGGCGCTGCTCGTCGGACTGCTCGCCGGTGCGCTGGCCAGCCGCAAGCGCATCGCCTGGTGGTTGCTGGTCGGTTACCTGGCGCTGTACACGATCATCAATGTCGTCACCTTCACCACGCAGGGCGATGTCAACGCGCTGGTGGCCATGGTGCTGCACCTGGCGGTGATCGGCGTGCTGCTGGCCTCGTGGAGCGAGTTCTACACCCGGGTCCGGCGCGGCGCGGGGTTGAAGGCGCTCGGCGTGCTGCTCGGCGGGCTGACGCTCGGGTTCCTGGTCGGCTGGGGGTTGCTCGAGCTCTTCCCCGGTTCGCTGCCCGGTGGCTGGCAGCGCCCCGGCTGGTCGCTGTACCGGGTCACCGCGGCGGTGCTCGCCGACAACGAACACTTCGACGGGCACCCGCACCCCTTCGTGAACTTCCTGCTCGGGCTCTTCGGCGCGCTCGCGCTGCTCGCCGCGGTGCTGGTTCTGCTGCGCTCGCAGCGCGCCGCCAACGCCATGACCGGGGTGGACGAGTCGGCGATCCGCGGCCTGCTCGCGCACTCCGATATCGAGGATTCGCTCGGCTACTTCGCCACCAGGCGGGACAAGGCCGTCGTCTTCGCGCCGAACGGCAAGGCGGCCATCACCTACCGCGTCGAGCTGGGCACCTGCCTGGCCAGCGGCGACCCGATCGGCAGGCGCGAATCCTGGCCGCAGGCGATCGACGAGTGGCTGCGGCTGGCCGATCGCTTCGGCTGGGCGCCCGCGGTGATGGGTGCCAGCGAACCGGGGGCCACCGCGTACCGGCGGGCCGGGCTCGCCGCGCTGCGCCTCGGCGACGAGGCGATCCTGGACACCCGTTCCTTCTCGCTCGCCGGGCCGGAGCTCAAGCAGGTGCGCCAGGCCGCCAACCGGCTGCGCAAGCAGGGCGTCACGGTGCGCATCCGGCGGCACGGCGACATCCCCGCGCGGGATTTCGGGAGCATCACCGCGCGCGCCGACGCCTGGCGGGACACCGCCGAGGAGCGCGGCTTCTCGATGGCGCTCGGCCGGCTCGGCGACCCGCAGGACGCCGACTGCCTGCTGGTCGAGGCGGTCAACCCGCAGGAGCGGGTGCTCGGCATGCTCTCCCTCGTCCCCTGGGGCCGCACCGGCGCCTCGCTGGAGCTCATGCGCCGCGACCCGGGCGCGCCGAACGGCGTGATGGAGCTGATGATCTCGCAGCTCGCGCTGAACTCCGAGCAGTACGGCATCACCCGGGTCTCGCTGAACTTCGCGGTGTTCCGCTCGGTCTTCGAGGAGGGCGGCCGGATCGGCGCGGGGCCGGTGCTGCGGATGTGGCGCGGCGTGCTGCTCTTCTTCTCCCGCTGGTGGCAGCTGGAGGCGCTGTACCGCTCGAACGTGAAGTACCAGCCGACCTGGGTACCGCGCTTCTTCCTCTTCGAGGAGCGCAGGCAGCTGCCGCGGGTGGCGCTGGCCAGCGCGCTCGCCGAGGGCTTCCTGCCCCGCTTCGGCGCGGAGGGCGATACCGCCGTGCACACCGGGCTGCACAGCGCCGTGCCCGCGGGCGTCGCCGGGCTGCACGCCGACGGCAGCGCGCCGGACTGGCCGGAGGACGAGGACGAGGAGGTCCGTGCCCGGCGCCCGGAACAGGTCCGGGTGCGGCTGGACAAGCTCCGCAAGCTCGCCGACCAGGGCATCGAGGCCTACCCGGTCGCCTACCCGCCGACGCACAGCATCGCGGCCGCGCGGCGCACCCCGCGCGGGACCACGGTCCGGGTCTGCGGGCGGTTGCTGCGGATTCGCGACTACGGCGGGGTGATCTTCGCGCTGCTGCGCGACTGGTCCGGCGAGATCCAGCTGCTCATCGACCGCGACCGGGTCGGGGCCGAGCGCAGCGCGGAGTTCACCGAGTACTTCGACCTCGGCGACCTGATCGAGGTGAGCGGCCAGCTCGGGGTCAGCAGGCGCGAGGAGCTCTCGCTGCTCGCCGCCGACTGGCGGATGCTCGGCAAGTGCCTGCACCCGCTGCCGGACAAGTGGAAGGGGCTCGCCGACCCCGAGGCCAAGGTCCGCCAGCGCTACGTGGACATGGCGATCAACGCCGACACCCGCGAGGTGATGGCCAAGCGCAGCGCGGTGCTGCACTCGCTGCGCGACTCACTGCACGGCGCGGGCTTCCTCGAGGTGGAGACGCCGATCCTGCAGCAGGTGCACGGCGGCGCAAACGCCACCCCGTTCCGCACCCACATCAACGCCTACGACCTCGACCTCTACCTGCGCATCGCGCCCGAGCTGTACCTCAAGCGGCTCTGCGTCGGCGGCATGGAGAAGGTCTTCGAGCTGGGCCGGACCTTCCGCAACGAGGGCGTCGACTTCAGCCACAACCCCGAGTTCACCATCCTGGAGGCGTACGAGGCGCACAGCGACTACCAGCGCATGATGCACCTCTGCCGGCGCCTCATCCAGGAGGCCGCGGTCGCCGCCAACGGCGCCGAGGTGGCGCTGCGCCCGACCGACGGCGGCGGCTACGAGGAGGTCGACATCTCCGGCGAGTGGACCGTGAAGACGGTGCACGGCGCGGTCTCCGAGGCGCTCGGCACCGACATCACGCCCGCGACCGGGGTGACCAGGCTGCGCGAGCTCTGCGATGCCGCCGACATCCCGTTCCAGCACAACTGGGACGCCGGGCAGATCGTGCTGGAGATGTACGAGCACCTGGTGGAGTCGCGCACCGAGCGGCCAACCTTCTACTGCGACTTCCCCACCTCGGTCTCCCCGCTCACCCGCTCGCACCGCAGCATCGCCGGCGTCGCCGAGCGCTGGGACTTGGTGGCGTGGGGCGTCGAGCTCGGCACCGCCTACAGCGAGCTCACCGACCCGATCGACCAGCGGCAGCGGCTCACCGAGCAGTCGCTGCTCGCCGCCAACGGCGACCCGGAGGCGATGGAGCTGGACGAGGACTTCCTGCAGGCGCTGGAGCACGCCATGCCGCCCACCGGCGGGCTCGGCATGGGCGTCGACCGGATCGTCATGCTGATCACCGGCCGCAGCATCCGGGAGACGCTGCCCTTCCCGCTGGTCAAGCCGCGCTGATCGCGTCCTGCCCCCCGAACTGGGGGCGGTGCGGGCCGAATCGCCCTGTTAGGGTTCGGCATTCGGCGCCAGGGAGGACGCCGCTCACATCTCGGAGGGAAATTCGTCGTGCCTGTCGGCCTGCTCGTCACATCGGGGTTGCTCGATCCGCTGCTGTCCGCTCAACCAGATCCGGTCCTGCTCGCCGACGCGCTCGAGGCGCGCAAGCGCGGGGGAAGCCGCGGGAGCGGGGGTGGGGGGATCGGCGCCTTCGCCGTCGGGATCGTCTGCCTCGGGCTCGTCGCGGCGATCGTCATCGGGTTGGTGCTCCGCAGTCGGAAGTCGGGGTCGGGGACCCCCAACCCGCCGGGGGTCGGGGGGCAGGTCCAGCCCGGCTACGGTGCCCGACCGGGTCACGGCGCGCAGCACGGGTTCGCCGGCGGACCCGGACAGCCCGGTTACGGCCCGCCACAGGGGTACGGAACCGCGCCGGGTTACGGCACCGGCCCGAGTGCCCAACCCACCTACGGCGCCCAGCCGGGTTACGGCTCGCAGCCGGATTACGGCACCGCACCCGGCGCCCAGCCGAACTACGGCTCGCAGCCGGATTACGGCACCGCACCTGGCGCCCAGCCGAGTTATGGCTCGCAGCCGGGTTACGGCGCCGCACCCGGCGCCCAGCCGAACTACGGCGCCCAGCCGGGTTACGGCACCGGCCCGGGTGCCCAGCCCGCCTACGGCTCCCAGCCGAACTACGGCGCTCCGGTGCAGCCGGACACCCAGGACCGCGGCCGCCCGGGCGGCCAATGGCCCCCGCACTGAGCGAAGAAATTTCGCGCCACGTGTAAACGCCCGGCGGCGTACCCGCGATCTTGAAAGCAGGCCACCGGGCCGGAACCGCTCCCGCGGGCAAACCCGGCGGCTAGCCTGAACATTCGGCTCCGGGAGGAGGCCGAACCCGCCGACGAGGGGAACACCATGTATCTCGACCTGCTCACCCAGGCCCCGCTGCTCGACCCGCACATCTGGGCCAGCCCGGACGTCCTGACCTCGGTCATCGACTACGAGGCCGCCAAGAAGAAGAAGTCCCGCGGTGGCGGCGGCCTGATCTTCGGCGGCATCTGCTGCCTGCTGGTCGTCGTGGCGATCGTGGTCGGCATCTACCTGCTCACCAAGCGCAAGAAGCAGCAGTAGCGGCGGATACGGTGGACGGGTGCAGCTCATCTTCGTCCGCCATGCCCAGCCGGTCCGCATCGTGGGCTCGCAGGCCCCCGCCGACCCGGAGCTGGCCCCGCTCGGGACCAGCCAGGCGGCGCGGGTCCCCGATGCGCTGCGGCACCACCGCCGGATCACCCGGATCGTGAGCAGCCCGCAGCGGCGCGCCCTGGAGACGGCGGCGCCCGCGGCGGCCGCACTCGGCCTCGAGGTCGAGGTCTTCGACGACCTCGCCGAGTACGACCGCGACCTGCCCGCCTACATCCCGATCGAGGACGCGAAGACCGAGTTCCGCGCCGCCTACGACCGGATCAAGGCGGGCCACCTGCCGGAGCAGATCGACGGCCCCGCCTTCGCGGCCAGGGTCGCGGCGGTCGTCACCGACCTGGTGAAGGCCGCCGACCCCGCCGACACCGTGCTCGCCTTCGCGCACGGCGGCGTGGTGAACGTGACGCTGCAGGACGTGCTCGGGCTGCCCCGCCCGCTCACCTTCCCGATCGACTACTGCTCGATCACCCGAATCCTGTACTCGCGCAACGGTGATCGCACGGTCGCGACGGTGAACGAGAACGCGCACGTCTGGGATCTGCTTCCGCGCAACCTCGAGTCCTGACCCCGCACAGCGGACTGCCAGCCTGGTCGCACCGCCGTCCCAGGGAGAAGCCTTTCGATGGGTGCAGTGCGCCGCTCCGCGGCGCGCTGGTCCAAGGAAAGGAAACCGTGTTGCTCTCCTCGAAGATCGCTCGACGCGTCGCCGGTGTCTCGCTGGCAGGCGCGCTCTTCGCCGCCCCGGTAGCCCTGCTGGCGGGCACCGCCTCCGCCGCCGAACCGGCGGCCACCGTCCAGGTCGACCCCGCGGGCACCGAGGTCGCCCGCCCCGACCATCGCGACGGCGACCGCCCCTGGGACGGGCAGCGGAACGACCGCCGCGACGACCACCGGGCGCCGGACCAGTTCCGGCAGTTCCAGCAGCAGTTCCTGCCGCCCACCGGCTCGGCGCTCTGAGCTGAGTACGACGAAGGCCACCGCCCGGATCGGGCGGTGGCCTTCGTCGTGGTCAGGGCGGCGTCAGGCCATGCCCGCGATCCAGTCGTGCATCCAGCGGACCGCGCTCTTGCCGTTGTCCACCCGGTAGCTGCCGTACAGGGTGTGCGCCTGCGAGCTGTAGAACCGCTCCAGATCCTTCACCCGCTGCTCGTTGGCCGACTCGGTGAGCTGGCCCTGCAGCGTCGGCACGCCGCCGTGCGCCATCAGGTCGTTGATGATGGAACCGGCTTCCTGCTGGTAGCGGCCCATATTGGCGACGTTGGCCTCCGAGCTCATGGCGAGGAAGCCGGCGAAGCGGGTGATGAAGTCGTCGGTCGCGGTGGCGCAGTAGAGATCGTCCACCGCGCAGATGGTGCGGGTGCGGTCGCTGATCCAGCCGAAGCCGCCGACCCGGGGCCCGCCCGCGCCCGCGCCGCCCGCCACCGGGCCGACCTGCACGTCGGTCGGGGAGCGGCGCGGGTCGGAGATGAGCCCGACGCCCGCGATGCGGTCCGGCGAGACGACGCCGAGCCCGGTGCCGATGTCGGCGGCCAGGTCACCGGCGGCATCCGCGCCCTGGCTGTAGCCGACCAGCGCGATCTGGGTGGCCCCGCAGGCCCGCGCCATGTCGCCGATCAGCCCGCGGGCGGCGTTCACGGCCTCCTTCTTGGAGTTGCCGTATACCTCGCCCTCCCACGGGAACGCGGTGGCGGAGTAGGTGACGTAGTCGACCTCCACTGAGCGCGGCAGGTTGTTGGTGACCCCGGCCAGCATCCCCGGCCCCGGCTCCTTGTCGCGCCCCGTCTCCCAGGTGCCCGGGATCGCGACCACGTACAGGCTGGGGCAGCCGGGATCCGCGACCGCGGTCCCGGTGCCGCCGAGCACCACGCCGGAAACGAGTGCCGCGGACGCACCGAGAGCCGCGACGACCTTCTTCAACTGCATTCCGCTCCAGTTCCAAAACCGTTGCCCCCGCAGGAGCGAGCCCGACAAGTTGCCGCCTCGATGCTGTCCTCGACGCGTTTCACGCCTGTGCACGGCGGGTGAACAGTTCTCACCCCGGGGTCGTTGCCACCCGACCCCATCCCAAGATCAACGGCACACCGCCGACCACAATAGAGGTAGCGCCGAGGCAACGCCATCCGAACCCCGGACTTGTCCGATTACCTCGATACTCCGGCCGCCCGCTGGTCCGGCGAGTGCGGGGCCGTCTTCTTCCAGCACGTCACAGCCGAACGGCGCACTCAGCGAACCACGAAATCGACCGCGGTTTCGACATTGCCGGGCTGCATCCCCGTAGTGGTCAACGCCTTGAAATCACAGCGACTACGCAGCTTGTAGTTCTTGCCGCGCTGCACCTTCACACTGGAATGCAGAAGGTAGTCCGGCGGCAGATTCCGATGATCGTCCACGTAGCCCTGGATACCGTCGATCTTGGTCTGGCAATTCATCGTTCCGGCGATCACCGCCTGAGTGGACGGCGTCATCTCCAGCGACCACGCCAGCGTCACCGTCCGGAAGTCGACCTGGGCGGTGAAGCGCGACACGCTGTTGGCGTACTCCCGGTAGGGCTGACCGGCGGTGAACTCCATCGACACCGGATTCGGCGCGGCGGAGGCGGGACCGGCCGACGGGAAAACGACGGCAGGCAGACAGGCGGCGATAGCCACGAGATATTTCATTGTTCCCCCCGATATTCACGGCTCTACTCGAGCCACCTCACATGGGTAGCCCGCAAACTGTGCGAATCCTGTTGAGCCACAACGTATTCGACGGTTACACGATCACCGATCGCGACGTCGTCGAAGTTCCGCCCGCGCAGCGAGTTGACCGCGAACCACACCTGATCCCCATGGTCGGTCAACACGATTCCGGTGGCACGCTTCCTGTTCCAACGCCATATCTCCCCATCGGCGACGGAACCCCCCTCAGGCTGCACGCATCCACATTAACATCGACCCGCCCGGTCCCGGAGACGCGAAAGGCGCCTGTGGACTCCGTTGTCCACAGGCGCCCGCCTTCCCCCTGCCGGGGAAATCGGGGGGTCAGCGCTGGGCGACCATGGTGGGGGTGATGGGCGCGGGCAGCGCGGTCTCGCCCTCCAGGTAGCGGTCGACGGCGGCGGCGGCCGCGCGGCCCTCGGCGATGGCCCAGACGATCAGCGACTGGCCGCGGCCCATGTCGCCCGCGACGAAGACGCCGGGGACGTTGGTGGCCCAGCTCTTGTCGCGCTGGACGTTGCCGCGCTGGTCGTAGCCGACGCCGAGGTCGGTGAGGAGCCCGCCCTTGTCCGGGCCGACGAAGCCCATGGCGAGCAGCACCAGGTCGGCTTCGAGGGTGAACTCGGTGCCGTCGACCTTCTCGAAGCGGCCGTTGACCATCTTCACCTCGTGCGCCTGCAGCCCGGTGACGGTGCCGTCGGCGCCGACGAAGCGCTCGGTGTTCACCGAGAACACCCGCTCGCCGCCCTCCTCGTGCGCCGAGGAGACCCGGTACATGAGCGGGTAGGTCGGCCACGGGGTGGAGCCCGCGCGCTCCTCCGGCGGGCGCGGCATGATCTCGAACTGGTGCACCGAGGCGGCGCCCTGCCGGTGCGAGGTGCCGAGGCAGTCGGCGCCGGTGTCGCCGCCGCCGATGATGACGACCTTCTTGTCCCGCGCGTTGATCGGCGGGAGGCCGCGCTCGTCGGTGACCTCGTCTCCGAGCTGCACCCGGTTGGCCCAGGGCAGGAACTCCATGGCCTGGTGGATGCCGTCCAGCTCGCGGCCGGGGATCGGCAGGTCGCGGGCCTGGGTGGCGCCGCCGGAGAGCACGACCGCGTCGAACTGCTCGCGCAGCTCGTCGGCGGTGATGTCGACGCCGACGTTCACGCCTGCCCGGAAGATGGTGCCCTCGGCCTCCATCTGCGCCATCCGGCGGTCGATGAAGCGCTTCTCCATCTTGAATTCCGGGATGCCGTAGCGCATCAGCCCGCCGATGCGGTCGGCGCGCTCGAACACCGTGACGGTGTGGCCGGCGCGGGTCAGCTGCTGCGCGGCGGCCATGCCCGCCGGGCCGGAGCCGACGACCGCGATCTTCTTGCCGGTGAGCCGGGTCGGGTACACCGGGGCGACCCAGCCCTCGTCGAAGGCGTTCTCGATGATCTCGACCTCGACCTGCTTGATGGTCACCGGGTCCTGGTTGATCCCGAGCACGCAGGACGCCTCGCACGGCGCCGGGCACAGCCGCCCGGTGAACTCGGGGAAGTTGTTGGTGGCGTGCAGCCGGTCGATGGCGTCGCGCCAGTTGTCCTTGTACACGAGGTCGTTCCAGTCCGGGATCAGGTTCCCGAGCGGACAGCCGTTGTGACAGAACGGGATACCGCAGTCCATGCAGCGGCTGGCCTGGGTGCGGAGGGTGTCGTGCGAGAAATCCTCGTACACCTCCTTCCAGTCCATCAGCCGGAGCGGGACCGGGCGCCGCTTGGGCAGCTCCCGGGCGGTGTGCTTCAGAAAACCCTGGGGGTCAGCCACGAGCGGCCTCCATAATCGCAGCGTCGACGTCCCGGCCGGCCTTCTCGGCCTCGGAGATCGCCAACAGGACCTTCTTGTATTCGCGCGGCATGACCTTCACGAAGTGGTTCACCTGCTGCGACCAATCGCCGAGAATGCGATCGGCCACCGCGGAACCGGTCTGCTCGCGGTGTTCGGCGATGATGTCGCGCAGCCAGGTGAAATCGTCACCCGAGAGCTGCTCCACCGCCTCGCTCTGCTCCGGGTTCACCTTCGCGGCGAAGGTGCCGTCCGGGTCGTAGACGATGGCGACGCCGCCGGACATGCCCGCGCCGAAGTTGCGCCCGGTCTCGCCGAGGATCACCACCCGGCCGCCGGTCATGTACTCGCAGGCGTGGTCACCGACGCCCTCGACCACCGCGACGGCGCCCGAGTTGCGCACCGCGAACCGCTCGCCGACCACGCCGTTGATGAACGCCTTGCCGTTGGTCGCGCCGAACAGGATCACGTTGCCCGCGATGATGTTCTCCGCGGCGACGAAATCGGCCGGTGCGTTCGGCGAGGGCCGGACCACCAGGTGGCCGCCGGAGAGCCCCTTGCCGACGTAGTCGTTGGCATCGCCCTGCACCCGCAGCGTGATGCCTGCGGGCACGAAGGCGCCGAAGCTGTTGCCCGCGGAGCCGGTGAAGGTGATGTCGATGGTGTCGTCGGGGAGCCCGGCGCCGCCGTAGAGCTTGGTCACCTCGTGGCCGAGCATGGTGCCGACGGTGCGGTTCACGTTGGAGATCTTGGTCTCGAACTTCACCGCCTTGCCGCGCTCCAGCGCGTCCCGGCTCTGCGTGATGAGCTGCTGGTCGAGCGCCTTGTCCAGGCCGTGGTCCTGGGTCTTGGTGCAGCGGCGGTCCTGGTACATGAACGCCGTCTCGACGTCGTCCAGGATCGGCGAGAGGTCGAGCTTGCTCGCCTTCCAGTGCTGCTTGGCCTTGCTGGTGTCGAGCAGGTCGACCCGGCCGACGGCCTCGTCGATGGTGCGGAAGCCGAGCGAGGCCAGCAGTTCGCGCACCTCCTCGGCGATGTAGAGGAAGAAGTTCTCGACGAACTCCGGCTTGCCGGTGAAGCGCTCGCGCAGCACCGGGTTCTGCGTGGCGACGCCGACCGGGCAGGTGTCCAGGTGGCAGACGCGCATCATGATGCAGCCGGAGACCACCAGCGGCGCGGTCGCGAAGCCGTACTCCTCGGCGCCGAGCAGCGCGGCGATCATCACGTCGCGGCCGGTCTTCATCTGGCCGTCGACCTGCACGACGATCCGGTCGCGCAACCCGTTCAGCAGCAGCGTCTGCTGGGTCTCGGCCAGGCCGAGCTCCCAGGGGCCGCCCGCGTGCTTGAGCGAGGTGAGCGGCGAGGCGCCGGTGCCGCCGTCGTGCCCGGAGATCAGCACCACGTCGGCGTGCGCCTTGGAGACGCCCGCGGCGACGGTGCCGACGCCGGGCTCCGCGACAAGTTTCACGTGAATCCGAGCCTGCGGGTTCGCGTTCTTCAGGTCGTGGATCAGCTGCGCCAGATCCTCGATGGAGTAGATGTCGTGGTGCGGCGGGGGCGAGATCAGCCCGACGCCCGGCGTCGAGTGCCGCACCTCGGCGACCCACGGGTACACCTTGTGCGCGGGCAGCTGGCCGCCCTCGCCCGGCTTGGCCCCCTGGGCCATCTTGATCTGGATGTCGCTGCAGTTGGTCAGGTAGTGCGCGGTCACGCCGAAGCGGCCGGAGGCCACCTGCTTGATCGCGCTGCGCCGCCAGTCACCGTTCTCCTCGACCTCGAAGCGGGCCGGGTGCTCGCCGCCCTCGCCGGAGTTGGAGCGGCCGCCGAGCCGGTTCATGGCGATGGCCAGCGTCTCGTGCGCCTCGGCGGAGATGGAGCCGTAGCTCATCGCGCCGGTGGAGAAGCGCTTGACGATCGCGGTGGCCGGCTCGACCTCCTCGATCGGGATCGGCGAGCGCGCGCCGTTGCGGAACTTGAAGAGCCCGCGCAGCGAGGCCAGCCGCTCGGACTGGTCGTCCACCAGCTTGGTGTACTCCTTGAAGACCGAGTACTGCCCGCTGCGGGTGGCGTGCTGCAGCTTGAAGACGGTGTCCGGGTTGAACAGGTGGTACTCGCCCTCGCGGCGCCACTGGTACTCGCCGCCGACCTCGAGCTCGCGGTGCGCGCGCTCGTTGCGGTTCTCCAGGAACGCCACGCCGTGCCGCGCGGCGACGTCGGCGGCGATCTCGTCGAGGCCGATGCCGTCCAGGTGCGAGCGCAGCCCGGTGAAGTACTCGTCGACCAGCTCCTGCGCCAGGCCGATGACCTGGAAGAGCTGCGCGCCGTTGTACGAGGCGAGGGTGGAGATGCCCATCTTGGACATCACCTTGAGCACGCCCTTGCCCGCGCCCTTGATGTAGTTGGCGACGGCCGCGCGGTAATCGGCCCCGGTGTCGCCGGTGCTGCCCGGCATGGCGAGCGCGCCGCGCTCCAGCATGTCCTCCAGCGACTCGAAGGCCATGTACGGGTTCACCGCGCCCGCGCCGAAGCCGACGAGGGTGGCCATGTGGTGCACCTCGCGGGCGTCACCGGCCTCCACGATCAGCCCGACCATGGTGCGGGTGCGCTCGCGCACCAGGTGGTGGTGCACCGCGGCGGTGAGCAGCAGCGACGGAATCGGCGCCAGCTTCTCGTTGGACTCGCGGTCGGAGAGCACGATGATCCGCGCCCCGCCCTCGATCGCGGCCGAGACCTGGGTGTTGATCGCCTTCATCGCCTGGCGCAGCCCCTTGCCGCCCTTGGCGACCGGGTACAGCCCGCGCACGACCACCGAGCGCAGCCCGGGCTGCGAGCCGTCGTCGTTGATGTGCACCAGCTTGGCGAGCTCGTCGTTGTCCAGGATCGGGCCCTCGATGGCGATCTGCCGACACGACTCCACGCTGGGGTGCAGCAGGTCGCCCTCGGGGCCGAGGTTGCGCTTGAGGCTGGTGACGACCTCTTCCCGGATCGCGTCCAGCGGCGGGTTGGTGACCTGCGCGAAGATCTGCGAGAAGTAGTCGAAGAGCAGCCGGGGCCGCGCGGAGAGCACCGCGATCGGGGTGTCCGTGCCCATCGAGCCGAGCGCCTCGCCGCCGGTCTTCGCCATCGGCGAGAGCAGCAGGTTCAGCTCCTCGGTGGTGTAGCCGAAGATCTGCTGCCGAATCAGCACCCGGTCGTGCGACATGTGCACGTGCGGGCGGTCGGGCAGGTCGGAGAGCTTCTTGACGCCCTCGTCGAGCCACTCCTGGTACGGGTGCTCGGCAGCCAGGGTCGCCTTGATCTCCTCGTCGCCGACGATCCGGCCCTGGGCGGTGTCGACCAGGAACATCCGGCCCGGCTGCAGCCTGACCTTCCTGACCACCTTGGCCGGGTCGATGTCGAGCACGCCGACCTCGGAGGCCATCACGACCAGGCCGTCGTCGGTGACCCAGATCCGGCTCGGGCGCAGGCCGTTGCGGTCGAGCACGGCGCCGACGACCGAGCCGTCGGTGAAGCAGACCGATGCCGGGCCGTCCCACGGCTCCATCAGCATCGAGTGGTACTGGTAGAACGCCCGGTTGGCCGGGTCCATCGTCTCGTTGCGTTCCCAGGCCTCGGGAATCATCATCAGCACGGCGTGCGGGAGGCTGCGGCCGCCGAGGTGCAGCAGCTCCAGCACCTCGTCGAAGCGGGCGGTGTCGCTGGCCCCCGGCGTACAGACCGGGAAGATCTTCTCCAGCCGGTTCTTGCCCGCCTGGTCGATGCCGAAGACCTCGCTGCGCAGCAGCGCCTCGCGCGCGCGCATCCAGTTCTCGTTGCCGGTGACGGTGTTGATCTCGCCGTTGTGCGCGACCCGGCGGAACGGGTGCGCCAGCGGCCAGGAGGGGAAGGTGTTGGTGGAGAACCTGGAGTGCACGATGCCGAGCGCGCTCTCCACCCGGTCGTCCTGCAGGTCGAGGTAGAAGGCGCGCAGCTGCGGGGTGGTGAACATGCCCTTGTAGACGAAGGTCTGCCCGGAGAGGCTCGGGAAGTAGACCGTCTCCCTTCCGGTCGCGCCCTCGCCCGCGCCCTGCTTGCCGAGCTCGTGCTCGACCCGCTTGCGGATGACGTAGGCGCGGCGCTCCAGGTCCATGCCGGAGAGCTGCTCGGCTGTGCCTGCTCCCGCCCCACTCCCACCCGCGTGCTTCGGGGAGGCGATGAAGATCTGCCGGAAGGTGGGCATGGCGTCGCGCGCGAGCGCGCCCAGCGAGCTCTCGTCGATCGGCACGTCGCGCCAGCCGATGACCTCGAGCCCCTCCTCCTTGACGATCTTCTCCACGCCGTACGCGGCCCTTGCCGCCTCGCGGCGGGCCTGCGGCAGGAAGGCGATCCCGGAGGCGTAGGAGCCTTCGGCGGGCAACTCGACGCCGGCCACGGCACGGAAGAAGCGGTCCGGAAGCTGGATCAGGATGCCCGCGCCGTCGCCGGAGTTCGGCTCGGCGCCGGCGGCACCGCGGTGCTCCAGGTTCAACAGAGCCGTAATGGCCTTGTCGACGATGTCGCGGCTGCGGCGGCCGTGCATGTCGACGACGAACGCGACGCCGCAGGAGTCGTGCTCGTTCGCCGGATCGTAGAGACCGATGGGTCCGGGTGACCGGTGGCCGGGAAGTTGCGTCATGCCTCTGCCTTCAGGAAGTAGGCGATCGAGGAGCGGGGCCATCGCGATAGCGGCCATCTCGTTCGAACGCCTGGTCAAGACTGCGTCCGTACGTTCCGAATCCAGCCGCGCTGATGGTCTCGGCGTGCAGTCACGTCTCCAGTTGTCCACCCGCAGGGTGTTACGTGTGGGCTGCTCGGTGATAGCGAAGCGCTGGGGCGATCACTACCTCCGTGCGGGTGGCCGCCCGCTACCTGAGCACCGACTCGGGGCTGCGGCGCGCGGGGCGGCAGGCCGGACGGTGTCCGGCGTAAGAGCAAACGATAAGTCAGGTCCGAAGCCCAACCAACTCAGATTCAATGGAAATCAGGTCTAGCTGGGCTTCTTCATGCGGTCCTCCACTTTGTGCGCGTTGTCCAGTGTAAGGCAGGGCTCGCGGGTCGATCGATCCCCTGGCACCGGGTGCCAGCGACGCGACGCACCCGGGTTTCGGCGGCGAAACCCGGGTGCGGAACTGGAGAAGCAGCGCCCACCTGCGTCGATACAGATTTCCCCCGCGGAGGGGAGAACAAACCAGCCGCACCGCGGCTAACTCGGGCGCGTGCTGGCTGAGACGGATATGACAGGGATGTGACAAGCGGGTGACGTGATACGACCGTCCGGCATCTTTGTTCCGGCGCGGAGCCCGGCACACTTTCAGCTAACTCGTCGAGTGGGGTTCACCACAGACCGGGCGTCCGGTCCAGCGGCGGCACCCTGTCGTCCTGCGGGGCAAGGGCTTCCGTGTGAACTCGACCACATCGCCGCGCACCCCCTCGAAGCGTCGGCCGGATGCTGTCACTCTGTGAACGCCCCGGTCCGCCACCGACACGGAGGATGTGGAGTCCATGACCGTGACCGGACTGTTCACTTGGCTTGGCGGTGCGCCTGCCGATGCTCCCGCGCTACCGCACGAGCGCTCCGGCTACGTCACCACCGGTGTGGCCGTGCTCGGCTTCGCCCTGGTCGCGGGCGGGGTCACAGCCGCGGCTTCGGTTCCCGCGCTCCCGGTCGCCGGTGCCGTCGCGGCCGGAACCGCGGCCGCCGCCTTCGCCGCGCTGGTCGGGCGCGCCTGCGCCACCGCGCGCCCGGGGCGGACGCCGGACCCGCTCGGCACGGCCGGGCGCGCGCTGCTCGCGGTGCTGACCGGCGTGGTCCTCGCCGAACTCGCCGCGACGGTGCTCTTCGCCGGCGCCGTCGACCGCACCCTCGACGACCGCGCGCTCGCCGCGGCGGAGTCCGGGCCCGCGGTCACCGCCGCCCGCGCCGAGCTGGAGCTGGCCCGCGCCGAGCGCACCGCGCTGGACGCCGCCGTCGCCGCCGCACGCGCCGATATCGACACCGCGCTGGTCACCGCGCGCTGCGAATTCAACCCCGGCCCCGGCTGCCCGGACACCAGGATCACCGGGGTGCCCGGTGACGGGCCGGAGGCGCGGACCGCCAACGAGTTGCTCACCGACGCCCGCAACCGGCTCGCCACCGCCGAGCAGCGCGCGCCCGCGCTGGACCAGCGGGTCGGCAGCGCCGAGCGGGAGCTGAGCGCGACTGCGGCGGCCGCCGCCACCGATCGCGGGCTCGGCGCCCGCTGGTCGGCCATGAACGAGCGCGCCGCGCTGCTCCCCCGGCTGCTCTGCCTGCTGGTCTTCGTGGCGCTGGCGCTGCTCCCGCTGCTGCTGCGGCGCTGGCGCGGCGACACCACCTTCGATCGAAGGATCGCCGCCGACCTGGTGCGCGACCGGGCCGAGCGGGAGGCCGACGCGGCCATCGCGGTCCAGCGCGCGCAGACCCGCACCGAGACCGAGCGGGTGCGGGCCGAGCAGGAGCTCACCGCCGTCAAGCTGGTCGCCGACGCGGATACCGCGATCGACCGGGAGCGCCAGCGCACCCGGGTGATCGCGGCCATCGGCGGGCTGGAGATCGGGATCACCGAGCCGGCGCCGCGGGCGACCGGGCTCGCCCTGCCCGGCGACCAGGAAGGCACGCCCGCGTTGCCCGCCGCCGTGCCGGTCGAGCCGGTGCGCGTCACCGACCTGCCCGCGCGCACCGACCCGGACGCCGTGCACCTGCCGGTCCTCGGCACGGTGCCGTTCTCCGGCACCGCCGTCCGGCTCGTCCGGCCGTTCGTGCCCGGCGTCGTCGCCGCTGCCATCGGCACCGCCGCCCAGCCGCTGCGGATCGCGGTGCGGGCGCTGGAGGAGCGGGAGGAGATCACCTTCACCGTCCGGCGCACCCGCACCGTTGTGGTCGGGGCGGTCCTGGAAGGCGAGCCGGAGCATCCGGTGGTCGCCACCGTCGCGCCCCCGTACGCCCCGGCCGGTCCGGGCCGGCATCCCGACCGATCCGAGCCGGAAGTCGCCGGCCCTGGCCGCTACGAGCCGGACGCCGTTGCCATCGCGAAGCGGCCCGCCCTTCCGCCGGCCCGGTGAATCGACCGACCCCTCCCGCCGCCCGGCGGACAAGCCCGAGCCGGGCGCTGGCCCGGTCTCTAGGCTGCGTCCATGACCTTCGGTGACCGATATGCCCGAGACTGACGCCGCGGTACAGCCTGCCCCCGCCGCGCCGACGGTGGTCGGCGCACCGTGGGGTTCGCCGCTGCTCGGCACGGTCGAGGAGCCGGCCGGGCTGCGCCGGCTCCGGATCCAGGGGCTGCTCACCGTCTCCATCGTGCTGGCGAACTTCGTCGGCGTCGTCGTCTCCATCGCGCTGATCGGCTTCGTGCTGCCCGGCCCCTCGGTCTTCACCGGCGACCTGCTGCTGAGCGTGATCGCGGCCCCGGTCTACGCGCTGGTCGCGATTCTGATCGGGGTCTGGTGGGGCACCACCGGCGGGCTGCGCGCGCTGCGCTGGGCCATCGACCCGGACCACGTGCCGACCGAGGCCGAGCAGATCGCCGCAGGCCGGGTGCCGCGCACGCTGGTGCTCTACCAGGCGGCGCTCTGGCTGGGCGGGGTCACGCTGCTCACCGTGCTGGCCGGGCTGGCCGATCCGCGCTTCATCCCCAAGGTCTCGCTCGGCATCGCGTTCAGCGCGATCGTGGTGTGCGCCAACAGCTACCTGCTGATCGAGTTCGCGCTGCGGCCGGTGACCGCGCGGGTGCTGGACGCGGCGCCGACCCGCAGCAGGCGCGGCATCGGCGTCTTCGGCCGCACCCTGCTGGTCTGGATGCTCGGCTCCGGCGTCCCGGTCGCGGGCACCATGGTGGTCGCGATCCTGGCGCTGGCCAGGGACGACGTCAGCGCGGCCCGGCTCGCGGTCTGTGTGCTCTCGTTCGGCGGCGCCACCCTGGTCTTCGGCCTTGTCCTGCTGGCGCAGACGCTCTCCGCCACGGTCGCGCCGATCAACGGCGTGCGCCGCGCGCTGCGGCTGGTCGAGGACGGCAGCCTGGACGCCGCCGTCGTCGTCTACGACGGCACCGAGCTCGGCGAGCTGCAGAGCGGCTTCAACCGCATGGTCGCAGGGCTGCGCGAGCGCGAGCAGCTCAGGGACCTGTTCGGCAGGCACGTCGGCCGCGACGTCGCCGCCGCCGCGCTGGAGCGCGACCCGGTGCTGGGCGGCATGGAGACCGACGCCGCCACGCTCTTCATCGACATCGTCGGCTCCACCGCCATGGCCGCGAGCAGGCCGGCGCCGGAGATCGTCGCCATCCTGAACCGCTTCTTCGACGTGGTGGTGGCCGAGGTGGAGCGGCACGGCGGGCTGCTGAACAAGTTCGAGGGCGATGCCGCGCTCGCGGTCTTCGGTACCCCGGCGCCGCTCGCCGACGCGGCGGGGTCGGCGCTGGCCTGCGCCCGCGCCATCCGCGAAAGGCTGGTCGACGCGAGCGATTTCACCGCGGCCGTCGGGGTCGCGGCCGGGCGGGTGGTCGCGGGCAATGTCGGCGCGCGGCAGCGCTACGAGTTCACCGTGATCGGCGACGCGGTGAACCAGGCGGCCCGGCTCTGCGAACTCGCCAAGCGTGAGCCGCTGCTCGTGCTCAGCTCGGAGAGCACGGTGCGCGCCGCCGACCCGGCCGAGGCCGCGCACTGGGAACTCGGCGAATCGGTGACGCTGCGCGGGCGTCCGGAGCCGACGCGGCTGGCCCGTCCGTCCGGTTAGACTCGCCGCGTGCTACCTGCCGCTGCCCCGGCCGGTGCCGTCGGGGTGGGAGGTGATCCGGTACCGGGCTCCCCCGGCACGACGGTCCCGGTGCGCCCGCTCAGCTTCCGCGAACAGCTGGACGAGCCGTTCGCGCTGCTCCAGAGCTCCGTCGTCGCGCTCGCGGTGCTCACCGGCGCCGGGGTCGCGCTGGCCGAGGGGCTGGTCTTCGGGGTGACGGCGCTGTTCTCCGAGCTGAGTGGCGGGTCGGATGCCGGGATCGCGTGGGGAGCCGTGCTCGGCAGCGCGCTCGCGATCCTGCTGCTGCGCTTCCTGATCCGGGGCTGCACCGTCGCGCTCGGGCTGGCGACGCTGCGCGGGGAGAAGCCGGGCCCGGTCGCCGCGCTGGCGGCACTGCGCCCCCGGCTCGGCGGGCTGCTGCGGTACCAGCTCTGGTTCACCGGCGTCGGGGTGCTGGTCGGCGGGATCGTGCTGCCGCTGACCGGAGGGGCGGGCGTGCTGTGGCTCGCCTACCTGCGGGCGCGGTACTACCTGGTGATCCCGCTGCTGCTCGGGGAGCGGCTGCCGTACGGAGCCGCCGTCGCCCGCTCCCGGCTGCTCGCCGACCGCGCGAGCTGGTCGCTGGCCTGGCTCTGGATCTGCCGGATGCTGCTGCTCACCGTGCTCGCGGTGCCGCTGCTCGCCATCCCGCTCTACCTCTCCGACTACACCGGCACCCGCCGCTGGGCGGTGATCCTGCTGATCACCGGCGGTGTGCTGCTGATCGCCGCGATCGGCGAGCTGATCGACGCCGCGGGGCGGGTCGTCTGCTACGTCGACCGGCGCTGCCGCCGCGAGGGGCTCGACATCGTCGTCACCGGCGGCGCCCGGTGAGCCCCGACCTGAGCAAGCCCGGCCCCGGCCCCGGCCGGCACGACTCCGGCCCGGGCGGGCACGGCCCGGGCCCGGGCGGGCACGCCGCCGACCCCAGCGGGCATGGCGCCGGCCCCAGCGGGCATGGCGCCGGCCCCAGCGGGCATGGCGTCCATACCCCCGCGACACCGCGGCTCGGCCCGGCGGCCGAGCACCGCGCCGCGTCGGAGGCGGCGGCGGCCCGCCGCGACTACGACACCGCGCTGCGCGAGCGCTTCCGCGCGGTCCTGCGCGGCCTGGAGCAGAACGGCACTCTCGAGGTCCGCCGCTCGCGCACCGCGCAGGAGACCGCGGACGACGCCTCCACCACGCTCCCCCTGGAGTCCGCGACCCCGCTGCACCCGGCGGCGGGCTCGTTCGACGAGGTCGTCTACGGCGGCAGACACGCCACCGAGGACGAGTACCGCCGGCTCGAGTACGCCGACCGCTACTCCGCGGGCGCACCGCCACCGGCCCCGGAGCCGGAGGAGCGCCCCGAGGTCGAGAGCCGCCCCGGACGCAAGCGTCGCCGCGCCCGCCCGGAACTGCCGCGGCTGCTGCGCAACCCGCGCTTCTGGGGCATGCTCGCCGCCGCGATCGCCACCGGCTTCCTGCTCTACGCCCTGCTCCAGGCATGCAGCGCCCCCATGACCCCGCCGCAGCCGCCGCCCCCCGAGCTACCGCCGCCGCCCCCCGACTACCCGGACGACATCGACTTCCCCGGCTTCGGCCCCGGCTCGGACTCGATCTTCAGCCGCCTCCCCGCCCCGCTCGCCTTCGGCGGGCTGCAACTGCTCATCGCCGCCGCGGTACTGGTCTGGTGGCGGGCGCGGCGGCGCGGCGCACTGGTCGGCGAGCCGCGCCCGATCGAGGTGCGGGCCAACGAGCTGCTCGCCGGGCAGGCCGCGCTGTACCGCCGCTCCGGCGACCACGAGCACATCGCGGCCACGCTGCGCCGCGCCACCCTGCGCCGGGTCCGGCCGCGGCTCGGGCTGCACCCCGGGGACGGGCCGGAGCGGGTGGTCGCGGTGCTCGCCACCCGGCTGCGCGTCGAGCCCGCGCTGCTGCACGGCGTGCTCTACGGCCCGGTGCCGGACGCACGCACCATCGACCACGTCGCCACCCACCTTGATCTGATCGAAGCGGAGGTCGGATGACCAGCACGGACACCACGCACACCCCCACCGCGGCGGACGCGCACGCCGCGTTCACCGCGCTGCGCGCCGAGATCGGGAAGGCGGTGGTCGGCAACGACGACGCCGTCATGTACCTGGTGCTCGCCCTGCTCTGCCGCGGGCACGTGCTGCTGGAGGGGGTGCCGGGCGTGGCGAAGACGCTGCTGGTCCGGGCGCTGGCCACCGCGCTCGACCTGACGCACACCCGGGTGCAGTTCACCCCCGACCTGATGCCGGGCGACGTCACCGGGTCGCAGATCTACGACCCGCACTCGGCCGAGTTCACCTTCCGGCAGGGCCCGGTCTTCACCAACCTGCTGCTCGCCGACGAGATCAACCGCACCCCGCCGAAGACCCAGTCCTCGCTGCTGGAGTCGATGGAGGAGCGGCAGGTGTCGGTGGACGGGACGCCGCGCCCGCTGCCCGACCCGTTCGTCGTGGTCGCCACGCAGAACCCGATCGAGCAGGAGGGCACCTACCCGCTGCCGGAGGCGCAGCTCGACCGCTTCCTCTTCAAGGTCGACATCCACCTGCCCGGCCGGGACGACGAGTTCCGCATCCTGCACCGGCACGCGAGCGGTTTCGACCCGCGCGACCTGAACGCCGCCGGGTTGCGCCCGGTCGCCGGCGCCGCGCACGTGGCCGCCGGCCGCGCCGCGATCGCTCAGGTGACGCTCGCCCCCGAGGTGCTCGCCTACATCGTCGACCTGTGCCGGGCCACCAGGACCGCGCCCGCCGTGCAGCACGGCGCCTCCACCCGCGGCGCCACCGCGCTGATGGCGGCGGCCCGCGCCTTCGCCTGGCTGAACGGCCGCGGCTTCGTCACCCCGGACGACGTCAAGGTGGTCGCCGTCGCGGTGCTGCGGCACCGGCTGCAGCTCAAGCCGGAGGCGGAGCTGGACGGTGCGAGCACCGAGGCGGTGATGGCGGCGCTGCTGCACGCCGTCCCGGTCCCGGTCTAGCCCGATGGTCGTCACCGGCCGGACGGCGGCCGCGGCGGCGGTGCTCGGGCTGCTCGTCGCGCTGGTGCTTCCCTCCTGGATCGGCGTCGTCGGCGCCACCGCGGCGCTGGCCTTCGCGGTGCTGGTCGACGTGCTCGCGCTGCCGCGGCGGGACGAGCTGACGCTGCGCCGGGCGCCGATCACCACGGTCCGGCTCGGCCGGGAGGCGAGCGTCGAACTCGTCGTCACCAATACCGGCGGCCGCGCGGCGCGCGGCACGCTCTGGGACGACTGGCCGGACAGCGCGCGCGCCGCAGGCCGCGAGCACCAGCTCGAGCTGCCCGCGGGCACCACCACCCGGCTGCACACCACGCTCACCCCCACCTACCGCGGCGATCGCGCCGCCGGGCCGGTCACGGTGCGGCTGCGCGGCCCGCTCGGCCTCGCCGGCAGGCAGTTCCGCTACGAGGCCGCGGCGCGGGTGCGGGCACTGCCCGCCTTCCGCGCGGAGAAGCTGCTGCGCTCGGCGGTCAAGCGGCTACAGCACCTGGAGGGCCGCAATGTCGCGAACATGCGCGGTCAGGGGACCGAGTTCGACTCCTTCCGGGAGTACGTGGCAGGCGACGACGTGCGCGCCATCGATTGGCGCGCCACCGCCCGCGCCACCGACGTGCTCGTCCGCACCTGGCGGCCGGAGCGCAACCGGCACGTGGTGCTGCTCATGGACACCGGGCGGCAGGCCGCGGGGCGGGTCGGGGATGGGACGCGGCTGGACGCGGCCATCGAGGCGGCGCTGCTGCTCGGCGGGCTGGCCGCGGCGGCGGGCGACACCGTCGACCTGCTCGCCTTCGACCGCGAGGTGCGCGCCGAGGTGCGCGGGGTCACCGGGAACAAGCTGCAGCAGCGGCTGCTGCACGCCACCGCGGGAATCACCCCCGCGCTGGTGGAGACCGACTGCGCCGGGCTGGTGCGCGCGGCCATCCGGCGCAGCAGGCGGCGCAGCCTGATGGTGCTGTTCACCGCGCTGGACGGCGCCGCCGTCCGGGAGAACCTGCTTCCGGTGCTCCCGGTGCTCGCCCGCAGGCACCGGGTGCTGCTGGTCTCGGTGACCGATCCGGAGATCGCCGCCGCGGTCGCCGGGCGCGGCGCCGATCCGTATACGGCGGCCGCCGCCGAGCAGGTGCTGGCGGAGCGCGCCGTCGTCGCCGAGGCGCTGCGGCGCGGTGGCTATGCCGTCGTCGCGGCCGGGCCGGAGCGGCTGCCGGAGGCGCTCGCCGACGAGTACCTGGAGCTCAAGCAGTCCGGGACGCTGTAGGGCTCAGCCCACCGGCGGCGGGAGAAAGCCGTTCCCGCCCCGCTGGCTCTCGGAGGGCGAACTACCGCTGGGCTGCGGGCCCCAGCCGTTGCGGTGCGGCAGACCGAAATCGCTGTTCGGCGGCAGCCCAGGCGCGGGGCCGGAGCCATTGCCCGGCAGCGGGCCGAAGGGGGCGCCCGGCAGCGGTGCGTGCGCACTCCACGGCGACGGCCCGCCGGTCGCCACGCCCTGTGCGGCGAGAGGCTGGGGCACCGCGGGCCCGAAACCGTTGCCCGCCCCCGGAACCAGCACCGGCCCGCGCAGCCCGGGCAGGGCCCTGCGCTGCCGCTCGGCGACGACGGCGCCGAGGATCTGCACCGGCGGCAGCTCCCCCGGCGCGGGGACGCCGAGCGCCGCGCAGACCGCGCGCACCAGCGCGACCCCGAGTTCGTGCGCCGCGGCGGGGGTGAGATCGGGCAGCCGGGTGAGGTAGCGGCGCACCGCGAGCGCCAGATCGTCCGGCAGCGCGGTCGGGTCGGTGCGCGCGACCCACCCGGCCAACCAGGGCGGCGGCACCGCGAGCGCGGGCAGCGGCAACCGCCGCTGCGCGTGCACGACGACCGTGCCCGCGAGCACGTCCCCGACCCGCCGCGCGTTCGGCGAGCAGAGCGAGGTCACCACCGCGACCGCACCGAACACCCCGAGCAGCCAGAAGTCAACGATGGCCCCGGCCAGCCCGCGGGTCAGCGTGTGCCGCAGGTCGACCGGCCCGCCGTCGGCCCGCACCACCCGCAGCCCGACCACGAACTTGCCGGGGGTGCGGCCGGTGGTCAGCGTCTCCCAGAGCACCGGGTAGCCGATCAGGACGCCGACGATCAGCACGACGACGAGCGCCTCGAACCAGGCGGAGTCGATGTCGTACCTGGTGCCGAGCACCAGCAGCCCGCCCGCCGCGATGAGTGCGAGCACGATTTGGAGCACCACGTCGATGAGGAACGCGGTGGCGCGGGTGGGGATGCGGGCGATCGGCAGTTCGAGCGCGACCGCTTCGCCCGTGGTGAAGGCAGCCATGTCGCCTAGCATTCTTGCTACCGGCGGGAGTGGGAGGCAACCGAATGGACGTCGACGCGTACGGCTACACCCATCGCCGGTCCTGGGCCCGGCTCGACGAGCTCGCCACCAAACGCGGCCTGACCGGCCAGGAGGTGGACGAGCTGCTCGCCCGCTACCGCCTCACCTCGCAGCAGCTGGCCCGGCTGCAGCAGCACAGCCCCGACCCCGAGCTGGTCGCCGGGCTGAGCGCGGTGCTGACCAGGGCCCGGGTCCGGGTGCTGCGCACCCGCTCGGACAACTGGTCGCAGGTCGGCCGCTTCTTCACGCACCGCTTCCCGGCCGCGGTCTACCGCGCGTGGCCGTGGTGGACCACGGTGACGCTGCTCTTCCTCGCCGTCGCCACCGGCGTGGCCGGCTGGGTGGCCGGGTCGGGCTCGGCCCGCTCGGCGCTCGGCCTGCCCGCGGACACCTCGCATCTCACCGAGGCGGGCGGCGCCTTCGAGTCGTACTACTCCGAGCATCCGAACGACGCCTTCGCGGCCCAGGTGTGGACCAACAACGCCCTGGTGGCCGCGGTCGCGCTGTTCACCGGCGCGCTCATCCTGCCCGCGGTCTACGTGCTGGTGATGAACGCGGTGAACGTGGGGGTGAGCGCCGGGCTGATGGCCGACGCGGGCAGGCTGGACGCCTTCTTCGGCTTCATCCTGCCGCACGGCATGCTCGAGCTGACCGCGGTCTTCGTGGCGGGCGGCGCCGGGCTCAAGCTGGGCTGGACGATCATCGACCCGGGCAGGCTGAGCCGGATCGAGGCCGCCGCCAGGCAGGGAAGGGCCACCGCGACGATCGCCCTCGGGCTGGTGGTCGTGCTGCTCGTCTCCGGCCTGCTGGAGGGGTTCGTGACGCCGAGCGGCTGGCCGACCCCGATCCGGATCGGGGTCGGGCTCGCCGCCGAGCTGGCCTTCCTCGCCTACGTCTTCGGCCCCGGCCGCAGGGCGGCGGCCGAGACCGACCAGAAAGCGCTCGCGCGCTGAGGAACTCGTTTCCGAATCAGCATCCGGCACACCTCGCGACACCATCCCGCGAACCGAATACCGCAACTCCAGCCAACTCCGAGCAGCCGCACCGGTGAACGGGGTGCGGAGCGGAGGTTCGGGGAGGACTACCACGGGGCCGGAAAGCGGCCTGCACCGAGGTTCCTGTCGGGATGAATTCCCTACTCCCCCATTGAGTTCCGCTGGCCGCAGCGAGTCGCCGCTCAACTGCGGCCAGCGTTACCGACAACTCTACACAGTCGTTATCGGGACGCAACCCTCTCCTTCGAGGTCAGCAGGGGTGCGGCAGCCCCTCGGCAACCGCTTCGGACGACCCGTTTCCGCACCGCCGCGGCCGAGCCGAACGACCATCGGAACCCCCTTTTCCAACCCCAGCCACCGAGCCTCGCGGAGCACGCGCCCCGACTTCCGGGGGCGCTCCGCGGCCGTTTGCGGACCCCGATCGAAAGAATCGGAATGTTTCCATGACACCCAGTTTCACCAGGGGTTTTCCGGAAGTTCACGGAGATAGCCACCGGTTGGACGCACAGAAAAAAACCTGAGGTTGGTTCCAGATGCAATTCACTACATGCCGCGTCCGCGGCGGTTCATACAGATGTACTTGCATTTGTACGACCGCGGTTTTCGCCCGCTGTGAAACACCCCCGAAAACCCCCTCCGGGAGGGCTCCCGAGCACCGATACCGCAACCCGAATCCACGGTGTGATCTTCGCCTCACCTACACCGCGACCTGCGGAAACGATATGAACCGTCGTTAACGCGAACGATTGACGGCCGCCGGGGTGGACATCCTGTGCAGCTCGGGGCCCGCTGGACAGCGTCACGATCGCCAGCAGTTAGCGGCAACCGTCGCGCCAGCCCGTCAGAGCCCCTGATTCAGCAGTCCAGGGTCGGATAGACCCCGGTAGCCACGCGATTCTGCCCGCATAACAGACCCGAAGTCCGGTTATGCGGGCAGAAATCAAGATCAGCTTCTGGTACCCGGCGTCACGCCTCCGCCAGGCCGAAGCGGCGGTGCACCCGCCGCAGCGGCTGCGGCGCGTACCAGGCCGCCCGGCCGAGCAGCCGCATGGTCACCGGCACCAGCACGCCGCGCACCAGGGTGGCGTCGATCAGGATCGCGAGCCCGGCCCCGAGGCCGAAGAACTGGATGAAGCGCACGTCGCTCACCACGAAGGCGAGGAAGCTGATCGAGATCAGCGCCGCGGCCGTTGTCACCAGCCGCCCGGTCCTGGCCAGCCCCTCGACCACGGCCTCCTCGTCACCGAGGCCGCCGTCGCGCAGCTCCTTGATCCGGCTGATCACGAAGACCTCGTAGTCCATGGAGAGCCCGAAGGTGATGCAGAAGAGCAGCAGCAGCATCGAGACGTCCAGCGGCGCCGGGGTGAAGCCGAGCAGCCCGGCGAAGTGCCCCTGCTGGAACACCCAGACCATGAGTCCGAGCGTGGCGGCCAGGCTCAGCGCGTTGGAGAGCAGCGCGCGCAGCGGCTGCACCACGCTCCCGGTGAAGAGGAAGAGCAGCACGAAGGTGGAGAGCACGATCCAGCCGACCGCGTACGGCAGTCGCGACCCGATCGCGGCGAGGCTGTCCCGCAGCTCGGCCACCTGGCCGCCGACCAGCGCGGTGCTGCCCGCCGGGCCCGGCACCGCGCGCACCAAGTCGACCAGCTCGCGGGCCTGCGGCGTCTCCCGGTCCAGCTCGGTGCGGACGGTCAGCTGCTCGGCATCGGGCCGGGCGAAGCGGGCGTCGGCGGGCGAGCTCGCCCGGAGCGCGCCGTCCGCGAAGGTGCCAGCGGCGGAGTCGACCTGGGTCACGCCGGGCACCGCGGAGAGCGCCGTCGCGTACCCGGCCAGCGCGTCGGGGGCGACCGCGCCGGTGGTCACCACGGTGAGTGAGTTGAGGTCGCCGCCGCCGAAGTCCGCCCGCATGGCGTCGCCGACCTGCCGCACCTCGGTGCTGACCGGGAGCACCCGGTCGTCCGGGGTGCCGAAGCGCACGTCGAGCAGCGGCGCGGCGGCCAGCAGGAGCAGCGCGAGCACCGGCAGCCCGGCCAGCACCGGGCGGCGCAGCGCGAAGCCTGCCACCCGCTGCCAGAACGGCGCCGCCGCGCCGCGGATGCCGCGCACGCCGGGCACCTTCCAGGCGTCCGCCCGCTCGCCGAGCAGCACGAGCAGCGCGGGCAGCACCACGACGCCGGCCACCGCGGCGATGGCGACCACGCCGATGCCGCCGTAGGCGAAGGAGCGCAGGAAGTACTGCGGGAAGATCACCAGCGCGGCCAGCGCGGCCACCACCGTCGCGGCGCTGAACGCGATGGTGCGCCCCGCGGTGGCGACCGCGCCGATCACCGCCTCGTCCGGGCTCCGGCCCGCCGCCCGGTGCTCCCGGAACCGCGCCACCATGAGCAGCCCGTAGTCGACGGCGAGCCCGAGCCCGAGCCCGGTGGTGAGATTGACCGCGTAGATCGAGACGTCGGTGATCGAGCCGAGCACCGACAGCTCGGCGAAGGTGCCGAGGATGGCGATCCCGCCGACGACGAGGGTGAGCAGTGCGGCCACCACATTGCCGTAGGCGAGGACGAGCAGGATCAGGATGAGCGGCACCGCGATCGCCTCGGCCAGCGCCAGGTCCGAGCCGATCTGCTCGGAGACCGCGTGGAAGACGGCCGAGCCGCCGCCGACCAGCACCCGCACCGGTGGCCCATCGGCCTGGTAGGCGGCCACGATCTGCGCGGCCGCGCGGTCCTGCTCGGCCGGGTCGGTTGCGGCGTTCCCGGCCAGCACCACCGCGGCGCCGCCGTCGGCGGCGCGCATGGCGGGCGAGCCGGTGTCCCAGTACGAGACCACGTTCACCAGCCGGTCGTCGGCGGCCAGCCGCGCGGCCAGCGCCCGCCCTGCCGCCGCGGCCTCCGGGTCGTCGATCCCCCGTTCCGCGGTGACCAGGAAGATGTAGTCGCTGTCGGTCCCGAACTCCGCGGCGAGCCTGCTCGCGGCCAGGCTCGACTCGGCGCCGGGATCGGTCTGGCCCCCGGATTGCAACTTGCCGAAGGCGGTCGCGCCGAGCAGCCCCCCGCCGATCAGCGCGAGCACGCCCGCGATCAGCACCAGCCGCGCGTGGCGGACAACGAATCCACCGAGTTTCTCGAACATCCCCGCTCCCTCAATGTGCACAGTCATAAACTTTATGGGCGTTAACTTGCCATACGATGTGTACAGGCGTCAACATCGAGCGGGTGACGAAGAAGAAGCCGGTCGGCGTCTACCACCACGGCGACCTCCGCAATGCCCTGGTGCAGGCGGCGGGCGCGCTGGCGGTGCGCGGCGGCCCGGGCGCGGTGACGGTGCGGGCCGCGGCGCGCGAGGCCGGGGTGACGCCGACGGCGGCGTACCGGCACTTCGCCAACCACGAGGCGCTGCTGCAGGCGGCCCAGCAGCAGGCCCAGCACACGCTCTTCACCGCCATGTCCGCCGACGTGGATCCCGGTGCCCCCGCGATCGAGCGGCTGCGCGCGGCCGGCCGCGGCTACATCACCTTCGCGCTGCGCGAGCCGGGGCTCTTCCGCACCGCCTTCTGCGCCCCGGCGAACATCGGCGCGCTGGCCGACGACGAGCCCGCCTTCGCACTGCTGTCCACGCTCCTGGACGAGCTGGTCGAGACCGGTTACACCGCGCCGGAGCACCGCCCCGACGCCGAGGTCGCGGCCTGGGCCTCGGTGCACGGCGTCGCCGCGCTGCTCCTGGACGGGGTCTTCACCTGGATGGAGCGCGACGCCGCGATCGAGGCCGTGGTCGGGGTGGTCGCACGCGGCCTCGCCACCGGCCCCGGCGCGCGCTGACCCGGCGAGTTCGAGCCGCGCAGAGCGCAATTCACCGCGCCGCCCGGCGCTAGCATGGGCGGTATGGCAGGTCTGCGCGCTCGCGCCCTCGGCACCCTTGCCGGGCAGCTCGGCAATCCGCACGGAATCCTCGGCACGGTGGTGGCCGGGATGCTGAATCGGGGCAATCGCCCCGCGGTGGCGGCCGCCGTCGCCGCGGCGGGCATCACGCCGGGGGCCACCGTCGCCGACCTCGGCTTCGGCGGCGGGGCCGGGCTGGCCATGCTGCTGGACAAGGTTGGCTCCAGCGGCATCGTGCACGGCGTCGAGATCTCCCCGGACATGATCGCGAGCGCGCGCAAGCGGTACGCGCCGCAGGTGCGCTCCGGCACCCTGCAGGTGGCCGAGGGCTCGCTCACCGCGCTGCCGCTGCGGGACGGCGTGCTCGACGCCGCGATCACCGTCAACACGGTCTACTTCGTCGACGACCTGCCCGCCGCCTTCGCCGAACTCGCCAGGACGATCCGCCCCGGCGGCGTCGCGGTGGTCGGCATCGGCGACCCGGAGGCGATGGCGAAGCTGCCCTTCACGACGCACGGTTTCCGGCTGCGCCCCGCCGACGAGGTGGCGGGCGCGCTGGAGCAGAGCGGCTTCCTGGTGCAGCGCAGCAACCCGGAGGGCACCCAGATCCCGTTCCACGTGCTCGCCGGGCGGCGCGGGGTCGATTAGCGGCTCCGGAAACTACCAGCCCCGGAAACGCGAGAAGCCCGGTCCGATGGACCGGGCTCTCATACTGTGGGCGAAGGGGGACTTGAACCCCCACGTCCTTACGGACACTGGCACCTGAAGCCAGCGCGTCTGCCATTCCGCCACTCGCCCGAGCGACTCGAAGACCGTAGCACGCACCGTCGGCCAAACCGAAATCGCCTGTTGACAAGCTGTGACCAGTCCTTGACCACTCCGGGAACCTCCTGGGCTTTCCGGGAGTTACAGGGGTGGAGGATCGTGGATATCATGCAGTGAACGTGCTCGAACCACGACACGCCAACCAGTTGTGTCGTTGTTACGGATCGGTAGGAGTTCACACACCGGAGGGAGGCTGAGATGGGCATCGTCGATCGATTCGAACGGCGCCTGCAGGGCGCCGTCGGTGATGCGGCCGCTCGCGTCTTCGGTGGCAGCGTCGTCCCCAAGGAAGTGGAGGCGGCGCTGCAGCGTGAGGCCTCCGATCGGGTCCAGGACGTCGGCGGCGGGCACCTGCTCGCGCCGAACAGTTATGTGATCACCGTCGCCGCCTCCGATCACGAGCAACTCGTCGCAGATCCCGAGCTCACCAGCAAGGCTTTCGCCAAGCACCTGCACGACTACATCCGCGATCAGGGGTGGCAGACGTACGGCGAAGTACACGTGGCATTCGAGGCATCCCCTACGCTGCACACCGGACAGTTCAGGGCGAGCGGCCGGGTGGATCCCGACGTCGGCCGCGGAGCTCCGGCTCCTGGCCGATCGGGGGCGTCCGCTCCGTCGCCAGGAGCTGCGCAACAACGACCCGCAAACCCGCAACCAGGAGCTGGCCCCATGACGCAGAACTCTGGCTACGACCCGAGCCGTGAGCCCGCGGAGTCCGATCCACGCAACCGCGGGTACGCTCCGCCGCCCGCCGGCAGGCCGCAGAACGGCGCCTACGGCGACGACTACGGCCGCGGCGGTGCCGCGCCGGAGGGCTACGGCGACTACCAGGCCGGTGGCGACTACCAGAACGGCTACGGCCAGCCCGGGTACGGCGCCGAGCAGCCCGGGTACGGCGCGGGCCGGGCCTACGGCGAGCAGCCGCCCGGCTACGGCCAGCAGGGCGGGTACGGCGCGGCCGGCGGTGCGCCGCAGGCCTACTCCGAGCCGGGTTACGAGCAGCAGCAGCAGGGTGGCTACGGCGGGCAGCCGCCCGGATACGGCGCCGAGCGCGGCTACGGCCAGCAGGGCGGAGGCTACGGCGCCGAGCAGCCGGGCTACGGCGCGGCCCAGCCCGGGTACGGCGAGCCGGGTTACGCCGCCGAGCAGCCGGGTGGCTACGGCGCGGAGCAGCAGCAGGGCTACGGCCAGGCCGGGTACGGCGCGGGCGGGCAGGCGGGCTACGGCGAGCAGGGCTACGGCCAGGCGGGCGCGGGCTACGGCGATCGCGCGGGCTACGGCGCCGCCCCCGCGGCCCCGGCCGGCTACGGCCAGGCGCCGGGCGCGGCACCGGGCTACGGCCAGGAGCAGGAGTACCGCGATCCCGGCTACGGCGAGCAGCCCGGCTACGGCCAGGGCGGCGGCTACGGCGCCGAGGAGCGCGGCGGCTACGCGGGCCAGCAGGCAGGCTACGGCGACCGCGGCGGCTACGCGGGCGGCGCGGCGGCACCGGCGGCCCAGCCGGGCTACGCGGCCCCCGCGGCGGGCTCCGGCTTCCAGGCCACCCTCCAGCTGGACGACGGCAGCGGCCGGACCTACCAGCTCCGGGAGGGAAGCAACATCATCGGCCGCGGCCAGGACGCGCACTTCCGGCTGCCGGACACCGGCGTCTCGCGCAGGCACATCGAGGTTCGCTGGGACGGCCAGACCGCGATGCTCTCGGATCTCGGTTCCACCAACGGGACGCTGGTCAACGGGTCGCCGGTGCAGGACTGGCAACTCGCGGACGGCGATGTGATCCGGGCCGGACACAGCGAGATCCTGATCCGAATCGTCTGATCCCGTAAGCTCGCCAACCAGATCACAGGTACGACGGCAGCCGTAGGCGCCGTCGTACCGTGTTCGAACCCGGCTTCGGGCCCTATGATGCTGCCAATCCACGCGCGGCTCGTCGGACGAATTCGAGCCGGGTGAGGTCAGCAAGCCGGTGGGGGCTCTCGAGCCGCCACCGTCGTCCGCGCGCACACGGTGAACAGGAGGTGGAACGCCGTGCAGGGACTGATTCTGCAAGTGACCCGTGCGGGGTTCCTGCTGCTGCTGTGGCTGTTCGTGTGGGCTATCCTGCGGACCTTGCGCAGCGACATCTACGCGGCATCCGGCATCCGGATACAGCCCAGGGCCACACGCGGGTCAACGGTGCTGCCTTCCTTCAGCCGAGGCCAGAAGGGCGCCAAATTCCTTGTGGTGACTCATGGTTCACTCGCCGGCACCCGCATCACGCTCAGCACCCAGCCGGTGCTGATCGGACGTGCGGACGACTCGACGCTGGTACTCACCGACGACTACGCCTCCACCCGGCATGCCCGGATCTCACCGCGCGGTGAGGACTGGTACGTCGAGGATCTCGGCTCCACCAACGGCACGTATCTCGACCGTGCGAAAGTCACCACCCCCGTTCGTGTTCCGCTCGGCACCCCGGTGCGAGTCGGCAAAACAGTGATCGAGCTCCGATCGTGACACTTGTTCTCCGCTATGCAGCGCGCAGCGACCGCGGTCTCGTCCGGGCCAACAACGAGGACTCCGTCTACGCGGGCGCACGCCTGCTCGCCCTGGCGGACGGCATGGGCGGCCACGCGGCGGGCGAGGTCGCCTCGCAGCTGATGATCGCCGCGCTCGCCCACCTCGACGACGACGAACCCGGCCCCGACCTGCTCGGCAAGCTGGACCATGCCACCCGCGAGGGCAACGCCGCGATCGCCGACCAGGTCGAGGAGGAGCCCGAGCTCGACGGCATGGGCACCACGCTGACCGCGATCCTCTTCGCGGGCAAGAAGCTCGGCATGGTGCACATCGGCGACTCCAGGGCGTACATGCTCCGCGACGCCGAACTGGCCCAGATCACCAGGGACGACACCTTCGTGCAGTCGCTGGTCGACGAGGGCCGGATCACCGCCGAGCAGGCGCACACGCACCCGCAGCGCTCGCTGATCATGCGGGCGCTCACCGGCAACGAGATCGACCCGACGCTCGTCATGCGCGAGGCCAAGGCGGGCGACCGGTACCTGCTCTGCTCGGACGGCCTCTCCGACGTGGTCAGCGACGAGACCATCGCGAACACCATGCGCGAGGGCAATACCGACGAGTGCGCCGACCGGCTCATCGAGCTGGCGCTGCGCAGCGGCGGGCCGGACAACGTGACCGTCGTCGTCGCCGACGTCATCGACCTCGACTACGGCCAGAGCCACCCGATCGTGGCGGGCGCCGCCTCCGGGGTGGACGACGACACGCCACCGCCGAACACCGCGGCGGGCCGGGCCGCCGCCATCCGGCCGCCAAGGCAGAGCTCGCCGCGCCGCACCGCGGCGAGCCCGGAGCCGGAGCCGCCTGCCAAGTCGAAGAAGCTGCGCTGGATCGCGCTCGCCGTCGCGCTGGTGCTCGCGGTCGGGATCGGGCTGATCGTCGGCTACAAGATGATCCGCAGCAACTACTACGTCGGGGCCGACAACGGCTCGGTGGTGATCCTGCGCGGGCTGCCTGGCACCGTGCTCGGCTGGTCCGTGCACGATGTCGACCTGGTCGGCTGCGTGAGCAAGACGGGGCAGCTGACGCTGGCCGTCCCCGGCTCCGACCAGCCGGCCGGCTGCCTGCCGCTGAAGGTCGACGACCTGGAGCAGACCGGCCGCGACCAGGTCGAGAAGGGGCTGCCGCCGGGCTCGCTGGAGAAGGCCAGGGACCAGATGGAGGTGCTGGCGCAGCGCGAGTTGCTGCCCGCCTGCGTCAAGGCCAGCACGCCGGCGCCGCAGCCGAGCACCCCCGCGCCGCAGCCGGCCGCCTCGCCCGAGCCGGGCGCCCCGGCGCCGGAGCCCGCGCCCGCCCCGCAGCCGGGCGAGCCGCAGCCGGAGAACCGGGAGGGGCAGCCTCCGGCGCCGAAGCCGGAGCAGGCGCAGCCGTCCACCCCCCAGATCGCGGGGGAGAACTGCCGGGTGACGGACTGATGTCCGCTCCGGCACCGCCGCAGGCCGGGGGATACCCCAGCCCGCCCGGCGGCTTCGCGCCCGCACCCCCGCCCGCCACCAGGCGGAACGCGGAGCTGCTCCTGCTCGGCTTCGCCGCGGTGATCACCACCGCGTCGCTCTTCCTGGTCGAGGCGAGCCAGGAGCAGTCGCTCACCTGGGACATCGCCAAGTACGGGCTGGCCTACCTGGCGCTGTTCGGCATCGCGCACCTCGCGGTGCGGCGGTTCGCCCCGTTCGCCGATCCACTGCTGCTGCCGATCGCCGCGCTGCTCAACGGCCTCGGGCTGGTGCTCATCCACCGGCTCGACCTCGCCGCCGCGCAGAGCGCCGCCTACAACGGCTCCGAGACGCCGTCGCCGGACGCCAATTCGCAGGTGCTCTGGACCGCGCTCGGCATGATCGTCTTCGTCGGCGTGCTCGTCGTGCTGCGCGATTACCGCACGCTCGCCCGCTACAGCTACACCCTCGGGCTGGTCGGGCTGGTCGCGCTGGCCATCCCGGCGCTGCTGCCGGGGCGCTTCTCCGAGGCCAACGGCGCCAAGATCTGGATCCGGCTGCCCGGCATCAGCCTGCAGCCGGGCGAGTTCGCCAAGATCCTGCTGATCGTCTTCTTCGCCTCGGTGCTGGTCGCCAGGCGCGACCTCTTCACCGTCGCGGGCAAGCGCTTCCTCGGCATGGAGTTCCCGCGCGCCCGCGACCTCGGGCCGATCCTGGTGGTCTGGATCGTCTGCATCGGCGTGCTGGTCTTCGAGAAGGATCTCGGCACCTCGCTGCTGATCTTCAGCACGGTGCTGGTGATGCTCTACATCGCCACCGAGCGGGTGGGCTGGCTGCTCATCGGCTTCTCGCTGCTCGGGGTCGGCTTCGTCTTCGCCTACCAGCTCTTCGGCCACGTCCGGGTGCGGGTGGACACCTGGCTGCACCCGTTCGAGGACTACAGCAACACCGGCTACCAGATCTCGCAGTCGCTCTTCGGCCTCGCCACCGGCGGGCTGGCTGGCACCGGGCTCGGCAGCGGCCGCCCCTCGCAGGTGCCGTTCGCCAAGACCGACTTCATCGTCACCACCATCGGCGAGGAGCTCGGGCTGATCGGGCTGGCCGCCGTGCTGATCCTGTTCCTGATGCTGGTGGTGCGCGGACTGCGCACCGCGCTCGCGGTGCGCGACAGCTTCGGCAAGCTGCTCGCGGCCGGGCTCGCCTTCACCATCGCGGTGCAGGTCTTCGTCGTGGTCGGCGGCGTCACCAAGCTGATCCCGCTGACCGGCCTCACCACCCCGTTCGTCTCGTACGGTGGCTCGTCGCTGCTGGCCAACTACGCGCTGCTCGCGCTGCTGATCCGGATCTCGGACGCCGCCCGCGCCCCGGCGCCGGTGGCGCGCAGGGAGCCGGCCGCACCGCTCGCGGAGGCGCAGACCGAGATGATCGGGCGCCGACGGGAAGCGAGGCCCCAGGAATGAACACCCCCCTACGCCGCGTCGCGGTCGCGGTGATGGTCATGATCGTGGCGCTGCTGATGAACGCGACCTACGTGCAGGTCATCAAGGCCGACGACTACCGCCTCGACCCGCGCAACTCGCGCGTGCTGCTGGACGAGTACTCCCGCCAGCGCGGCCAGATCGCCGCGGGCGGCACGGTGCTGGCCAGCTCGGTGGCGACCGACGACCGGTACAAGTACCTGCGCACCTACCCCACCGAGCCGGCCGCCTACGCCCCGGTCACCGGCTTCTACTCGATGAACTACGGCAGCACCGGGCTGGAGCGCGCCGCGGACTCGCTGCTCAACGGCTCGGACAGCCAGCTCTTCGGGCGCAGGCTGATCGACATGATCGCCGGCCGCGACCCGCGCGGCGCCAATGTCGTGACCACCCTGAACCCGGCCATGCAGCAGGTCGCCTACGACCAGCTGACGAGCAAGGGCTACACCGGCTCGGTGGTCGCGATCGAGCCGTCCTCCGGCAAGATCCTGACCATGGTGTCCACCCCCAGCTACGACCCGAACCTGCTCTCCGGGCACGACGGCGCGGCCACCACCCAGGCCTACGACGAGCTCAGCTCGGACCCGGAGCTGCCGATGCTGAACCGGGCCGTCTCGCAGACCTACCCGCCCGGCTCCACCTTCAAGGTGATCACCACCGCGGCCGCGCTCTCCGCCAACGTCGCCAGGCCGGAGGACCAGCTCACCGCCGCTCCGACGATCACGCTGCCCGGCACCAGCACCACGCTGGAGAACTACAACGGCAACACCTGCGGCGGGGGCGGCACCGCCTCGCTGTTCGACGCGTTCCGGCTCTCCTGCAACACCGCCTTCGTCGAGCTCAGCCAGCGGGTCGGCGCGGCCGGGCTCAAGGACGAGGCCGCCGCCTTCGGCATCGGCCCGCACCGCGGCATCCCGATCCCGGTGGCGGAGAGCACCGTCGGCAGCATCCCGGACGCGGCCGCGCTCGGCCAGTCCAGCATCGGTCAGCGCGATGTCGCGCTGACCCCGCTGGACAACGCCGTCGTCGCCGCCACCGTCGCCAACGGCGGCGTCCGGATGGAGCCGTACCTGATCGACCAGACCCAGGGCCCCGACCTCAGCGAGCTCTCCCGCACCGAGCCGGTCTCGGTGGGACAGGCGGTCAGCGCCCAGGTAGCGTCTCAGCTGACCAACCTGATGATCGCCTCGGAGAACAACACCGCCGGCAGCGGGCGGTCCGGATACCAGATCGCCTCCAAGACCGGCACCGCCGAGCACGGCAGCGACCCACGGAACACCCCGCCGCACGCGTGGTACATCGCCTTCGCGCCCGCCCAGAACCCGAAGATCGCCATCGCGGTGATCGTCGAGAACGGCGGGGATCGCGCGCTGGCCGCGACCGGTGGCTCGGTGGCGGCTCCGGTCGCGCGCGCGGTGCTCGACGCCGGGCTGCGAGGGGGCTGAACAGATGGACGTGCGAGTGAATGTACGGGGGCCCCAGTGCTGAACAACGGCGCCATGATCGCCGACCGATACCGGCTGCACCGGCTCATCGCCACCGGTGGCATGGGGCAGGTGTGGGAAGCCCTCGACACCCGGCTCGACCGCCGGGTCGCCGTCAAGGTGCTCAAGTCCGAGTTCTCCACCGACCCGACCTTCCGGCAACGCTTCCGCACCGAGGCGAAGACCACCGCGCAGCTGAACCACTCCGGCATCGCGGGCATCTACGACTACGGCGAGACGCTCGACCCCTCCGGCGGCGAGATGGCCTACCTGGTCATGGAGCTGGTGCAGGGTGAGCCGCTGAACGCGGTGCTGAACCGGCTCGGCAGGCTCTCCGTCGTGCAGGGCCTCGACCTGCTGGAGCAGACCGGCCGGGCGCTGGAGGCGGCGCACGTCGCCGGTGTGGTGCACCGCGACGTCAAGCCGGGCAACATCCTGGTGACACCGACCGGGCAGGTCAAGATCACCGACTTCGGCATCGCCAAGGCGGTCGACGCCTCGCCGGTGACCAAGACCGGCATGGTGATGGGCACCGCTCAGTACATCGCGCCCGAGCAGGCGATCGGCGAGGACGCCACGTCCGCCTCCGACGTCTACTCGCTCGGCGTCGTCGGCTACGAGGCGCTGGCCGGGCAGCGGCCGTTCACCGGCGACGGCGCCATCACCGTCGCCATGAAGCACGTCCGCGATACGCCGCCGCCGATGCCTGCCGATCTGCCCGCCAACGTGCGCGAGCTGATCGAGATCGTGATGGCAAAGGACCCGAAACAGCGCTACGGCAGCGGCGGCGAGTTCGCCGACGCCGTCGCTGCGGTCAAGGCCGGGCGCCGCCCGCCGCCGCCGCGCGCCGCCGCCACCGGTTCGATGACCGGCGCGACCCGGGTGCTCCCGCCCGGCCCGACCGCCATGATCCCGTCCGGCCAGCAGACCTACGAGGGCGCCACCGTGCGCTACTCGACGCCCGCCGCGCACGCGGTGGCGAACGCGGGCCCGCCGACGCACGGCCACGCCCCGGCCACCGCGCACGCCCAGCGGATCCCGCCGACGAACGGCGCGCCGGACCGCGGGGACGACAACAAGTCCACCCGGAACTGGCTGATCGCGCTCGGCATCGGCGCGGTGCTGCTCGGCGGCGCCGTGATCTACCTGCTCTTCGGCGGCGACACCAACCCGGAGAACACCCCGGCGCCGACCACGACGCAGTCGCCGGTGGCCCCGCCGCCGCCGCCCGCGCCGATCACCACCACCAGGCAGGCGCCCCCGCCGCAGCCGGAGCCGAGCTACGAGCCGCCGCCGACCACGACGGAGGCCCCGACCACCACGCAGGCGCCGACCACGACGACGGTGCCGCCGAGCAGCGCGCCGACCACAACCAAGCCGACCACCACCGCGGGCAGCACGACGACGCGCTCCCGTATCCCGACGCTCGACCTGCCGTTCCCCGACGCCCCCGGTGCCCAGGGGGCGGACTCCACTTCCCGCGCGCCCTACACCCCGTGGCAAGGACAACAATGACGACGCCGAAGAATCTCGGCTCCCGGTACGATCTGGGCGAGATCATCGGGTTCGGCGGGATGTCCGAGGTGCACAAGGCCCGCGACGTCCGGCTCAGCCGGGATGTGGCGATCAAGGTGCTGCGCGCCGACCTGGCCCGCGATCCCACCTTCTACCTGCGCTTCAAGCGCGAGGCGCAGAACGCGGCCGCGCTGAATCATCCCGCCATCGTCGCGGTGTACGACACCGGCGAGGCCGAGATCGACGGCGGCCCGCTGCCGTACATCGTGATGGAGTACGTCGACGGCGATACCCTGCGCGACCTGGTGCGCGGCAAGGGCCCGCTGCCGCCGCGGCGCGCGATGGAGGTCATCGCCGACGTCTGCGCCGCGCTCGACTTCAGCCACAACGCGGGCATCGTGCACCGCGACATGAAGCCCGCCAACATCATGATCAACCGCTCCGGCGCGGTGAAGGTCATGGACTTCGGCATCGCCCGCGCCATCGCGGACAGCGCCAACCCCATGACGCAGACTGCCGCGGTGATCGGCACCGCCCAGTACCTCTCCCCCGAGCAGGCCCGCGGCGAGACCGTCGACGCCCGCTCGGACGTCTACTCGGTCGGCTGCGTCCTCTTCGAGATCCTCACCGCCGAGCCGCCCTTCACCGGCGACTCGCCGATCGCGGTCGCCTACCAGCACGTCAGGGAGGATCCCCGGCTGCCGTCGCACGTGCACTCGGGCGTGCCGCGCGAGCTGGACTCGGTCGTGCTCAAGGCGATGAGCAAGAACCCGGCGAACCGGTACCAGAGCGCCGCCGATATGCGCGCCGATCTGATCCGGGTGCTCGGCGGGCAGAAGCCGAGCGCCCCGATGGTGATGACCGACGAGGATCGCACCGGCATCATCGACTCCGAGGAGCATGCCCCGCGCAGCTACCGCACGGTGGAGCGGCGCGCGGATCCGGACGACGACGAGCAGCCGGAGCAGCACGAGCGCCGCCGCTCGGCGTACCTGGCGCTCGGCGTCGCGGCCGCGGTGCTGGTGGCCTTCGGGCTGTTCTGGGTGTTCCTCGGCCCGGGAAGCAAGCCGGACCAGCGGGCCGTTCCCGACCTCTCCGGCAAACCGGCCGCGCAGGCGCAGACCTCGCTGCAGCAGCTCGGATTCAGCGTCGCCGTCCAGGAGAAGCCGGACGCGCGGGTGGCGGCGGGCAACGTGATCGCCACCCAGCCGCTCGGCGGTTCGCGGGCGGACGAGGGAAGCACCATCACCGTGCAGGTCTCCACCGGCCCGCAGCAGGTGCAGGTGCCGCGGCTGGACGGCCTCACTCAGCAGCAGGCCGAGCAGGAGCTGAACTCCAAGGGGCTGCGGCTGGACCCGAACGTCCGCAGGCAGCCCTCCGGCGACGCGGAGCGCGACAAGGTGATCGCGCAGGAGCCGTCGGCCGGGTCCAGGATCGACGTGGACGGCGCGATCCTGCTGACCATCGGCACCGGCCCGGAGCAGGTGCGGGTGCCGAACGTGGTGGGTCAGGACATCAACGTCGCGCAGCCGAACCTGGTGGACAGCGCAGGCTTCGAGATCGTGATCCAGGAGGTCCAGTCCAGCAAGCCGAAGGGCGAGGTGGTCGCGACCACGCCGTCCGGCGGCACCAGCGCGGAGAAGGGCTCGACCGTCACCGTGCAGGTGTCGAGCGGTGAGCAGGTCAGGATGCCGTCGCTGGTCGGGCTGACGGTGGCGCAGGCGGTCGACCGGCTGCGCGCCGAGGGCTGGTCCGGCGGGGCCGGGCAGATCGACCAGACCACCCAGGGCACCTTCGACACCCTCGCGGTCGGCAAGGTGATCGGCCAGCAGCCGAGCGCGGGCTCGTCGATGGCGAAGAACGGCACCGTCTCGCTCACCGTCGGGGTGCTCGGGCCGCCCTGATCGCTCAGGAGAGGTCGAGGTGGCGGTTCACCGCGCGCGCCGCCGCGGCCAGCTCGGGCAGCTCGACCACCTCGACGCCGTGCTGCCGCAGCAGTTCCACGCCGACGCAGTCGGCCACGAAGGTGGCGGGCTCGCGCCAGGCGATCACCACGCGCGGGATCCCCGCGTCGAGCACCCGCTGCGTGCACGGCCGCCTGCTCGCCGTCGCGCGCTGGGAGCAGGGCTCCAGCGTGCTGTAGAGGGTGGCCAGGCGCAGCCGCGGATCGTCGGCGGCCAGCTTCGCCAGCGCCGCCTCCTCGGCGTGGTTCTTCTCGTCCAGTTCGCGCGAGTAGCCGGTCGCGAGCTCGATTCCATCCGCCACCAGCACCGCGCCCACCGAGAAGGCGGTCGCGCTCGGCGGGCTCAGCCGGGCGAGGGCGATGGCGCGTTCCAGGAACCGGTGGTCGTCGTCCTCTGGCATCAGCTCTCCTCCCGGCCGCGCGGCAGGTAGCGCAGCACGGCCACGTCGCCGACGGCTTCCACCCCCGCCAGCCGCATGCGGTGCGCGGGGCCGCCGGGGAAGGCGGCCTGCCCGACGAAGCGCGGGGCCGCCGCGTCGCCGACCAGGATCGGCGCGACGGCGACGTGCAGTTCGTCGGCGAGCCCGGCGGCGAGGAAGGCGGTGTGCATCCTGGTGCCGCCCTCGACCATGAGCCGTCCGATCCCGCGCGCGCCGAGATCGTCGAGCAGCACGGACAGGTCGAGCTCGGGGCCGAGGCTGCGCACCTCGGCCAGCCCGGTCAGCCGGTCGCCGAGCCTGGTCCGGCCCGCGTCGGTGGTGTAGACGAGCTTGGCGCCGCCGTGGTGCCAGAACCGCAGCCCGGCATCGAGATTTCCCAGCGCGGTCACCGTGATCTTGAGCGGGTACTCCGGCCTGCCCGCCGCCGCCCGCGCGGCGCGCCGCTCGGCGCTGTTCACCAGCAGCCGGGGATTGTCCCGGCGCAGCGTCTCGGCGCCGATCAGAACGGCGTCGGACTCGGCCCGCACCTGATCCACCCGGTCGAAATCCGCGGCGTTCGAGAGCAGCAGGCGCTGCGGGCTCGCGTCGTCGATGTACCCGTCGACACTGACCGCCACGGACAGCAGCACGTGCGGCCGCGCCGCGCTCACTGCGGCACCAGCGCGGCGACCTCCGCTTCCAGCGTCGCGACCAGCCCCTCGGGGGGACGCTGCCCGCACACCGCCAGCCAGTTCGCGAGCATCCGGTGGCCGCCGCGGGTGAGCACCGACTCCGGGTGGAACTGCACGCCGTGGATCGGCAGCGTGCGGTGCCGCATCGCCATCACGATCCCGCTCTCGGTGCGGCCGAGCACCTCGATCTCCGGCGGCAGCGTCTCCTCCAGCACGGTCAGCGAGTGGTAGCGGGTGGCGGTGAAGGGGTCGGGCAGCCCGGCCAGCACACCGGCGCCGAGGTGATACACCTCGCTGGTCTTGCCGTGCAGCAGCTCGGGGGCGCGGGTGACGGTGCCGCCGAAGACCGCGCCGATCGCCTGGTGGCCGAGGCAGACGCCGAGCAGCGGTGTCACGGCGTCGGCGCAGGCGCGGACCAGCTCCATGCTGACGCCCGCGCGGTCCGGGGTGCCGGGGCCGGGGCTGATCAGCACCCCGTCGTACTCGGTCGCGATTCCGGCCGGATCGGCCAATTCCGGGTCGTCGTTGCGCCACACCACGGCCTCGACCCCGAGCTGGCCCAGGTACTGGACCAGGTTGAAGACGAAGCTGTCGTAGTTGTCGACGACCAGAACGCGCATGACACGAGGGTACTGGCCCGCGCAAACCGGTATTCGGGGCCGTGACCTGGTGGGCTAGCCTGGAACCCGAGACCACGCGGGCGGCCGGTACCCCGCCCGGACGCCGAACGCGAGGACACCATGCCGAAGTCGAAGGTCCGCAAGAAGACCGACTACACCATCAACCCGGCCAGCCGCACCCCCGTGAAGGTGAAGGCGGTTGGCCCGTCGCCGGTCTGGTACGTCGCCATCATGCTCGGTTTCATGCTGGCCGGCCTGGTCTGGCTGCTCGTCTACTACCTGGCGGCCGAGCAGATCCAGTGGATGGCCGATCTCAATGCCTGGAACTTCCTGATCGGCTTCGGGCTCATGGTGGTCGGGCTGATCATGACCATGCGGTGGCGCTGACCTGGTCCGCACCCGAATCACACCGGTGTGTTTCATGCACACCTGTGGATGATTCTGTGGACAACTCGAGGACAACCTGGGGAGAACACCCGTGAACGCCGGTGACACCGACGATCGCACCACCTGGACCACCCCCGCACCCGCCCTGGCCGCCGTGGCCGCGGGCGGGGTCGCGCTCGGCATCGCCGCGGTCTTCGCCGCCGATGCCCCGAGCATGGTCCTGGTCGGGGTGGCCGCGCTCGGGCTGCTCGGGCTGGCCGGGCTCGGCCTGCGCCAGCGCCCCCGGGTCACCATCGTGCCCGGCGCCGAGCCGCGGCTGGTGGTGCGCGGGCTCACCGGGCCGGTGAGCTACACCCGGCCGCAGATCCTGCGCGCGCGGATCACGCACTACCGCAGGCTCGGCCGGAAGACCCCGATGCTGGAGCTCGACGTCGAGCGGCCGGACCACGACGACGATCGCCTGCTCATCTTCGGCCGCTGGGATCTCGGCACGAACCCGGAGGAGCTGTTCGAGGCCATGCTCCGGCACAACCTGGTGCACCGGGGCTGATCAGACCAGGCTCATCCCGGCGACGCCGATCACCGCGAGCGCCCCGAGCCCGACCGCGGCCAGGCTCACCCAGCCGATGGTGCGCGCCGCCTCCGGCGATTTCGCGCCCGCCCACTGCGGCAGGAAGAGCACGCCGAGCGTGGCGAGCGTGCCCGCGGTCAGCCCGCCCAGGTGCCCCCAGAGCGAGATGCCGGGCAGCGAGAGGCTGATGATCACGTTGATGCCGATCACGATGAGCATCTGGTTCGGGCTCTGCCGCAGCCGGATCAGTACCACGGTGACCGCGCCGAAGAGGCCGTACACGGCCCCGGAGGCACCCGCCGTCAGGCTGTCCTGGGAGAAGAGCATGACGCCGGCCGAGCCGCCGAGCAGCGCGACCAGGTACACCAGCAGGTACCGCACCCGCCCCAGCACCAGCTCGCAGTCCCGGCCGACCACGTACAGCGCGAACATGTTGACCAGCAGGTGCAGCGGGCCGTAGTGCAGGAAGCCGGAGCCGAGCACCCGCCACCACTCGCCGTCCGCGACGGCGGGCGGGTAGAGCACCCACTCCAGGAAGAGCTGCGAGCGCTGGTTGTCGACCACGCTGCTCGCCTGGGCCGCGGTGATGCCGAAGACCAGCAGGTTGAGCGCGATCAGCGCGTAGGTGACCAGCGGGCGCGGCGCGGTGCCCGCAGGCGCCCCCGCCACCGTGCGCACCTGCGGCGTCGAGCGCCGATCCTGCTGCAGGCAGTCGACGCAGTGCTGCCCGACCGCCGCGGGGCGCAGGCAGTCCGCGCAGGCGGGGCGGTTACAGCGGGTACACGCGAGGCCGGTCGCGCGGTCCGGGTGCCGGACGCAGACGGGGGCGGGCGGTTGTGGTTGCATCATCTCCTCGCTCCGTTCCCGCCGCGCGGCGGTACCACCGGCCATCCTGCCATCTCCCGCCGATCGCGCAGGTCGCAGCCGTATTCGAGACACTGCCGGATTCGGCGATCTGCTGCGCGGTGTGCCACAGTGGTGCCATGAGCTCGGCTTCCCGCTCCCGTTTGCGCAACCGCCTGATCGCCGCGGCCGCCGTCACCGCCGCAGGCGCCGCCGCAGCGGTGGCCCGCAGCCGCCGCCCGCAGCCACCGGCCCCCGCCCCGGCGCCGCCGCGCATCGGCTATTCGCGCAGCGCGGTCGTCGGCGAGCCGGAACCCGGCACCACCGCCTGACCGAGCGCGCGGCCGGCGAGCCGCGCGCTCGGACCGCGGTCCCCTACCGGCTGACGGTGCGCTGGTACTGCCGCAGCGACAGCGGAATGAAGATCCCCAGGATCACGACGACCCAGATCAGCGTCGTCGCCACCGGGTGCTGCATCGACCACGCCTCGGACGGCGTCGCCACCGGGCTGGTGTTGCCGAACAGCTCGCGGCTCGCCTGCGCCAGCGCCGAGACCGGGTTCCACTCCGCGAACACCCTGAGCACCGTCGGCAGGTCGTCGATCGGCACGAAGGTGTTGGCCAGGAAGGTGAGCGGGAAGATCACCATGAAGCTGGCGTTGTTGAACACCTCGGGGGTGCGCACCAGCAGCCCGACCGTCGCCATCATCCAGGACAGCGCGTAGGCGAAGAGCAGCAGCAGCAGGTAGGCGAGCACCGCGTCCAGCACCGACCCGCGGATCCGCCAGCCGACCACGAGGCCGGTCAGCGACATGACGATCAGGCTCACCACATTGATCACCACGTCGCTCAGCGTCCGGCCGACCAGCACCGCCACCGGCGCCATCGGCAGCGACCGGAAACGGTCGATGATGCCCTTCTGCATGTCCTCGGCCAGCCCGGCGCCGGTGAAGGAGGCGCCGAAGACAACGGTCTGCACGAAGATGCCCGCGATCAGGAACTCGCGGTACCCGCCCTCGAGTCCAGGCACCTGGATCGCGGTGCCGAAGACGTAGGCGAAGAGCAGCACGAACATGATCGGCGACAGCGTCGCGAAGACCAGCACGTCCGGCACGCGCTTGATCTTGATGACATTGCGCTTGGTCACGGTGATGCTGTCGATCACCACGATCCGCATCCGCTCCACCAGCCCGGGGTCGCCTGGCAACTCCACCGGCGCGCTCGTGGCGGTCATCGGGTCCGTCCTTCCGTCGATTCGAGCTGCTTGGCAGCGTCCTCGGGCGCCGGGGCGTCCGGGATGAAGGGTGTTTCGTCGTCGTCGGCGGGCGGCCGCTCCTCGGCTTCGTGGCCGGTGAGGGTGAGGAAGACATCGTCCAGCGACGGCCTGCGCAGCGCGATGTCACGCAGCCGCACGTCGTTCTCGGCGAGCTTGCCGATCGTGGCGACCAGCGCCGCCGAGCCGTCGCTCACCGGAACGGTGAGCTTGCGCAGCCCGGCCTCCACCTGGATCTCGCCGTCCGCGAGGCCGCGCAGAACCTGTTGCGCGACAGCGACCTTCGACTGGTCGTCGACGGTCAGCTCGATCCGGTCGCCACCGACCATGGACTTGAGCTCGTCGGCGGTACCCTGCGCGATCACGGTGCCGTGGTCGATCACCCCGATGGAGTCGGCGAGCCGGTCCGCCTCCTCCAGGTACTGGGTGGTGAGCAGCAGGGTGGTGCCGCCCGCCACCAGCTCCTCGATGACGTCCCACAGGTCGAACCGGGCCCGCGGGTCGAGCCCGGTGGTCGGCTCGTCCAGGAAGAGCACCGGCGGATTCGCCACCAGCGCGCCCGCCAGGTCGAGCCTGCGGCGCATGCCGCCCGAGTAGGTGCGCACCGGGCGGTCGCCCGCGTCGCTGAGCCGGAACCGCTCGAGCAGTTCGCGGGCCCGCTCCTTGGCGCGCTTGGTGCCGAGGTGGTAGAGCCTGCCGACCATCTCGAGATTCTCGAAGCCGGTGAGGTATTCGTCGACGGCCGCGTACTGGCCGGAGGTGCCGATCCGCGAGCGCAGCTTGCGCGGATTGCCGAGGACATCGATGCCGGCGACGGTCGCCTTCCCCGCGTCCGGGATGAGCAGGGTGGTGAGCACCCGGACCGTGGTGGTCTTCCCCGCGCCGTTGGGACCGAGCAGCGCGGTCACCGTGCCCTCGGGCACCGACAGATCGAGTCCGTCCAGCGCCACCACCTTGCCGTATCGCTTGACCAGCCCCTCGGCGACGATTGCGTCGGGCATGATTCTCCTGAGTTCGTGATCGGAAGTCGGAACATTCGGTCATCCGGCGCCGCGTCGTATCCGGCGCCGCCACGTCACTGATCGGTCCGCGGACCGATTCGGGCGCCAGTATTACCCCGGGGTCCGACAGATTCCATCGAATTGTCCGGGTTCTCCGGGAGATTTTCCGCGCTACCTGCGCTGATGCCGATCGAAATCGATCAGGAGGGCCGCACCCCGCGACGCTCGGGGTTACCGCGGGGCGCGGCCTGTTCCCATCCTTCGTCGGCGCCCGGGCCCGGACACGCGTAGTCGACTACTCGACCGCTCCCCCCGGCCCGCCGCGACACGCGGAAAGACCGAATTTCACCACCGCCGGAGCGGGTTGCCCCGACGTCCGGAACACGGTCGATTCACAGTCGTGTATGTCCGGTTGTTGACGGGTATACCAATGCGGGCCAGCCCTTTTGGCAAACTTCGGGCACCCGCCACTCGGACCGAGCCGGAGCCTTCCGGAGACCCGGTCCCCGACCTCCCGCGGCACGCCGGAAAATTCTCCGAAAGTGGTGCTTGCCACGCACCCGCGAACGCGAATCTTCGCGTAGGATCGTTCTCGTCGGCCCCTCCCCCCCGGGCCGACCACACGCGGGCCTCGGCTAACTCCCCCCCTTCGCCGAGGCCCGCTCCCCTTTTTGCAGGAGGTTTTTCCGCCATCTCGGCAGGTCGCTCCCGATGCCGGAGCGAGCGGCGGGCTACCCGCCGGTCACCCTCGCGCGAGGGCCTGCCAGGCGGCGCTGGTGCGCAGCGCGCGCACCCGCTCGGCGGTGTTCAGCAGCCGCCGATCGCGCTCCCAGCGCTCCCGCACGACCGGGTCGGCGGAGTTCCACAGCGAGCCGACCTCGGCCAGCAGTTGATCGACCAGATCCAGCGTTCCGGCGAGGGCGATGTGCACCGCGGGCGATTTCGCCACCGCGAGTACCGGATCCGGCGGGCCCGCGGGCACGGCGGGCGAGCCGGACGGCCTACCGAGGCCGAGCCCGCGCACCTGGGCGACCGCGCCCAGGAGCCGCTGCACCGTCGCGGGCGGCCAGCCGGACTGCCTGGCCACGCGGACCAGCAGCCCGAGCGTGGCGGCGAGCACGTGCGCGTCCTCGAAGGTGCGGAACGGCTTGAGGTGGTCGGCGTAGCCGTCGCCGAGCAGCGGGACGGCGGGGGCGTCGGTGAAGGTCAGGACGGCGTGCGGGATCTCGGGGGCGAAGGGCGTCGCGGGCAGCGGCTCGGCGTGCACGCCAGGGCCGCGCGGGTCGACCATGGCGGTGCGCACGGTGTTCCTGCCGTCCGCGCCCGGCCCCGCGCTCGCGATCACCACCAGCGCGTCGGCCTCGGTGCCGAGCGTGGCGAAGGTCTTGGTGCCGCTGACCGTCCAGCCCTCCCCCTGCCGCCGCAGCGCCGTCTCGATGACCGCCGGGTGCGCCCCGCCCGCCTCGGTGGCGGCCAGCGCGACCAGCGCCGCCGACGGCAGCCCGGGCAGCAGCGCCCGCAGCGCCTCCTGGTAGCCGGCCACGAAGGCGTAGCCGAGCCGGTCGGCCGCCCAGCCGCCGAGCACCGCGGCGTCGATCGAGTCGGCGCAGCGCGCCGTGACCTGCCGATGCGCGGCCCAGGCCGCGGCGACCGAATCGAGCGGAGCGGTGCCGGGCGGGCCGGTGAGCAGGTGATCGAGCAGCACGCCCAACGGTAACCGGTCGCTCACTCCCACGGCGGCGGCCCCTCCCCGGTCTGCCACGCGGTGAGTTCGTGGTTGTCCACCAGCACGATCCCCATGTGCGCGGCGTACTCCCGCGCCTGCTTGCGAAACCCGCCCGCGGTGGTGACGACCGCGGCCACGTCGGCGCCGTGCACCGCGAAGCAGGTGCCGCCGAACTTCTGCAGATCCGGCCCCGACACCCAGTTGTCCACCCGGTACCGCTTGGCCTGCAGCACGATCCGCCGCCCGTCCGGAGCCCGCGCCACCACATCGGCCCCCAGATCGCCCGCCCCGCCGACCACCGCGACCCGGCTGCACCCGTCCCGCCTGCACAGATCGGCCAGCGCGTGCTCGAACTGCCCCGCGCTCATCTCCGCGAAGGTCAGCGCTGCCCGGATCCGCCGCTCCCGCCGCAGCCGCCTGCGCGCCGCCAGCCCGCTCCACCACATGCTCACCGCGATCACCGCACCGACCAGCAGCACCGCCACCACCGCGACCAGCGCCGCGTTCGCGGAGATCCACCGCCAGACCGGCGCCGCCACAATCGCGAGCAGCACCAGCGCGACAACCGCCGAAACGGCCCCGTTCACACTCCGGCTCCGCGCCCGCCTACCCCTGTTCGCCACGCGCACCCCTACACGTTCCACCGACAATGCGCCCACCCTACGGGCAGGCGCTGACCGGTACGGAACAGGCGGAAGGAAGAAGAAGTGGAGCCTAGGGGAATCGAACCCCTAACCCCTGCCTTGCAAAGGCAGTGCTCTGCCAATTGAGCTAAGGCCCCGAGCCGAGGAACCGCGTCAGCGGGAGGTGACCTCGTGCCAGAGATCGGCTTCGTCACGCTTGCGGAGCTTGGTGATCGCGAGGAGAACCGCTGCCACGATGCCGACCGTGAGGAGAAGCTTCATGGTTGCCACCCTACTGTGCGTATCCGGGAGTGGGCCTAGGAGGACTTGAACCTCCGACCTCTTCGTTATCAGCGAAGCGCTCTAACCGCCTGAGCTATAGGCCCGTGTCGTTCGAGTTGACTAAAATCGAACGAGTTGAGCGTACACAACACCACGACCCGGAACCAAAACGGCTGGTAGCGCCGGTCCGGCGCTACCAGCCTCGGTGGTCTAGTCCGGGTCGGCGAGCGTGACCTGGATGCCGCCGACGAGGTCGCAGCACTGGTTGTAGATGAACACCCCGACCGTGCCGAGCGCGGTGAAGAGCACCACGTTCACCAGGCCGATGACGCCGGCGTAGCCGAAGACCGTGCCCGCGTCGATCAGGCTGGCCGAGCCGCCCTCCTGGGAGACCATGTCGCCCAGCGTGGTGTCCAGCCGCTCCCAGACGCCCATGCCCTCGAGCACGATGTAGAGCAGGCCGACGGCGAGCATCCACACGAAGAACATGGCGACGCTGATGACCAGCGTGATCTTCAGGGTCGACCAGGGGTCGATCCGGCGGATCTGCACGGTCGCGCGCAGCGGCTCGCCCGCCTGCACCGCGGCCGCGACGGCGACCGGGGCGGACGGCGAGATCGGCGGTTGCTGCTGCTGCCCCGGGGTGTAGTACGGCAGCGCCTGGTCGGGCTGCTGCTGGGGCGGCACCGGGTGCCTGATGTCGGAGAGGTCGGGCATGTCCTTGACCAGCTCCGGGCGCGAGATGCTCCGGGTCGGGCCGTCGATGCCGACCGACTTGACCATGGCCGCTTCCTTGCGGGTGGCCTTGGCCGCGAGGTCGGCCGTGGTGCGGGCGTTGGTCACGCCGCCACTGAGCCCGGCCGACCCGGACGGGCGGCCGGTGACCGGCGCCTGCCCGGGGCGGTACAGGTTGGACTGCGGCTCGCGCTGCGGCAGGTTGGACTGCGCCTCGCGCTGCGGGAGCTGCCCCCAGCCGCCGTCCTTGAACGCCTGCTGACCGCCGCTGCCGGGGCCGCTGTCGGACCCCTGCTGGTTCCCGCCGAGCCGGACGGTCTCCTGGTCACCGGTCTTCGGGGCCTCGGGCGCGCGCTCCCCGTTGCCCTGCGCACCCTGACCCTGCGCGCCGGAACCCTGCTGGCCGGGCCCCTGCGGTCCCTGGCGGCCCTGTGCCGCAGCCGGATTCGAACTACCCGGCTGCCGCTGCGGCAGCTGGCCGTGCCCCTGGTTCGGCGCACCCTGGTTCTGCGGCCCCTGCCCCGGAGCGGGCGCGGAGGGCGCCTTTCCCTGACCATTGCCCGGTGCATCCGTTCCGTTCTCGCCTCCCGGACGCGGGATCGGGCGCGGCGGAATGGGGGACGGTGCGATCCGCTCGGTCACGCCGTTCGTCTGATGGCGCTCGTCGTTCGGCTGATTCGGAGTGGTCAATGGGATTCCTTAGATCCGTTCTGTGCCGCCGCTGTGAGGACTACTGCTGGGAGGAACCGGGGTCTTCGACCTGATCGGGCTCGTCGGCATTGCGTGCGATAGCAAGCAACGTATCCCCATCGCCGAGGTTCATCAATCGCACGCCCTTGGTCTGCCTGCCCGCCCTGCGGACCTGCCTGGCCGCGGTCCGGATGACGCCCCCGACGGAGGTGATCGCGTAGAGCTCGTCGTCGTCGTCGACGATGAGTGCCCCGACAAGCGTCCCACGCTTGGCATCGAACTGGATGGTCAGTACCCCCTTACCGCCGCGGCCCTGCGCGGTGTACTCCTCGATGGCGGTGCGCTTGGCGTACCCACCCGAGGTCGCAACCAGAAGGTAGGTGCCTTCGCGCACCACGTTCAGCGAGAGCAGCTCGTCGGAGGCGTTGAACCGCATGCCCTGCACGCCGGAGGTGGCCCGGCCCATCGGGCGCAGCGCCTCGTCGGTGGCGGCGAAGCGGATCGACTGCCCCTGCGCCGAGACCAGCAGCAGGTCCTCCTCGGCGGAGCAGAGCACCGCGCCGACCAGCTCGTCGGTGTCGCGCAGGTTCACCGCGACGATGCCGCCGCTCCGGTTGGAGTCGAAATCGGTCAGCCGCGACTTCTTGACCAGGCCGTTCTTGGTGGCGAGCACCAGGTACGGCGCATCGGCGTAGGTCGTGATCTGGATGATCTGGGCGATCTTCTCGTCCGGCTGGAAGGCGAGCAGGTTCGCCACGTGCTGGCCGCGGGCGGTGCGGTTGGCCTCCGGCAGCTCGTAGGCCTTGGCCCGGTACACCCGGCCCTTGTTGGTGAAGAAGAGCAGCCAGTCGTGCGTCGAGGTCACGAAGAAGTGCTTGACGATGTCGTCCTGCTTGAGCCCGGCGCCCTGCACGCCCTTGCCGCCGCGCTTCTGGCTGCGGTAGAGGTCGGTCCTTGTGCGCTTGGCGTAGCCGGTCTCGGTGATGGTGACCACCACGTCCTCGCGGGCGATCAGATCCTCGTCGGCCACGTCGCCGTCGGCCGAGACGATCTGGGTGCGCCGCTCGTCGCCGTGCCGGTCGACGATCTCCGCGAGCTCGTCGCGGACGATCGCGCGCTGCCGCTCCGGCTTGCCGAGAATGTCCTTGTAGTCGGCGATCTCGATCTCGATCTTGGCCAGGTCGTCGACGATCCGCTGCCGCTCCAGCGCCGAGAGCCTGCGCAGCTGCATGTCCAGGATCGCGGTCGACTGGATCTCGTCGATCTCGAGCAGCTGCATCAGCCCGGTGCGCGCGGTGTCGGTGTTGGCCGAGCGGCGGATCAGCGCGATCACCTCGTCCAGCGCATCCAGCGCCTTGACCAGGCCGCGCAGGATGTGCGCGCGCTCCTCGGCCTTGCGCAGCAGGTACTTGGTGCGCCGGATGATGACCTCGATCTGGTGGTTCACGTAGAACCGGATCATCTGGTCGAGGCGCAGCGTGCGCGGCACGCCCTCGACGATCGAGAGCATGTTGGCGCCGAAGCTGGTCTGCAGCTGGGTGTGCTTGTAGAGGTTGTTCAGCACCACCTTGGCGACGGCGTCGCGCTTGACGGTGACCACGATCCGCATCCCGACCCGGTCCGACGACTCGTCGTGGATATCCGAGATGCCCGCGATCTTGCCGTCCTTGACCTGCTCGGCGATCGCGTTGATGAAGTTGTCGGTGTTGACCTGGTACGGCAGCTCGGTGATGACGATCGTGGTGCGGCCGCGGCTGTCCTCCTCGATCTCGACGACGCCGCGCATCCGGATCGAGCCGCGGCCCGTGGTGTAGGCGTCGTGGATGCCCTGGGTGCCGACGATCAGCCCGGAGGTGGGGAAGTCCGGGCCCTTGATCCGCTCCATGCAGGCGGCGAGGGTGGCTTCCTCGTCGGCGTCGTGGTTCTCCAGCGCCCAGTAGATCGCGGTGGCGAGCTCGGTCAGGTTGTGCGGCGGGATGTTCGTCGCCATGCCGACCGCGATGCCGTTGCTGCCGTTCATCAGCATGTTCGGCACGCGGCTCGGCAGGACCGTCGGTTCCTGGGTCTTGCCGTCGTAGTTCGGCACGAAATCGACCGTCTCGTGGTCGATCTCGCGCAGCATCTCCATGGCGAGCGGCGTCAGGCGGCACTCGGTGTACCGCATGGCGGCGGCGCCGTCGTTGCCGCGCGAGCCGAAGTTGCCCTGGCCGTCGACCAGCGGGTACCGCATGGACCAGGGCTGGGCCATCCGGACCAGGGTGTCGTAGATGGCCGAGTCGCCGTGCGGGTGGTAGTTGCCCATGGTCTCGGAGACCGGGCGGGCGGACTTCACGTAGCTGCGGTCCGGGCGGTGGCCGTTGTCGTACATCGCGTAGAGGATCCGGCGGTGCACCGGCTTGAGGCCGTCGCGCACCGCGGGCAGCGCGCGGCCGACGATCACGCTCATCGCGTAATCGATGTAGCTGTTCTGCATCTCCTGCTGGATGTCGACCGGTTCGATCCGGTCGCCCGCGCCGTTCGGTGGCAGCGTGGTGTCGGTCATGCGGGAAGTCTCCTTGGTGGGCTGACGTGCGCGGACACGGGAGCGCCGCCGCTGGGCGGCGGCGCGTCACCGGTCACACGTCGAGGAAGCGGACGTCCTTGGCGTTGCGGGTGATGAAGCTGCGGCGGGCCTCGACGTCCTCGCCCATCAGCACGCTGAACAGCTCGTCGGCGGCGGCCGCGTCGTCGAGGGTCACCTGGCGCAGCACCCGGACGCTGGGATCCATGGTGGTCTCCCACAGCTCCTTCGGGTTCATCTCACCGAGACCCTTGTAGCGCTGGATGCCGTCGTCCTTGTTGATCTTCTTGCCCGCCGCGAGGCCTGCCTCCATCAGCCCGTCCCGTTCCCGGTCGGAGTACGCGAACTCCGGCTCGCCGCGCTGCCACTTGAGCTTGTACAGCGGCGGCTGGGCCAGGTACACGTGGCCGTGCTCGACCAGCGGCCGCATGAAGCGGAAGAGCAGGGTGAGCAGCAGCGTCGAGATGTGCTGGCCGTCCACGTCGGCGTCGGCCATCAGCACGATCTTGTGGTACCGCAGCTTGGCGATATCGAACTCGTCGTGGATGCCGGTGCCGAACGCGGTGATGATCGACTGCACCTCGTTGTTCTTGAGGACCCGGTCGATCCGCGCCTTCTCGACGTTGATGATCTTGCCGCGGATGGGCAGGATCGCCTGGTACATCGAGTCGCGGCCGGACTTGGCCGAGCCGCCGGCCGAGTCACCCTCCACGATGTAGATCTCGGACTTCTGCGGGTCCTTGGAGCGGCAGTCGGCCAGCTTGCCCGGCAGCCCGCCCAGGTCGGTGGCGGACTTGCGGCGCACCAGCTCGCGCGCCTTCCGCGCCGCCATCCTGGCCTGCGACGACGAGACGGCCTTCTGCACGATGGTCTTGGCGTCCGCCGGATTGGCCTCGAACCAGTGCTGCAGGTGCTCGTTGCAGGTCTTCTGTACGAACGACTTGACCTCGGTGTTGCCGAGCTTGGTCTTGGTCTGCCCCTCGAACTGCGGCTCGCCGACCTTGACGCTCACGATGGCGGCCAGCCCCTCGCGGATGTCGTCGCCGGTGAGGTTGCCGTCCTTCTCCTTGAGCAGCTTCTTGTCCTTGGCGTACCGGTTCACCACCGTGGTCAGCGCCGCGCGGAAGCCCTCCTCGTGGGTGCCGCCCTCGTGCGTGTTGATGGTGTTCGCGAAGGTGTGCACCGACTCCGAGTAGCCGGAGTTCCACTGCATGGCGACCTCGAGCTCGTGCCCGGTGCCCTTGCCGGTGAACCCGACGACGGAGTTGTGGATCGGCTGCTTGGTGCGGTTGATGTGCCGGACGAAGTCCTCCAGCCCACCGGGGTAGTGGTAGGTCCTGGTCTTGACCTTGTGCTCGGTCTGCTCGGCCGCCAGCTCCTCGGCCTGCTTCGGCGCCTCGGCGGTCTCGCCCGCCTCGTCCGCGGTCACCTGCTCAGCGGTCACCCGCTGGTCGGTGAGGGTGATGGTGAGCCCCTTGTTCAGGAACGCCATCTCCTGCAGCCTGCGCGCCACCGTCTCGAAGTTGTAGACGGTGGTCTCGAAGATGTTCGGGTCCGCCCAGAAGCGGATGACGGTGCCGGTGCGGTCGGTCGGCTCGCCCTGGACCAGCTTGCCCGGCTTGGCGTCCTTGTACTCCTGGATCCAGTGGTAGCCGCGGTAGTCGATCTCGGCCTGGAGCCGGGTGGAGAGCGCGTTCACCACCGAGATGCCGACGCCGTGCAGGCCGCCGGAGACGGCGTAGGACTCGCCGTCGAACTTGCCGCCCGCGTGCAGCTGGGTCATGACCACCTCGATGGTGGGGATGCCCTGGGCGTGCATGTCGGTGGGGATACCGCGGCCGTCGTCGACCACCTCGACGCCGCCGTCGGCGAGCAGCGTGACATCGACCCTGGTGGCGTGGCCCGCCATCGCCTCGTCGACCGAGTTGTCGACGACCTCCCAGATGAGGTGGTGCAGACCGCGCTCACCGGTGGAGCCGATGTACATGCCGGGACGCTTGCGGACCGCCTCCAGCCCTTCGAGCACCGTGATGGAGGAGGCACCGTAGTCCTGCTTGCCCGTTGCCGAGCCCGATGCGTTGGAGTCCTTGGCAGCCACTGGTCGGTAGCTCTCCTTACTTGCTGATCCCGGCCTCTCGCCCGGCTCGCACACACGTGGCCCCCGACCGGTGCGGTTGGGGGAGATCACGCCGATCCACGGGTGGCGGTGCCGATCGAGCCGAGCGCCTCGCCGCTGGTTACTCCACCATCCTACTGGTAGGGCCGACATACGTGGTACCTGCGACACCCCTGAGAGCTTCCAGGAGCGGAGAAATCGGTTTTCGGCGGGACCGGTATGCCTTCGGAGGCTCCGCACGGCATCTCCGGGCGATCAGGGGGCAGTGCGAAGCGGCTTTCTCAGCTCGCCCGCGCCGCGCCCGTTCGCGCGACGAAACCGGCGGCGGCCGCGGCCAGCTCGGCCGGGTGCGAGAGCGGTGTCCAGTGCCCGCCGTCCAGCCGGACGGTGTGCAGGTCGCGCACCCAGTTCGGCGCCTCGGCGTGCACCACCGGGCGCACCGCGCGGTCGCCGGAGGCGATCACGAGCTGCACCGGGACCTCGACCGGGCGCGGCCGCGGCGCGCGCAGCCTGCGCCGGATGTTGGCCCGGTACAGCCGCATTCCGTTCACCATGTCCCGCGCGAGGGTCGGGGCCGGGGTCACCAGGGCGGGGTCGATCCCGTCGAAGAACGCCAGGAAGGCGGGCCAGCGGGTGGCGAGCAGCCGGAGCGCCGGATCGGGCAGCCGCGGGATCTGGAAGGCGACGGTGTAGGCGGAGGCCACCGACTGCTGCAGCGCGCCCGCCATCCGGCTCGCGGTGCGCGGGCCGCGCAGGTAGGCGCCGAGGTAGTCCAGGTTGGGGCCGGAGACGCAGGTGAAGGAGGCGATGGCGGACGCGGCGTCCGGCGCGGCCGCGACCTCCCAGCCGAGCACGCCGCCCCAGTCGTGGCCGACCAGATGCACCCGCTCGCCGGGCGCGACGGCCGCGAGCACCGCGCGCACGTCGGCGGCGAGCTCCTCCAGCCGGTAGTCCGCCACGGCGGGCGGGGCCGTGCTGGCTCCCGCGCCGCGGTTGTCGAAGGCGATGACGCGGTGCGTCGCCGCCAGCTCGGCGGCGACCGAGTTCCATAGCGTGTGGGTGTCCGGCCAGCCGTGTACCAGCAGTACGGGCGGGGCGTCAGGGGCGCCGGTCTCGAAGACGGCCAGTTCGACGTCGCCGCGGCGTACGGTCGCGGCGGGTTCGGCGGGGAAGGCCATGGACAATCCTTTCGCGGGCCGCGACTGGTTCCACGTGAAACCGGCGCCGCCCTCGTCGGGATTGAATGTAACACCGAGTATCAGGTAATTGCCACGGTCAGCCGTAGGTGTCCCGCGGGCCCCGGCCCCTGACGTGCCGGTCGCCCTTGCGCCAGCTCGGCGCGGCGGGGCCGGCGATGCGCAGCGAGGTCACCACGCCGGGGCCGACCGCCGCGGAGATCTTGGCCAGGATCTGGCTCTGCAGCATGCGCAGCTGGGTCGCCCACGCGGTGGACTCGGCCTGGATGTGCAGCACGCCCTCGCGCAGCGTGAGCGGCGTCGCGTGCGCCGCGACGTCCTCGCCGACCACCCCGGCCCAGCGGCCGAAGACCACGCCCTCGGCGACCTTGGCCGACCAGCCCCTGCTGCGGACCAGCGAGCCGGTGAGGCTGGAGAACATCTGGGGATCGCGATCGTCCGGGCCCGCGCCGGACCAGCCGCTGCGCCTGCGGCCGCGCCGTGCCGCCCGGCGCGGCGAGGCGCGCCCCTGCCCGACCGACTTCCCCGCGGCCCGCGCGGCGGCCCGCGCCTCCTCGAGCGCACGCCGGGCGAGGTCGATTCCGCGCAGCTCCGGCTGACCGTCCGGGCCGGTCGTCGGTGCTGGTGACGGTGGTGTCCGCGGGCGGCCCGCGTCGTCGGGATCGGTCATCGGGGGCGCTCCCTTCACCGCTGCGCCGGGGAGTTATCCCCAGTTTTGTCGTGTTATCCACAGGGGCCGGGATAACCGGCTCCGCTGGCAGCCGCGCTGCGGCCGATTGTCGCCCCGATCCGTCGAACGCCTGTTCGCGATAGGTTTTTCCACTGCTCGAAAGGCTTGTGGAGAGCCTCGAGCTGCGGTTTCCCGGTCCCCGCCGGGACGGTTGTCCCGAATTTCTCCACAGGCACCCCGGAAGTGTGGGGAGAACGGGGGACGGTGTTCGAGGGCGGCGCGCGCCGTGTCACTCTACGGCAGCGGAGGCGTCCGCGGCGAGCAGGGAGACCCGGCTGTCCGGGTCACCGGTGGTCCGCACCCGCAGGGGCGTGGCATCCAGCTCCGCCGGCACGTCCTCCGGCACCGCGGCGGTGATCAGCACCTGCTCCGCGGCCGCGGCGACGGCCGCCAGCGCGGTCCGGCGGCGCCGGTCCAGCTCGGCGAAGACGTCGTCCAGCAGCAGCACCGGCTCGGCGCCGGAGCCGCGCAGCAACTCGAAGGCCGCGAGCCGCAGCGCCAGCGCGAACGACCAGGACTCCCCGTGGCTGGCGAACCCCTTCGCCTGCCCGCCGCCGAGCAGCAGCTCCAGGTCGTCCCGGTGCGGGCCGACCAGGCAGACCCCGCGCTCCAGCTCCTTCGTCCGCGCCGCGGCGAGCTCGCGCAGCAGCACCGCCGCCAGCTCGTCCGGATCGCTGGCGGCCGGCGGCCGCGCCGGGTCGAGCAGCTCGGGGGGCAGGTAGCCGCTGCGGTAGCCGATCGCGGCGGGCCGCGATTCCGGCGCCAGCGCGCGGTACGCGTCGGCCAGGTGCGGCGCCAGGTCGTGCACCAGCCGCAGCCGGTGCTCGAGCAGCACGGAGGCGTGCGCGGCGAGGTGCCCGTCCCACACATCGAGGGTGCTCAGGTCGGAGCGCGAGCGGACGTTCCGCCCCGCCGTCTTCAGCAGCGCCGAGCGCTGCCGCAGCACCCGGTCGTAGTCCGAGCGCACGGCGGCGAGCCGCGGCAGCCGCGCGGTGGCCAGCTCGTCGAGGAAGCGGCGGCGCTCCCCCGGGTCGCCGCGCACCAGCGCGAGATCCTCCGGTGCGAAGAGCACGGTGTGCAGGACGCCGAGGATCTCCCTCGGCCTGCGCGCGGGCGAGCGGTTGAGCTGCGCGCGGTTCGCCGCGCCGTGGTTCAGCTCCAGGTCGATCCGCAGCTCCCGGCCCGCGTTCACCACCGCGGCCCCGATCCGGGCGCGCTCGGCGCCGGTGCGGATCAGCGGGGCGTCGGCGGAGACCCGGTGCGAGGCGAGTGTGGACAGGTAGCCGAGCGCCTCGAGCACGTTGGTCTTGCCGTTGCCGTTCGCCCCCAGCAGTACCGTGCGGCCTGGGGACAACTCCACATCGAGCTGTTCCCAGGAGCGGAAGTCGCGCAGTGAGAGCGCGCGCACGAACATCCGCTACCCCCGGGGGGAACGGCCGGGCAGTGCTCCGCTCACCCGGATCAGCCCGGCAGCCGGACCGGCATCAGCAGGTAGGTGTACGGGCTCTCGATGGCCGCGAACGCCCCCGACTCGGACGGCTGCGGCTCCTCCTCGGCCGCGGGCAGCAGCACGGCGGGGCGGCTCGGCGTGGTGAAGCCGAAGGTCACCCGCTCGGCGTGCAGCGCGGAGAGGCCGTCCACCAGGTAGCCGGGGTTGAACGCGATGGTCAGCGGCTCGCCGCGGAACTCGGCGACCAACCACTCCTCGGCGCGCCCTGCGTCGTCGCCGCCCGCGGAGAGCTGCAGCCCGTCCGCGGAGAACTCCAGCCGGACCTGGGCGCCGCGCTCGGCGACCAGCGCGACGCGCTTGATCGCCTCGGTGAGCGGCGCGACCCCGAGCGTGGCGATCGAGGTGTGCTCCTTGGGGAGCAACTGGCGGAACTTGGGGAATTCCGCGTCGAGCAGCCGGGTGGTGGTGCGGCGGCCGCCGTTCACGATGCCGAGCAGCCCGTCCGCGCCCGCGCCGGAGCCGAGCGAGAGCTGCACCGGGGCATCGGCGGCGCCGAGCGTCTTGGCGGCCTCGGAGAGCGTGCGCGCGGGGATCAGCACCGCGGTCTGCACGTCCGGGCGGGCCGGCTGCCACTCCAGGTGCCGCACAGCGAGCCGGAATCGGTCGGTGGCGGCCAGGACCACCTTCTCGCCCTCGATCTCCACCCTGATGCCGGTGAGCATCGGCAAGGTGTCGTCCCGGCCCGCGGCGACGGCGACCTGGCCGACGGCGGCGGCGAACACGTCGACGCCGACCGAGCCGGTCTGCTGCGGCACCTCGGGGAGCTGGGGATAATCCTCCACCGGCATGGTCGGCAGCGAGAACTTGGCGCTGCCGCAGGCGATCAGCACCCGGGTGCCGTCCAGCGAGACGTCGACCGGCTTGTTCGACAGCGACTTGGTGATGTCCGCGAGCAGCCGCCCCGAGACGAGCACCCGGCCCGGCCCGGCGACCTCGGCGGCCACCCGCATCTGCGCGGAGACCTCGTAGTCGAAGCCGGAGACGGTCAGCCCGTCCTCGTCGGCGACGAGCAGCACACCGCCGAGCACCGGCACCGGCGGCCGGGACGGCAGGCTGCGCGCCACCCAGGCCACGGAGTCGGCGAAGTCCTCGCGGGCGACCCGAAACTTCATGCCGGAGAGCTCCATCGCCCGACCTGTCCTTCCCGTTGGCGTCCAGTTCCCGTGATCTGCGTGCCTGCGAACCCGCGGCTGCGCGCTCGGCGGGGCGAATCGATCGCTGCCCACGCAGTCTGGCACACGCGACCGACATCAAACCGTACTCGCGCGGTCGAGCGCATATCGGCCTAACCCCGGCTCCGCCTCCCTGCTCCCGTCGCGCTCCGGCCGCGAGCCCGTCGCACCGTTTTCCACACAGCCTGTTTTAAGAGAGATCTCTCCAAGAAGGGAAAAGAAGTAGTAGTAGGTCCTGTGGAATCTGTGGATTCGCGGCCTTTGCGCAGGTGGCACGGCGTGGTGCCCTGGGGATGGACGGTGAGTGTCTCGAGGATGAACGGGGGTCGGCTGTGGACAGCCGAAAGCTGTCCACAATCCATCCTCGAGTCATCCACCGGTTGTTCCACCATGAAACCCCAGTTGTGCACACCTGTGCAGGAATCCGTGGACAACCTGTGGATTCCTCGAGGAGTCCACAGGGATTCCTCGAGGAATCCACAGGCCCCTGACCGGTATCTGCCCAGCTCAGCGCCTGGGGGTGAAATCACCTGTGGAAACTGTGGATTCCCCACCTGTGCACAGTGCTCCCGAGGGGCGGTGCCGAGCCTGTGGATCAATCGGTGGACAACTCGGTGTTTCCTCGAGGACAACCTGTGGATTCCTCGAGGAATCCACAGGGACAAAAAATGCACTGCCCCTGGTCAGGGGCAGTGCACAGGTGTTAGTAGACGATCAGCGCGAACGCTGCTTGATCCGGGCCGTGAGTTCTTGCACCTGGTCGTACACCCGGCGCCGCTCGGTCATCTCCTTGCGCACCTTCTTCTCCGCGTACATCACCGTGGTGTGGTCGCGGCCGAAGGCCTGGCCGATCTTCGGCAGCGAGAGGTCGGTGAGCTCCCGGCAGAGGTACATGGCGATCTGCCTGGCCTGCGCGAGCGGCCGCGCCTTGCCCGGCCCGGTGAGCTCCTCCAGATTGGTGTTGAAGTACTCCGCGGTGACCGCCATGATCGTCGCCGCGTTGATCTCCAGCGCGGCGGTGTCCGGCATGAGGTCGCGCATCACCACCTCGGCCAGTGAGATGTCCAGCGGCTGGCCGTTCAGCGAGGCGAAGGCGGTGACCCGGATCAGCGCGCCCTCCAGCTCCCTGATGTTGCGCTCGACCCGGCTCGCGATCAGCTCCAGCACGTCGTGCGGGACGTCGAGGCGGTCCATCCGCGCCTTCTTGCGCAGGATGGCGATCCGGGTCTCCAGCTCCGGCGGCTGCACATCGGTGATCAGCCCCCACTCGAAGCGGGTGCGCAGCCGCTCCTCCAGGGTGGCCAGCTGCTTGGGCGGCCGGTCCGAGGAGACCACGATCTGCTTGTTCGCGTTGTGCAGCGTGTTGAAGGTGTGGAAGAACTCCTCCTGGATGCCTTCCTTGCCCTCGATGAACTGGATGTCGTCGACCAGCAGGATGTCGGTCTCGCGGTAGCGCCGCTTGAAGGCGACCTTGCGGTCGTCGCGCAGGCTGTTGATGAAGTCGTTGGTGAATTCCTCGGTGGAGACGTACTTCACCCGCATGCCGGGGAAGAGCCGCTGCGCGTAGTGCCCGGCCGCGTGCAGCAGGTGCGTCTTGCCGAGGCCGGAGGCGCCCCAGACGAAGAGCGGGTTGTAGGCGCGGGCGGGTGCCTCGGCGATCGCCACCGCGGCCGCGTGCGCGAAGCGGTTGGAGGCGCCGATGACGAAGGTCTCGAAGGTGTACTTGGCGTTCAGGCTGGCCGAGGAGGGCGGCGTCGAGCTCTCCTGGCTCTTGGCGAAATACGTCGGCCAGGCGTTGCGCACCGGGACCACCGGCTCGTCGTCCGGCGCCGCGGCCGGCTCCGGCTGCGGGGCGGCCTGGCCGTCCGGTTCGTCGTCGCGGCTCCAGCCGCGGCCGGGGAGGTCGGCGCCGAAGAGCGTCTCCTGGCCCGCCCGCGGAGCCTCCCTGCGCTCCGGCTCGCGGAAACTCCGGTCGCCATCGGCGCCGTCGAAGCCGCGCTGCTCGCGTCGCTCGCCCTCGGGGTACGGCCGCGGCCGCTCGCCGTCGTAGCCGCGGTGTTCGTCGCCGTCGGCGAAGCGGGGCGGATCGGCGTAGCGGGGCTCGGCGTAGCGCGGGGCCTCCTCGTACCCGGTGTCGTCGGCGCCGGGGAACGGTCTGCGCTCGGCGCCCTCGTCCTCCGGCTGCCTGCCGAAGCCGTGGTCTCCGTAGCCCGGATAGCGGGCGGCGGGTGCGCCCTCCGGCTCGCCGGAGTAGCCGTAGCCCGCGGGCCCGGTGCGGTATGCGGTGTCGGCGCCGTACTCGTTCGCCTCCGGGTAGCCGGGCTCGGCGAAGCGGGCGCCGCCCTGGTAGCCGGGCTCACCGCGGTACTCCTCGCGCGGCGCGGGCTCGGCGGGCTCGGCGGCTTCGTACCTGCCGTAGCCGGTGCGCGCGTGCTCACCCTCGGGGCGCGAGGTCATCCTGGCGTGCCGCGCTCCGGTGCCCGAGCGCTCCGGCGTGCCTGGCACGGGTGCCGCGATGCGCACCCCGAGCCCTTCGACCTGCGGCCCGAGCCTGCGTCCGAGCGACCGCAGGATGGGCTCGCGCAGGTCGCGCTCGATCGCCTCCTGGGCGAGCGAGGACGGCACCGACAGCAGCGCGAACCCCTGCGCGACCGTCAGCGGCTTGACGAGCTTGAGCCAGGCCTGCTGTGCTCGGGAGACCGCCGCGATCGCACCGTCCGGCGAACCGGCGGTGAGTTCGGCGACCACCTCGGGCCAGACGGTGGCGAGCACATTCTGCTCGTCGTCCATACAATTGCCTCCCCGGAATGGGTCGAGTGGAGCGGACGCGATGACCAGGCGCGTACCCGTGATCTCGCATACATCCGAAGCCGGCTCGTAGCTGCCCGAATCCCCCGTCCGGGCCGCGGCGTGGCGCCGTCGGCTCTACGAATATGCCACTCGGCCGGTCTTTGTACACAATCTATCCACAGATGTGGAGAACCCTGGGGATGAACGCAAAAGCCCCGGTGAGCGGCGCTGCGGGGCCTGGACCTGCGCTTCTTTGGCTACCAATGAGCAACTGCGGTCCGGCGGGCGGGGCACGCGCGTCAGGGGATGTGGACGAACTCACGATAGCCGGTGCTCGGGACCCGCGGAAGGGAGGGGGTGCGCGGAACCCCGGGGGCGAGTTTGACCTGCTCGAACGGGCTCAGTACCCTCATACAGTCATCCCCTGGTGTGATGGGTGGTCCTGTGCTGACCGGAATCGGTCGTGATCGACCGACTGTGCGCCGGGACTGATCCGCGCCGACGAGGCCGGACAGATGTATCACCGACAAGCTTCGGGCGCCGCGGGGTGCCCACCGACTCGAGGAGTGTTCAACCGTGGCCAAGGGCAAGCGGACGTTCCAGCCGAACAACCGTCGTCGGGCGCGGGTGCACGGCTTCCGCCTCCGGATGCGCACCCGTGCGGGTCGCGCCATCGTCTCGGCGCGGCGCCGCAAGGGCCGCTCCGAACTGACTGCCTGATCCCCGATCGCTCTCGGACGCTCGGGTGTTGCCTGAGCCGTATCGGTTGCATCATCGTGCCGATTTCTCCCGGGCGGTGCGCCGCGGCCAGCGAATCGGGAGACGAGATCTGGTCGTGCACGCGTTCACGCACGGGTACGACCAGGGCTCCGGCACGTCCGCAGCCACCGGGAGCGAACCAGCGCAGTCTCTACCGGCCGAGCCCGCGGTCCGCATCGGCGGGCCCCGCTTCGGCCTGATCGTCAGCAAGGCGGTGGGCAACTCGGTGATCCGTCACCGCGTCGCCCGCCGCCTGCGTCATATCTGCGCCCAGGTGCAACCCGAGCTGCCCGCGGAGATCGACATCGTGATCCGGGCACTCCCCAGCTCCGCCGCGGCGGGCTCGGACGACCTGCTCCGGCAGCTCCGGGCGGCGCTGCGCAGGCTCGGGGCGACCGAGCGGGCGGGCAGTCCGTCGTGAAGCGCATCGCCCGGTTGCCCGCGAACGCGCTGATCTTCCTGATCGAGCTGTATCGGACCTACGTGTCCCCCACCCGCATGCCGATCTGCCGATTCACCCCCACCTGCAGCGAGTACGCGGTCACCGCGCTGCGGTCGAGGGGGCTGGTGATCGGGCTGTTGCTGACGGTCGTGCGTCTGGTCAAATGTGCGCCCTGGCACCCTGGTGGGTGGGACCCGGTTCCGGAACGGAAGCGAGGCGCGCGCCGCACCGCGGACGCGGCGGGGCCGAAGGCTTGGTAAAGGATCGCCGCCAGCGGTGATCGGCGAGACGTAACGACGGGAGTACACAGAACCGTGCTCGATTTCATCTACTATCCGGTGTCCTGGATTCTGTGGTTCTGGCACCGAGTATTCGGGTTCGTGTTCGGCGCGGACAACGGTGCCAGCTGGGCGCTGGCGGTGGTGTTCCTCGTCTTCACGCTGCGGCTGGTGCTGTACAAGCCCTTCGTGCGCCAGGTGCGGACCACCAAGCAGATGCAGGAGCTGCAGCCCCAGATCAAGGAGCTGCAGAAGAAGTACAAGAACGACCGCCAGAAGATGGCGACCGAGATGCAGAAGCTGCAGAAGGAGAACGGCTTCAACCCGCTCATGGGTTGCCTGCCGATCCTGGCCCAGGTGCCGGTCTTCCTCGGGCTGTTCCATGTGCTCCGCTCCTTCAACCGCACCGGCCACGGCATCGGCCAGCTCGGCATGAACGCCTACGACAACGCGCACACCCCGAACTACGTCTTCAGCGCGGTCGACGTCCAGTCCTTCCTGAGCGCCCGGATCTTCGGTGCGCCGATCTCCGCGTTCATCACCGCGCCGGTCTCCGAACTGCAGGCCTTCGCCGACTGGGGCGGGGTGCCGAGCAAGCTGAGCATCGCCATCGTCGCTATCCCGCTCATGGTGATCGCCAGCATCGCGACCCACTTCAACGCGCGCGCCTCGGTCGCCAGGCAGACGCCGGAGGCCGCGGCCAACCCGCAGGCCGCGATCATGAACAAGCTCGCGCTCTGGGTCTTCCCGCTCGGCGTGCTCGTCGGCGGCCCGTTCCTGCCGATCGCCATCCTGCTCTACTGGGTCTCCAACAACATCTGGACCTACGGGCAGCAGCACCTCGTCTTCGGCCGCATGGAGCAGGAAGAGGAGGCCAAGAAGCAGGCGAAGCTGGACCTGCGCTCGCAGAACGCCCCGAAGCCCGGCGCCAAGCCGGTGGACACCAGGAAGAAGCCGCAGCAGCCGGCGGACGAGCCGGAGGCGACGGAGGAGGCCGCGAGCACCAACGGCTCCGCGCCCGCCGCCAAGCCCGCCGCGAAGGCATCCGGGAAGAACGGCCAGAAGCGTCCCGGCGGGCAGAAGCGCCCGGCCAACCGCGGCCGTGCCAATCAGAAGCGCAGGCGCTGACCGCTGTCCGTCGTCGCGGGTAACGGGGCGAGGCGAACCGTTTCCCGCGGAGAACAGATGAAGGAAAATCACATGACTGCTGAGATCGACGGAGGGGAAGCCACCGTGGCGACGACGACTGTGAACGCCGATCCGGAGACCGATGAGGTCGAGACCGACGCCGAAGAGGAGCTCATCGAAGAGGGCGAGATCGCCGGCGATTACCTCGAGCAGTTGCTCGACGTACTCGATTTCGACGGTGACATCGATCTCGATGTCGAGGGCGACCGCGCCGTGGTGAGCATCGACGGCGGCACGGATCTCACCAAGCTCGTCGGCCGCAACGGCGAGGTGCTCGACGCGCTGCAGGAGCTGACCCGGCTCGCGGTCCAGCAGGCGACCGGCGAGCGCAGCAGGCTCATGCTCGACGTCGCCGGTTGGCGGGCCAAGCGCCGCACCGAGCTGAGTGCGCTCGGCGAGGCCGCGGCGCAGCGGGTGCTCGCCAGCGGCGCCCCCGAGCCGCTCGTGCCGATGACCCCGTTCGAGCGCAAGATCGTGCACGACGCGGTCGCGTCGGTGGACGGCGTCGCCAGCGAGAGCGAGGGCGTCGAGCCGAACCGGCACGTGGTGGTCGTCCCTGCGTGACGCACCCCGCCGCGGCGGATGATTGGATAGGGCCTCTGGTCTCCGGACCGGAGGCCCTTGCCGTCTCCGGGCCCGGTGCGCCCCTCCTGTGTTCGGAAGGATGTTTCACGTGGAACCTGATCCCGGCGCCGTCGAGCCGAGTCTCGTCGAGCCGCCGCCGGCCGCCGCGCTGATCTTCGGCGACCGTCTGCCGCTCGCGGTGCGGTACCACGCCGCACTCGCCTCGTTCGGTGTCGAGCGCGGGCTCATCGGCCCACGCGAGGTGCCCCGGCTGTGGGATCGGCACATTCTCAACTGCGCCGTCCTCGGTGAGTTGATCGAGGCGGGGGCGACGGTCGTCGACGTCGGCAGTGGTGCCGGGCTGCCCGGGATCCCGCTCGCCATCGCCCGGCCGGACCTCCGCATCTCGCTCGTCGAGCCCTTGCTTCGCCGGACCGCCTTCCTCAGCGAGTTCCTGGAGGAGGCGGAGTTGCCGGTGACCGTCGTCCGGGGGCGTGCCGAACAGGACGGGGTGTTGAAGGAGGTCGGTGGAGCCGATGTCGTGACATCCCGCGCCGTCGCTCCGCTCGGCAAGCTCGCCCAGTGGTCGATGCCGCTGCTCCGGGATCACGGGCGGATGCTCGCGCTCAAGGGGAGCAGTGCGCGGGAAGAGGTCGAGCGGGATGCGCACGATCTGGCTCGGGCCGGTGCCGGGGGTGTGGCGGTGCTCGAGTGCGGGGGCGAAGTGCTGGAGGTGCCGACGCTGGTGGTGTCCGCGGAGTCGCTCCCCCGCGCCGAGCGGGCTGCGTTGCGGCGTGCGGTGAAGGGGCGGAAGGGTCGGTAGGTCGGAGTCGCGTTCCACGTGGAACATGGGGGGCCTTGGCCGCACTTCCCGTGTTCGATGCCGGTAGGCCGTATACGCGGGAGTGCCCGCCGCACGCGGCCGGAGGCGGAGACGGGCACTCGGCGTCGGAGATCGACGGTCGGGTGGCGCGAAGGTGGCACGCGGCGCTTGGTTGGCGGCGATCAGCTGAGCAGCGGCAGTTCTCCCGCATCGACACGAGATGCTCGTGGAAGGTGCGTGGGCGATTGTCGACGGCGTGCCGCGGTGCGAGCCGGGTTCGAGCGGCGGCCGGTCGGCTCGGGCGATGCTCGCCCTGAGCTATTCCAGGGTTTCGAGGTCATCTGCTTCAGGAGCAGTGCGGGACTGGGTCGCGCTCCGCGTACTCCCCTCTTCGCGTGCTGACGCGCTGAGCTGAACGCTCGCGCGACCATAGATGGCGCTGGGCGCGACGCAGACCCCGTCTCTGTCGAGACCACCGCGTGCGCCTGGATGCGGTCCCGGAGACGCGCAACGAAGTTCGGCCGCCACGCGGCCAGGACATCCGACTGTTGCGGCCCGGAGGACAACCCGCCCTCATGGCTGGGCAGTCGCGCCCAGTCTCGCCTTGTCCGTCGACGCTGACGGGCGCGTGGCAGGGCGATCGCAGCGTCCGCGATGGCGCGAGTGTTTCCCGTGAAACACAGCGGGGACCGCATCACCGGTAGGTCCCTCGGGCAGAGCGGTCGCATTCGAACGGAGTACGGATGTTTCACGTGAATCAGCTCGACCTCGCCGAGACGGAAGGTGCTGGAGTTCGCACTTGCTGTTGACCGCCGACCGCCGACCGTCGAAGCGTGCGCTGCCACTCGCAGTGTTGTGCTGCTTCCAAACGGACCCGCCCGCTGGATCCCCAGCGATGGGCGAGCCCGGCCCTGGTCCAGACGCGCGCGCTTTGGTATGTGCGGAGCGCGGCGCGGCTCGGGTTCCATCCAGTCGTGCCGTCGAACGCGGTTGCGGCACGCTGGCGGAGGAGACGGTTCGGCGGACTCCCGAGCGCGGCTGTGCCGAGTAAGCCGAGGAGCTGCCACCTCCCCGGGGAACTGCCCGCTCGCGGCTCGGAAGCACGCGCAAGGGTCGGCATCGCCTTCCGGCTCATGCGGTCAGCGAAGCGCCGAAGTGTCACCGCGCACTGTTTCACGGGAAACACGACCCGACCCCGCTCCCCCGCAAACCACTCCGAACAGACCGCAACTGCGAAAAACGCCCGATGTTTCACGGGAAACCACGCACATTCCGCGTGTCGTCCGCGCCCCGCCGCGATTCAGCTTTCGTTCCGCCCGCACTGCTGGCAAAGTAGTCACCGTCGGCGTGAGCGTAGTTGCCACGAAGAGATGTGGGTGTCACAGCGGCAGCAGAATGCTCCGCTCGACCATCGGGTCTCGCGAATCCGATCAACGCATTTCGATCCCCCGACACGGCTGTGAACGATCCGACTCCGTGCGCATGCGTGCCGGTGTGCGGGGTCGTGAGTTCTCGGGTTAGGAGCAGTTATGTCGAGCGGGCCGGCGAATGTTTCACGGGAAACCACGTCGAGAGTTCCGGGGATGCTGGACTCCAGCAGCCTCGATGCGGACTCCTTCGGAAACACGCCCTTCGGGCATATTTCCGCCAGCGAGACCCCGATCGCCGTGGAGGCGCATCGGGCCAGTCAAGTGCTTCATCCAGGAGGTGTGACCGTGCCGAAGCCGCGCGAGCAGCGCATCATGACGATCGCCAACCAGAAGGGCGGCGTTGGCAAGACCACCACGGCGGTGAACCTGGCGGCCGCGCTGGCGCACCAGGGCATGACCGTGCTGGTGATCGACCTCGATCCGCAGGGCAATGCGAGCACCGCCCTCGGCATCGACCACTACTCGGGCGTGCCCTCCAGCTACGAACTCCTCATCGGGGAGACCACGGTGCGGGAGGCGATCAAGACCAGCCCGCACAGCGAACGGTTGCTCTGCATCCCGGCCACCATCGACCTCGCGGGCGCGGAGATCGAGCTCGTCTCTATGGTCGCCAGGGAGGGCAGGCTCAAGGCCGCCATCCAGGAGGCCAACCTCGCCGGCTACAACATCGACTACGTCATGATCGACTGCCCGCCCTCGCTCGGTCTGCTCACCGTCAACGCGATGGTGGCGGCGAAGGAGGTGCTGATCCCGATCCAGTGCGAGTACTACGCGCTGGAGGGCGTCGGGCAGCTCATTCGCAATATCGGGCTGGTGCAGGCGCACCTCAACCCCGACCTGCACATCTCCACCGTCATCCTCACCATGTACGACGGCCGGACCAAGCTGGCCGACCAGGTGGCCGAGGAGGTGCGCGCGCACTTCGGCGACGTGGTGCTGCGCTCGGTGATCCCCCGCAGCGTGAAGGTCTCCGAGGCGCCCGGCTACGGCATGACGGTGCTCGACTACGATCCCGGTTCCCGGGGCGCCATGAGCTACCTCGACGCGGGCCGGGAAATCGCTGCCCGCGGCGCGGCGCAGCGCGACGACGCCGCCAGTGCCTGACCGCCTGCGAAGATTGAGAACAGGGTCCGGTGGCGAACAAGGAAGGGATCGGTAGGCCGATGACGCAGGCGAAGAAGGGCGGATTGGGGCGCGGGCTGGCCGCGTTGATTCCGACGGGTCCGGTCGGCGCGCCCGGCAACGGCAACGGCAACGGCACCGCGCTCGGCGAGGTGCCGCAGGCACCGACTCCCCTCCCCCGCGCGGTGCCGATCGGCGCCGCCGACCTCCCCGACCTCACCGGGTTGGTCGACACCGGCGCCGCGGTCTACCGCGAGATCCCGCCGGACAAGATCGAGCCGAACCCCAAGCAGCCGCGCACCTACTTCGAAGAGGACGCGCTGGCGGAGCTGGTGCACTCGATCCGCGAGTTCGGGCTGATGCAGCCGATCGTGGTTCGCCGGGTGCAACCGGGCGCCGACCGCTACCAGCTCGTCATGGGCGAGCGGCGGTGGCGGGCGAGCCAGGAGGCCGGGCTCACCGCCATCCCGGCCATCGTCCGGGAGACCGCCGACGACTCCATGCTGCGCGACGCGCTGCTGGAGAACATCCACCGGGTGCAGCTCAACCCGCTCGAAGAGGCCGCCGCCTACCAGCAGCTGCTGGAGGAGTTCGGCGTCACGCACGAGGAGCTGGCGGGCAAGCTGGGCCGCTCCCGCCCGGTGATCACCAATATGATCCGGCTGCTGAAGCTGCCGATTCCGGTGCAGCGCCGGGTCGCGGCCGGCGTGCTCTCCGCGGGCCACGCCCGCGCGCTGCTCGGGTTGGACTCGGGCGCGGACGCCCAGGAGGTGCTGGCCGCGCGGATCGTCGCCGAGGGACTCTCGGTGCGGGCCACCGAGGAGGCCGTCACCCTCGCCAACCGCGACGACTCGGTGATCAGGCCCGCCCCCGTGCGGCGCAAGCCGATCCACATGCCGGGGTTGCAGACGGTGGCCGAGCGGCTCTCCGAGTCGTACGACACCCGGGTGGTCGTTAGCATGGGTAAGCGGAAGGGCAAGATCGTTGTCGAGTTCGGCTCGGTCGAGGACCTGGAACGCATTGTCGGAATGATGGAGCAGCAGCAGCTCGGCGGGTGACCCGAATTGTTGATTTTCGGCGCTGTCAGCCGATGACCGAGAGGCCAGGCTTGAAACGTCACTGTGACAGTGCCGGAAATCCGACTGTGAAATCGGCTTCGCCCCCGAAGGGTTTCGGAATTCGGCGGATCGCCTATTCTTGCGAGCGAGACCAGTGAGCGTAGACGAATCGGAGAGCTGGAGGCTGAGCAGAGCGGTGTCGACCAGCGTCACAGCACTCACCCTCGGGGAGCTCGACAAGTTGCCCACCCACGCACGGCGGTGCGTGTTCTGGGAGATCGATCCCGCGGTCGCCGAGGACTCCAGGGAATTCAGCGACCCGGTCTTCGAGAAGGAGGCCTGGCTCTCCACCGTGATGCTGGAGTGGGGCTCCTGCGGTCAGATCGCTCAGGTGGACGGGCAGGGCGCGGGGTGTGCGCTGTACTCGCCGCCGAACGTGGTCCCGCGCGCCGGACTCTTCCCGACCTCGCCGGTGAGCCCGGACGCCGTCCTGCTGACCACGCTGCGGGCCGAAGCCATCTACGCCGACCGCGACGTCACCCACCAGCTGATCCAGGCCGTGGTGGCCGATCTGGTCCGCCGCGGCGTGCGCGCCCTCGAGGCATTCGGCATTCGCTCCGCTCCCCCGGCCACCCTGCTCGGTGATCGCACCGCGGGCTCCATGCGGCTGATGGAGCGCATCGATAGCCCCTCCCTCGGCGCCGCGCCGAGCGCGAGCGCCGCCATCGGCCCGTGCTCGCCGGAGACCTGCATGATCGAGGCCGACTTCCTGGAGGACGCCGGCTTCGAGGTGGTGGCGCCGCACCACCGCTTCCCGCGGCTGCGGCTGGAGATCGACTCCGACCACGGTTGGAAGGAGGACGTCGAGCGCGCGCTGGACCAGCTGCTCGCGGCCGCCTCGATGACCCCGCCCGCCCGCGTCGGCGCGCCCTGCTGATCCCGGAGAACGACGATGGCCCCGTCCGGGAATCGGGCGGGGCCATCGTCGTGCGGGGGCGGACTACATCCGGTCGGCCGCGGCCAGCTCCTCGGCGAGCAGCTCGGCGAAGGTGTAGGTGCCGGTGGGCTGATCGTCCTGGCCGAGCAGGTACAGCCGCTTCACGGACACCAGGATGGCCTCGGCGATCACGTCGCGCATCCGGGGCGTGGTGAGCACCGAGGCGTCGTATTCGTTGGTCAGGTAGCCGATGTCGACCTGGACCGTCGGCATCTTGGTGAGCCGGAGCAGATCCCAGGTGCGCGGGTGCGTGCGGCAGTCCTGCAGCGAGGTCCGCGCCACCACCTCGCGCTGGATGTAGCCGGCCAGCACCTGGCCGATCATCGAGACCGAGCCGTGCGAGTTGCCGAAGTAAAAGCCGGCCACGCCGTTCGCCGACGGGCTCGGGTTGGTGGCGCAGCGCAGCGAGATCATCAGGTCGGCGTCGAAGGCGTTGGAGGTCTCGGCGCGCTCGGCATCGCTGGGGTTGGCGTTCCAGGGCCGGGAGAGGAAGGTCTCCATGCCCGTGGCGGCCATCCGGCCCTCCAGCCTGGCGGCCAGATCCCAGAGCACCTCGGACTCGTAGACTTCACCGAACTCGGTGGCGACCGAATGCCCGCGATCGGGGCCGCCGAGGCCAGGGTCGATCACGATGCGCTTGCCGGTGAGCTGCGGGCCCGCCCGGTGCACGACCTCCTCCTCGGCGATCCGGTGCGGATTGCCACCGGTGACGCGGGCGCCGAGCAACTCCAGCGAGCGCAGCGTGTCCGGGCCGCAGATGCCGTCGGCGGCGAGCCCGATCTCCCGCTGGAAGGCGGTGAGCCCCTCGTGCGTGTGCGGGCCGAAGTAGCCGTCCACCCGGTGCACGTAGAAGCCGAGATCCTGGAGCCTGCGCTGCAGCGTGGCGACGTCGTCGCCGTACAGCGGGGCGGAGAGCTGGTAGATGAGGGTGCGGGCGCCGAGCCGGTAGGAGGCTTCCTTGAGCGCCCGGTAGGTCGCCGGGCCGACGATGCCGTCGACCAGCAACCCGCGGTGCTGCTGGAAGGCGCGCACCGCGGAGTCGAGCGGATGGTCGAAGGACGCCTCGACGTCCTTCCAGTACTCCGGCGGGTCGTTCTGATCCGCGCCCGCATGAGAGTTCAGGAATCCCAGACTCGCCAGGGTGCTCCGGACTTCCGCGACCGCCGGACCGCCGTCGCCGTGACGAAGTCGGTGCATGCGTGAGGGCCCTTTCCTTCCGTTGATCCCGGGTACCCACTCATGCGACGGTGTGAACCCTCGCACGACCGGAGCGTCGGTCGATTGTCGCAGACCTCGGCCACAACCCCGCAATCGCGGGTCCCAGGCATCCTACGGGGAGTCGGCTGTTCCCGGCGTCAGATGACGCCGTCGAGTTCGCGCAGCAGCGCGGCCTTGCCCTTGGCTCCGACGATGCTCTTGACCGGCTTTCCACCGGAGAACAGCATCATCGTCGGCAGCGAGAGCACCTCGTAGTCGCGGGCGGTGCCGGGGTTGGCATCCACGTCCAGCTTGGCGATGGTGAGCTTGTCGGCGTGCGTGCCCGCGATCTCCTCCAGCACCGGGGCGACCATCTTGCACGGGCCGCACCAGTCGGCCCAGAAGTCGACGAGTACGGGCTTCTCGCTGAGCAGGACGTCGTCGGCGAATGTGGCGTCGGTGACGGTCACGGTCTTCTTGTCGGACACGGGTATCTCCTTGCGCTGGTACGGGGTCCGTCAGGAGACCGGGGTCACCGGGGAACCGGCGTGGTCGAGCGTGTTCGACGTGATGTCGCCCTGCTCGCCCAGCCACCGCTCGGCGTCGATCGCGGCGCGGCACCCGGTGCCCGCCGCGGTGATCGCCTGGCGGTAGATGTGGTCCACGAGATCGCCGACGGCGAAGACGCCGGGGACGTTCGTGGCGGTGGTCGGGTGCTGCACCTGGACGTAGCCGTCGGCGTCGAGCTCGACCTGCCCGCGCACCAGCTCACTGCGCGGGTCGTGGCCGATCGCGACGAAGAGGCCGGTGGCGGCGAGCTCGGAGGTCTCCCCGGTCCTGGTGTCCCGCAGGGACAGGCTCGTCACCGCGGAATCGCCGTTGACCTGCACGACCTCGGTGTTCAGCACGAACCTGATCTTCTCGTTGGCCTTGGCGCGCTCCAGCATGATGCGGGAGGCGCGGAACTCCTCGCGCCGGTGCACGATGGTGACGGTGGTGGCGAACTTGGTCAGGAAGATCGCCTCCTCCATCGCCGAGTCGCCGCCGCCGACGACCACGATCTCCTGGCCCTTGAAGAAGAAGCCGTCACAGGTGGCGCAGGCGCTGACGCCGCGGCCGAGCAGCTTCTCCTCGCCGGGGACGCCGAGGTAGCGGGCGGCCGAGCCCATGGCGAGGATGATCGCGTAGGCGCGGTAGGTCTCGTCGCCGACGGTCACGGTCTTGATCGGGCCGGAGAGGTCGATGGCGTCGACGTCCTCGGTGCGGATCTCGGTGCCGAAGCGCTTGGCCTGCTCGCGCATCTCGTCCATGAGGTCGGGGCCCATGATGCCCGCGCGGAAGCCGGGGAAGTTCTCCACCTCGGTGGTGGTCATCAGCGCGCCGCCGAACTGGGTGCCCTCGAACTGCAGCGGCTCGAGCTCGGCGCGCGCGGCGTAGACGGCGGCGGTGTACCCGGCGGGGCCGGAGCCGACGATGATCAGGTCGCGAACAGGCGTGCTCATGGGGCCCTTCCGAAGGAGTGGGACGTCTGACGTCTCGGTCAACACCAGGGTATCGGGTGGAATTCCCGGGGTGGTGCGGGCCGCTCGGGGGCGAAAACGGTGGCTGTGCGGGCGATCACCCGATGTCGGTGCGGGTGAGCTGCTGCGGATCGCCGGTGGTGCAGCCGGTGCCGACCACCAGCGCGGTGACGCCGGGCGAGCGCGGCCCGGCCAGCAGGACCAGCACGGCTGGGCCGCCGCGGAAGAGCACGTCGGTGGAGCCGAGTACGGGGCGCTCCAGGCCGTTGGCGGCGACGCAGCGGCGCAGGGCGGCGGCGCTGCCGAGCGGGCCGGTGACGTCGTTGCGGCCCATGATGCCGAGGGCCGCGGTGGAGGTCAGCTCGTCCCCCACGTCGAGTGCGGTCGGCGGTTGCGCGGTCGGGGTCCCGGTCTCGGTGCCCGTGCGCAGGAGGGCGGTGATGCCGATGCCGACTGCCAGTACCAGCAGCGCGGCCGCCGCTGTGAGCAGGTAGGTGGGCCGTCTACGCCGGGCAGCCAGCGGGATGACGGTCTCCGAAACCGGCTGGCGCGAGGGCGCCTCGCGAGCACCGAGCCGGGTCGTCGCCTCGACGTCCTCGGGGGCCGAGCCGATCGGGAGCGTGGCCGCGCCGGGGGCGAATCGGGCCGTTGTCCCGACATCGTCGGGGGCCGAGCCGATCGGGAGCGTGGCCGCGCCGGCGCCGGGGGCGAGCCGGGTGGTCGCCTCGACGTCGTCGGCGGGCGACCCGGGCCGGGCGGGCACGGGCCGCTGTTCGGTCGGCTCGACCCCGTCGAGATCGGTGACGAACCGCTCCAGCCGGGCGGCGATATCGACGGGCATGGCGTGCACCACCCGCTCCTCGCAACCGAGCGCGCGAATCCGGGTGCTCACCTCGTCCAGTGAGCGCAGCACGCGGAGCGCGTCGGGGTCGCGTTCGACCGCGGGCCACAGCTGCTCGCGGACCTCGGGCTCGAAATTGCCCGCGTGCAGATCGGCCAGCACGTCCACCGAGAAAGGAGGCTGCGGGACCGATCGGGTCGCCATCGCACCTCCGCTGTTCTCATCCGACATGGAACTCACCTGACATCACAGGTCCCCTTCGCGACGGGGGCGGTCGTCGTGGTCATCGCGCTGTGGTCCGTCACTACTTATGACGCACCGCCGCTACGTCCGGTTCCCCGGGTCACGGAGATCCTCCAGCTGCTCCCGCAGCCGGAGCCGGGCGCGCGCGCACCGGCTCTTGACCGTGCCCTCGGCGACCCCGAGCAGCGCCGCCGTCTCCGCGACGCTGAGCCCCTCCAGGTCCACCGCGACCACCGCCGCGCGCTGATCCGGCGGCAAGGTGAACAGTGCCCGCCCGAGCATCAACGAAACTTCCAGTTCGGCGATTCCATTCCGGGGATCCGCCGGATCCGGCATGGTCTCCGGCGAGAGCGAGATGGCCCGCCTGGTCTTGTTCCGCCGGATCCGGTCGAGGCAGGCGTTCACCACGATGGTGTGCATCCAGCTGCGCACCTCGGAATCACCGCGGAACGAGGCGGCGGTGCGGTGCGCGTTCAGCAGTGCGTCCTGCAGCGAATCGGCCGCGTCCTCCCTGGTGTAGGCGATGCGCATGGCGGTCTGCCAGAGATGGTCGCGGTGCCTGCGCAGCAGCTCCGCGAAGGCGTGCTGCTGCCCGGCGACGTGCGCGCGCAGCAGTTCGATATCGCTCGGCTCGCCGGGCTCGAACGGCCGCGACTTCCCCCCGCGGTTCACTTCGGACGACAATGCCAACCCCTTGGACTGCGCTCACTGCGGTGCGGGCGCGGTCGCCTGCACCAGCTCCCCTGCCGAGAGCGCGCAGCGATCATAGCCTCGGTAACGATGTGGTAGCAACCGGGCGGTGCGGGCCGGTGAACCCCTGTTACGCAGGGATTTTCAGGGCGCGGCTTCGAAGCGGAGCTCGCCGATGGTGGTCTGGAAGCGGCCGCCGTCGTTGCCGAGGCCGGTGATCCAGATCAGCACGTAGCGGGCGGCCTGGTCGGTGCGCACCGGGATGTCGGTGACGCCGTTCTGCAGCCGCGCCGAGCCGATCAGCTGGGTCTGGTCCAGCGTCGGCGCGTCGGTGGGCGAGGTGCGGATCTCCACCGTCGTGCCCGCGCTCGGCGACTCGATGGCGACCGAGTTCAGCCGTGCCGGGGTGGGCAGCGTGGCCAGCAGCCCGACGCCCTTCTTGAGCGCGGGGAACTGCTGGAAGTACTGGTCGGTGCGCCAGGTGCTGGCCGGGTCGCGGTCGATCACGGCGGCGGCGCTGCCGGTGCCGTCCGGCGTGCCCTCCGGGGAGAAGACGCCGACCGCGGTGGCGGGCACCGGCGCGCCGGCGCCGCCGCTCGCGGCGGGCTCGGCCGGGCCGATCGGCGCGGCGGGCGGGGCGGTGGTCTCGCTGGTCAGGCCGATGTTGTTGGACTGGTCGAGCGGTGCCGACGGCTCGCCGCCCGCGAACATGCTCACCGTCCACCAGATCACTATGCCGACGACGAGCGCGGCCAGGATGCCGAGCCCGACCATGATCCAGAGCATTCGCTGCGAGCGCTCCCGCTCGGCGGCGAGCAGCTCCGGGTCGGCCAGCGACTCCTCGACCGGCGGCTGCTGCCGCTGGCCGAGCCGGAGCACCGGGATGAAGTCGGTCTTCTGATCGACGACCGAGGCCTGCTCCAGCACGTGCTGGACGGTGGCGGCGGTGCGCACGCCCTTGTTCGCCTCCAGCGAGCGCACCGCGACCGCGGAGATCTCGAAGGGCACCTCCGGCCGCACCTGGCGCGGCTCCACCGGGGTGCCGTCCTGGCCGAAGTCGGCGAGCCGGAGCCCGCCGACGGTGGCCGCCTGGCCGCTCAGCCCGCCGGAGCGGATCGGCCAGCGGGCCAGGATCAGGGCGTAGAGCATGGCGCCGAGGCCGCGCACGTCACCCTGGGCGTCGGCGTCGCTGAGCGTGCCGGGGAAGGCGAGCACGGCGTCGCCGGAGGCGCTGATCCGCACCCGGTCCGGGTGGTCGATGGAGAGCGCGCCGCCGCCGCGGTGCGCCAGCTCGGCGGCCGAGGCGAGCACCCGGATGGCGCGCGCGGCGCCGATCGGGGAGGGAACGGTCTCGGCCATCTCGCGCAGCGAGCGGCCGGGGGTCCACTCGGCGACCACGATGCCGCCGGAGGAGCCGCGCACCACGTCGAGCACCCTGGCCAGGCCGGGCGAGTTGATCCGGCCGAGCCGCAGGGTGCGGGAGAGGATCGCCTGCGGGCCGTCCTGCCCGGAGTTCTCCCCCGACTTCTGGTCGGCGTCGACGAAGGTCAGCGCGACCTCGCGGTCCAGCTTGATGTCGAGCGCCTGCCAGAACTTGAGCCCGCGCGAGCCGCCGCAGTCGGCGAGCAGCCGGTAGCGGCCGCCAGCGACCGAGGCGCCGGGGATGAGCTTCGGGCCGCGCGGGATCCGGCGGCCCGGCCCCTGCTCGCCGCCGACCGGCGGGATCGGCAGCATGCCGGTGTCGTACATCGGATCGCGCGGCGGGTGTGCGTGCGCCGAGCCGGTGTCCGGCTGCGCTATCGGCGGCACAACCGCCTCCGGCGGCAGGCTGCCGGGGCCGATCCGGACCGTCGCCTCGGCGTCCCGCGGCGGCACCCCCTGCGGCGGAGCGCCTGGCACCGGGGCCTGCGGCGGCACCCGGCCGCCCTGCTCCGGCTGTGGCGGCTGGTCCGTGGGCCGATGCTCGGTGGAGAGCCCGGCTGGCCGGTTCCCTGGAGAATCGTCGGCCGGGACGCCGCCCACCGCGTCGTCGCTCACCCTCGGTCCTCCTTCGGACGGATACGTCGAAGTCTCGTCGTCGCCACTTGTGCTTCTCTGCCGAACAGGGTACGGGAAGTGGCCCGACCCGGTACGGCCAACGGCGTCCGGCCGGATGACCGGAAGCACCATGGTCTGGGTGGAATCCCCGTACGGGTCGAACCGAGGGTATTCGTACTGGTCGCGGCGCTGCAGCACCCGGGTCGCGCCCTCGTCGACCTTCGCGTCGAGATCGAGATCGGGGGCGGGCGGGGTGATGCCGAGGCGGCGCGAGACGGCGACGGTGATCGCCACGATCTCCGGGATGCCCGCCAGGCGCATCAGCCCGAAGGCGACGCCGAACATGACGACCGCGAGGATCGCCACCCGGATCAGCGAGCCGGGGCCGCCGAACGCCTCGGAGAGCTTGCCGAGCCCGAGCACCCGGTCCGCGATCAGCATCACCGCGCCGCCCGCGATCGCGGCAAGCGCCACCCGGGACACCGTGCGCCCGACATTCGCCATGCGGAGGTCGCCGAGGCTGCGGTGCAGCAGGTAGCCGCCGATGATCGCGCCCGCGGTGTAGCCGAGGCCGTTGGCCGCGCCGAGCATGATCACCACGTGCGAGCTGTCGCTGGAGAGCACCGGGGCCAGCGCGGAGAAGACGATCTTCACCGCGGTGATGCCGAGCACGATCCAGGTCGGCGTCCACGCCTGCTCGCGGGCGTAGAAGACGCGCAGGTGGATCAGCACCAGCGAGTACGGGATCAGCGCGAAGGCCGACCAGCTGACCGCGAGGCCGAGCCGCTCGGCGTCCTCGGAGAACTTGGCGTAGCCGAACAGCGCCTGGCCGACCTGCGGGCCTGCCAGGGTCAGGAAGACCACCACCGGGACCAGCGCGATCATGGTGAGCCGGGTGGCGACCGAGAGGTCGTCGACAACGGCGGGGGTGTCGTCGGCGGCGGCATTGCGGCTCAGCCGCGGCATGATCGCGGTGAGCAGGGTGACGCCGAGGACGCCGTACGGCAGCTGCAGCAGCAGCCAGGCGTTGGAGTAGATCGCCGGGCCCGCCTCGTCGGCGTGCGACGAGATGTTGTTCGCGACGATCAGCCCGACCTGGCTGATCAGCACGTACAGGATGATCGCGATGCCCATCCGGCCGAACTGCTTGAGCCTGGCGTCGATTCCCCACAGCGGGCGCAGGTCGATGCCGTGCCTGCGGATGGCGGGCAGCAGGCTGGCGGCCTGCACGAAGACGCCGGTGGTCACGCCGAGGCCGAGGACGAGCAGTTTCGAATCGCCCATGCTGACCGGGTTCAGGCTGATCTCGCCTGGGGTGAGCGCGTAGGCCCCGAGCATGATCAGCACGACCACGTTGTTCAGCACCGGCGCCCACGCTCCTGGCCGGAACGCCTGCCTGGTGTTCAGGATCGCGGTGAGCAGGGCCGACATCCCGTAGAAGAGGATCGCCGGGACCAGCAGGAAGGTGAGCGCGGTGGTGAGCTCGGTGTTCACCTTGCCGTCGGAGGAGACGAAGACGTGCGTCGCCAGGATCGGGGCGGAGGCGGTGGCGAGCAGCGCGGCCACGGCGAGCACGGTGAACGCCGCGGTGACCAGGCGGCGGACGAAGGCGGCGCCGTTGTCGTCGTCCTCCTGCTCGGCGCGGATCAGGGTGGGGACGACGATGGCGGTGAGCACGGCGCCGAGCACCAGCTCGGCGATCATGTTCGGGATCAGGTTCGCCGAGACGAACGAGCTGGCCACCGCGGGGCCGAGCACCGCGAGCAGCAGCAGCTGCTTGCCGAAGCCGGTGATCCGGCTGACCAGGGTGGCGATGGCGATCGAGCCGGAGTCGCGGAGCAGGCGGGCGTTCGCGCTCTCCGTGGACTCGGGCTGCTCCGGCTCGGCGAGCGCGGTGCCCGCCCTGGCGGACTGCGCGTAGTGCGAGGTCGCGGGCTCGGCCGGGCGGGCGTGCTTGGGCTGGGCCGCCGGGATGCGCTGCGGAGCGGGGCGGGCGGGCGGAGCCTCGTGCGCGTGCCTGCGGTCCTGGCCCGGCTCGGCCGGGTAGCGCTGTTGCCCCGGGTGCGCGGGCTGGCGCGGCATGCCGCCGGAGGGGGGCTGGGCGCCGGGGCGGCGCGGGGGTGCGGTGCGGCGGGGTTCGCCGGGGAGCGGCTCGCCGTGCGAGAGGGGGCGGGCGTCGCGCGGCGGGGCCTGGGGCGCGCCGCGCGGGGTCTGCGGGGGTGCTTCGGGGCGCGGAGGGCGGCCGTGCGCGGCCGGGTGGTCGCCCGGTGCGGGAGGAAGCGGTCCACCGCGTTGCGGCGGACGGCCCTGCGGCATTCCGCGCTCGTCCAGCGGGGGTGCGGGGCGCGGGGGACGCTCGCCACGCGGTAGCGGGGCGGGACGTTCGCCGTAATTCGGCGGCGGGACATGCCGCTCGTCACGAGCGGGACCTGGCGGTCGCTGCCGCGGAACCGCTCCGGAGGGCGGCGCCTGCCGCGCGGGGTCGCCGGACGGCGGCACCTGCCGCGGCCGGGCTCCCTGCTGGGCAGGGCCGGGCGGCGCCTGCCGCGGCATCCCGCCGGACTGGGGCGCACCGGCATCGGGCGAGATCGGCCGTGGTCTGCCGCCGGACTGTGGCGCACCGGTTTCGGGCGCGATGGGCCGCGGTCTACCGCCGGACTGCGGAGCACCGGTTTCGGGTGACGTCGGCCGTGGTCTGCCGCCGGACTGTGGCGCACCGGTTTCGGGCGCGACGGGCCGCGGTCTGCCAGCGGACTGCGGAGCACCGGCTTCGGGCGAAATCGGCCGCTGCCTGCCGCCGGGAGCGCCGCTATCGGGCGGCATCGGTCTACCGCTGGGCGGTGGTGCACCACCATCGGGCGGTATCTGCCGTGGCCTGCCATCGGGCCCGGGCGGACGGGCCTGCGGCATTCCGCCGGACGGCGGCGCCTGCCGGGACATTCCCCCGCTGGGGGCGGGGCCGACGGTGCGCGGCGGCGGCGTGCCGTTCCGCCCGCCCGCAGGCGGGACGGACCGCGCGCCGTCGGGGCCGCGCGGTCCGGGCTCCGCCCTGCTCACCTGCGGGACCTGCGGCGGCGCGTCGTCCCCGAACCGTTCGGTGGCGCCGTCGGGCATCCCCGCTCCCCCTTCCGGATCCGCCCGGGGGCGGTGCAGCTGACGTTCCCACGGCGCGAGCGGGGCGCGGCGGATGCGCGCACCGTCCGGCTCGTCCTCCGGGTGGGGCCGATGAGCGGTCGGATGTTCGTCGCTCATCCTGCCTCCTGCTGTACTAGCGCACCGTGATTGTCCCTCACAGCGGCTCGCCGCGGCGGACAGCCCGGGCGAGGAACCTCCGGTAGCGGCTCACCTGGCGCTGGACCTCCGGGTCGAAGGTCTCGTCGGCCGGGTCGGGCCTGCCCCGGAACCGGTGCCAGAGGCGCCGCCCGGCCAGCAGCAGGAGCAGCGTCGCCGCACACGCGGTGAGGATCGCCAGCGCCTGGCCGTAGGCGTTCGAACGCACCGACACCGAGGTCGCGTTGCCGAGTGCGACACCGTCGGGAGTGGTCAGCGAGATCGGGATGACGAGATTGCGGCTGTCGTTCACCTCGGTCGGGATCTGGAAGGAGCGGGTGCCGTTCGGCGGCAGGATCTGCTCACCGGTGTCGTCGATGGAGGCGTCCGGCGGCGCCTCGATCCGGAACTTGACCCGGATCGCCACCGGCAGCTCGTTCCGCGCGACCAGCAGCAGCGGGCTCTGCTCGGAGGCGAGGGTGTAGACGCCGCCGGGCGGGAGCACCGTCACCGAGCCGTAGATCCGGTCCATGGTGCTCGCGGTGCGGTCCAGCCTGCGCTGGGCGTAGACGTCGGGCTGGGCGGTGCCGCCCGCGCGCCGGTCGGAGAGGGTGAGCGCGCGGAGCAGGTCGTCGCGCAGCGGGGTCACGTACTCGGTCGGGGTGAGCTCCAGCTCCGGCACCTCGACCAGGGCGCGGGAGAGCGCGGTGATCCGGGCGCCCTGGTCGCGGATCGGCGCGACGAAGCGCTCCGGCACCCCGTCCGCGACGGCGCGCGGCAGGTGATCCGGCTCGTACGGGCGCGGGTCGGCGGGCTGGGCGAGCAGCTCGGGCAGCGTCCGCGCGGTGGCCATGCCGCCGGTGAGCAGCGCGTCGACCTGGCGGAGCAGCGCGATGGCCTCCTCCCGGTTGGCGCCCCACTGCTGCGGCGGGACCAGCAGCTGCGCGCGCGGCCGGTCCGGCCGCGGGTTGAGCGCGGTCCAGGTGAGCGCGCCGAGCGCGTCCTGCAGCCGGGCGGTCCTGGAGTCGTTGGTGACGTCGTAGCGCACCCGGGCCGGGGTGAACGACGGGGTCGGCGGATTGGAGCCGACGGCGGCGAGCGCGGTGGCGGACCAGATGTCGTAGGTGAGGGCGTGCAGCGACGGGTCCGGCCTGCTGCCAGGCCCGTCGCCCGCCGGGGTCTCGGCCAGCGCGGTGACCGGGGCGGCTGGCACGATGTCCGGCATCCGGACCACCTCGGGGCGCGCCGGTTCGGCCGGGGTCGGCTCGGCGCCGGACGGGTCCTGCGTCAGGTCGTCGGCGCCGCCCGCACCGGCCGTCCCCTGCTCGGCGACGGCGGTCTCGGCCAGGACGGCGGTGCGGATGTTCTGGTCCCTGAGCAGCCCGCCCGCGATCGGGTCGATGCTGCCGGAGTCGGGGATGCCGACCCCGCGCAGCGAGCGCGCGCCGAGGATCCGGTCGACGATGTCGGCGGGCTCGCTCACCGCGCGCGCGGTGAGCGCCGGGTCGTGCACGGCGGCCAGCGCGCTGAGGTCGGCCTGCGCGAAGGGCAGCGCGACGGTGCAGTTCGCGGCGGCGACCACGCGCAGCCGGTCCAGCCAGGCCCGCGCCTGCGCGGCGCCGCCGCCGTCCCTGGTCGGCCCGTCCGGGTCGGACGGGCTGGCCAGCACCCGGTAGCCGTCGGTCATGGCGGTGGCGGTGAGCAGCAGGTCCGGGTCGATGGCGAGGCAGAGGCTCCTGGCCAGGGTGCGGTTGCGCGCGCCGTCGGCCCCGATCTCGTTCTCCAGCGCGCCGAGCAGCTGATCGAGCCTGCCGCCCTTGCCGAGCGAGGCGGCGAGCTCGTCGTCGGTGAGCAGCACCTGGCCGCGGTCCTCGGCGGGTTCGGTCGGTACCCAGCGCGGGCGGTCGGCCAGCGGCCAGAGCACCGTGGTGGCGACCGGCGGCGCGGGTGCGGCGGGTACCGCTGGCTCGCTGCCGCCGGACGGCGGGACGCCGAGCACCGGGAGCAGGAAGCGGGCGTCGTCCAGCCTGGCCTGGGTGCCGTAGGCGGGCTCGCCGTTGACGTTGAGCAGCAGCGGGTAGACGCCGGGCGCGGTGATCTCCAGCGCGCCGTCGGAACCGCGGACCGGAACCGTGAGGATGAACTGCTTGCGCTGGCCGGGGCTGAGCCGCTCGGCAACGTCCTGGAACGCCCCGACGACCTCGTAGTTCACCTGGTCCAGCCGCAGGCTGCTGCGCACCCCGCCCGGCTCGGTGACGGCGGGCGCGCGCTGGATCCGGACGCTGATGTCGTCGACCACCCGGTCGCCGATATTGGTGACGGTCCCGGTCACGGTGACCACCGGGTCGCTGGCGGTGGTCACCGCGGTCGGCGTCACCGAATCGAGGGAGAGCTTGAGGAACTTCGGTATCCCGATCTGCTGGTCGGCGTCGCCCGCACCGCTGGGCTGGGCCACTGCCTGACCCGTCAGCGGTGCCATCACCAGAATCGAACCGAGGATGGTCAGGATCGCCGCGGCGATCCGGAACAGCCCGCGCGTCATCGCTTACCGGTCTCCATCCGGTCGATCAGCCGGTTGGCCACCTCGGCGAGCCGCCGTTCGTCGGCGTAGGCGAGCCGGGAGTTCAGTTCGGTCAGCGGCACCCAGGCGACCTGGGTGACCTCGACGTCCGCGTCGGACAGTTCGCCGCCGACCGAACGCAACAGGAAATGATGCACGGTCTTGTGTACCCGCCTGCCCTCGGTCACGAACCAGTAGTCGATGCTCCCGAGTTCGGCCACAACGAGTCCGTTGATGCCGGTTTCCTCGGCGACCTCGCGGATCGCGGTCTGTTCGGCGGTCTCCCCTTCTTCGATGTGGCCCTTCGGCAGCGACCAGAGCAGCCGCCCACGCCGATCGGTCCGTCCGATGAGGGCGGCGCTGCGCTTCTCGGCGGGGCCGTCCAGCCCGTCGACGACGAGGCCGCCCGCCGAGGTTTCCCGGACGGTGCGCAGCCGGGGCCGCGACCCGTCGGCGGCCGAACCGCGACGCCGCGGTTGGCGGCGTCTGCTGTTCGCGCGATCGGCCTGAGACACCCGGTAATCCTACTGTGCGCCGGGCCGGTCGCCGCGTGACGGCGGGGGTGCGCGCGGAAAAATGCCATCGATCCCTGCTCGGTAAGCTGCTGACTCGTGGTTTCTCCGAAGTCCGACAGCCCGGCCGCCGCCGACCGGGACCGCCGAACCAGGCTGCTCGCCGCCGCTGCGGTGACGCTCGGCGCGCTCAGCCCGGTGCTGACCCCGCTCGGCGCGCTCTTCGCGGCCGGCGGCCACCGGCTCTACCTGGTCGGCGGCAGCGTGCGGGACGCGGTGCTCGGCAGGCTCGGCACCGACCTGGACTTCACCACCGACGCCCGCCCGGAGCAGGTGCAGGAGCTGCTGCGCGGCTGGGCCGACCACCTCTGGGACACCGGCGGCCTCGCCTTCGGAACGGTGAGCGCGGCCAAGGGCGACCAGCAGCTGGAGATCACCACCTTCCGCAGCGACAGCTACGACCGGGTCTCGCGCAACCCCGAGGTCACCTTCGGGGACACGCTCGAGGGCGACCTGGTGCGCCGCGACTTCACCGTGAACGCCATGGCGGTGCGGATCGCAGGCGACGGCTCGATGGAGTTCGCCGACCCGCTGGACGGCATGACCGCGCTGCTGGCGGGCGTGCTCGACACCCCGGCCGCGCCGGAGGACTCCTTCGACGACGACCCGCTGCGCATGCTGCGCGCCGCGCGCTTCGTCTCCCAGCTCGGCTTCACGGTGGCGCCGCGGGTGCGCACCGCGATGACCGCCATGGCCGGTGCGATCGACCGGATCACCGCCGAGCGGGTCCGCACCGAGCTGGACAAGCTGATCTGCGGCGCGAACCCGCTCGACGGCATCGACCTCATGTGCGAGACCGGGCTCGCGGAGCGGGTGCTGCCCGAGGTGCCCGCCATGAAGCTGGAGATCGACGAGCACCACCAGCACAAGGACGTCTACTGGCACTCGCTCACCGTGCTGCGCCAGGCCGTCGACCTGGAGGAGGGCGACCCGGACCCGGTGCTGCGCTGGGCCGCGCTGCTGCACGACATCGGCAAGCCGGAGACCAAGCGCAACGAGCCGGGCGGCGGCGTCAGCTTCCACCACCACGAGGTGGTCGGCGCCAAGCTGGTGCGCAAGCGGATGAAGGCGCTGAAGTACCCGAAGCAGTTCACCGAGGAGGTGGCGCGGCTGGTCTATCTGCACCTGCGCTTCCACGGGTACGGCAAGGGGCAGTGGACCGACTCCGCGGTGCGGCGCTACGTCACCGACGCCGACGATCTGCTGCCCCGGCTGCACAAGCTGGTCCGCGCCGACTGCACCACCAGGAACAAGCGCAGGGCCGCCGCGCTGCAGGCCACCTACGACGAGCTGGAGCGGCGCATCGCCGCGCTGCGCGAGCAGGAGGACCTCGCCAGGGTGCGGCCCGACCTGGACGGCAACGCCATCATGGAGCTGCTCGACCTGGCTCCCGGCCCGGACGTCGGTAGGGCGTGGCGCTTCCTGAAGGAGCTGCGGCTCGACCGCGGTCCGCTGGACCGGGACGAGGCCGAGGCCGCGCTCGTCGCCTGGTGGAAGGGGCAGAAAGCCTGATCAGAAGAGGATCAGCGCCGTCCCGGTGACGATGGCCGAGCGCATCTCCGCCAGGTCGAAGGAGGCGCTCACCGCGGGCACCTCGGCCCGGAAGTGCACCAGCTCGCCGTCGCGCGTTCCCTGCGTGACGCGGGCGTCGAAGGGGAGCTCGGCCAGCGGAACCGTGCTGGTGCCGAGCATCCGGCGCGGGACAGGGAGCCCGGACCAGCGCGCCTTCAGCACCTCGATGGTGAGCGCGCCGTCGCGGATCTCGGCGTCCACCCACGCGGTGATCCGGCGGCGCCGGTGCGTCGCCCGGATCCGGCCGTCCGGCTCGACCGCCAGCGACCACTCCAGCTGCCTGGTGCCGAGCCACTCCAGCAGCGCGGCGGTGGTGACGGTGCCGGCCACCTCCACCCGGGCGGCGCGCACCCGGGTCGGGACGCCGGGGACCAGCCGGACGCCGTGCGCGATCACGGTGACCGTCTCGATCGGGTGCCCGTCCCAGCGCAGCCCGGCGAGCACCGTCTTGGTCTGGAAGTGCGCCCCCATCCGGCGCACCTTGAGCACCTCGAGGGTGGCGTGCAGCTCGTGGCCGAGCACGGTGGCGTCGATCGCGCGGCCGCCGAAGCGGCTCAGGATGCCCTCGCTCAGCAGCGTCATCAGCACGTCGGGGAGCAGCGCGGTGACGGTGCCCGCGCCGAGATCGGCGACCGGGTCGACCCAGGCCGTCGTCGCCGCCACCCACTGGGTGGCCCAGGACTGGTCGAGCAGCTTCTTGCCCACGTCCATGGCGCGCAGCGGCGACCAGAGCGGAGGCACCGACCAGGATCTCGGATCGAATGTGGCCATGACCGATCCGAGCGTAGCCGCGCGACGTGAACGGGGGTATACCGCAGTGGCTTCGGGCACATGCCCGATCCGGCGCGGTGCCGCGGCCCCGGCTGCGATCCTGGACACTCCCCGCCTGCCATCGAGGAGGAGCGCCATGACTCGGGAACCGGCCTTCGACATCCGCCCGGCGGGCGAGACCGCGCTGCTGCTCACGCTCGCCGCGGGCGCCGACCCGATCGCGCTCGCCGAACACCTGGCCGCCCGCGCGGTGCCCGGCGTGCTCGAGCTCGTGCCCGCCGCCGAGACCGTGCTCGTCCTCGTGCGCTCGGCCGCGGCGCTGGAGCGGGTGGCAGGCGCGCTCGCCCGGATCGCAGCCGAACCGGGAGCTCATGTTTCCCGTGAAACGGCGCGCTCCGCCGATCCGCTCGAGGTGCCGGTGCGCTACGACGGCGCCGACCTGGACGCCGTCGCCGCCCACCTCGGGCTGACCACCGCCGAGGTGATCGCCGCGCACACCGGGGTGCTCTGGCAGTGCGCCTTCGTCGGGTTCGCGCCGGGGTTCGGGTACCTGCGCGCGCCGGACGGCAGGCTCGCCGTCCCCCGCCGGGACCGCCCGCGCACCGCCATCCCGGCGGGGTCGGTGGCGCTGGCGGGCGGGTACAGCGCCGTCTATCCGCGGGCGACGCCGGGCGGCTGGCAGCTCATCGGAAGTACCGACCTGGCGTTGTGGGATCTGGGCCGCGAGCCACCCGCGCTCGTCCACCCGGGCGCCACCGTTCGCTTTGTCGCAACGCGCGCCGCAACGCGCGTTGCGGATACCGGCGAACCCGCAACCGCCGTGGTGGACGACCCCGCTGTGCTGGTCGAACGGGTCGGCCCCGCGGTCACCGTGCAGGATCTCGGCCGACCGGGGTGGACCGATTCCGGGGTCGGGCACTCCGGCGCGGCCGACCCGGCGGCGCTCGCGCTGGCCAACCGGCTCGTCGGCAATCCGGAGGCGGCCGCGGCGCTGGAGGTGCTCGTCGGCGGGCTGGTGCTGCGCGCTCGCCGCCGGATCACCGTCGCCGTCACCGGGGCGCCGCTGCCCGCGACCGTGGACGGGGTGCCGGTGGGGCACGCGAGCGTGCTGGAGCTGGCGGCGGGGTCGGTGCTCGCGCTCGGCGTGACCGCGGTGGGGTTGCGCGGGTACGTCGCGGTGCGCGGCGGCATCGAGGTGCCCGCGGTGCTCGGCTCGCGCAGCCGGGACACCCTGGCCGGGATCGGGCCCCGACCGGTGGCCGCGGGCGACGAACTCCCGATCGGGCCGCCGCCGCTGGCGTGGCCGATAGTCGACCAGGCCCCGGTTCCGCCGCTACCCGCCGCGCCGGTCCCGGTGCGGGTGCGGCCGGGGCCGCGTGACGGCTGGTTCGCCGACCCGGCCGCGCTCTTCGCCGGCGAGTGGCGGGTGACCGGCGACGTCGATCGGGTCGGGGTCCGGCTGGAGCGCAGCCGCGGCCCCGCGCTGCGGCGCGCGGTGACCACCGAGCTGCCCACCGAGGGGCTGCCGCTCGGCGCCATCCAGGTGCCGCCCGGCGGCGAGCCGGTGATCATGCTCGCCGATCACCCGGTGACCGGCGGCTACCCGGTGATCGGCGTGGTCGCCGCCGCCGACCTCGGCACCGTCGCCCAGCTGCGGCCGGGCACCGCCCTCCGCTTCCAGCCGCTGAACTGAGTCAGCGCGGCTCGTTCAGCCTGGCGTGCATCAGGTAGACGTTGTAGGTGTCCCAGGCCGAGAGCAGGAAGTACAGGTCTTGCCCGGTGGACCAGGGGTGGATGAAGCCGCCGTAGGTCTTGGGGTAGTCGGCGGTGGAGACCAGCGGCACCGCGTCGCTCCAGACGCCCTGCGGCTCCGCGGCGGTGCGCAGCACGATGGCGCCGGTCATCGAGTCCAGGTAGGTCATCTGCCACTGGCCGGAGGCGGCGTCGTGGCGCACCGAGAGCTCGCTGGCCATCCCGAGGAAGAGCGGCGTCGCCCGATTCTCCGCGGCCGGGGCCCAGCTGCCGTTCACCCAGTACTGGTAGGCGGATTTGTTCGCCACGTCGGCCTGCGCCACCCGGGCCAGCCCGGCCACGCCGATCCGGCCGTTGGGGGTGCCGAACATGTAGACGTAGTCGTCGTGCGGCACCATCGCCGCCACCTGGAACCGGCCGAGCCCGAAGAGGTTCTCCCACTTCGCGTGCTGATCCTTGGTCCAGGTGCGGCCGCCGTCGTCGGACCAGGCCAGCCCGCCGTGGTTGGTCCACCAGAGCCCCGGAATGCGATCCCACCGGTTCACCGACATGTAGCTGAGGTACTGCCGGTCGCCGAGCGCGAACCCGGAGGTCGGGATGGTGGTCGTCTCCCAGTTCTTGATCTTGCGGCTGCCGAGCACCTCGGCCGCGTGACACGGGCTGTCCTGCACCATGGTGTCGATGGTCATGCCGTCGGCCAGGTCGCGGTCGGTGCTGAAGCCGAGCACGTTGCTGCGCCAGTCCTCGTCCGGCGTGCCGACGCCGCCGGGGCCCCAGCCTTCGCCGAAGGTGTCGCCGAAGACGACGGCCACCTCGCCCGGCTTGCTCTCGTAGACGAATCCGAGGTCGGTGCCATCCACCGACCAGCGCATATCGGTGCGGTTCTGCGAGCCGGGGCCGGTCACCTGCCCGACCACCGAGACCTCGGCCACCGAGCGTGCGGCGACCGGTTTCGCGACCGGGCCCGGCTCGACGGGGTTCACCACCGGCGGCGGGGCGGGCTGCGGTTCGGGGCCGGGGCCGCCGGGCACCGGGATCGGAATGGGCTCGACCTCCGGTTTGATCACGACCCGGGGCAGCTTGACCGGCTCACCGGATCCGGAACCACCGGAACCCGTTCCGCTGGAACCGGCGCTGCCCGACGCGGAGCCGGAGTCCGGCGCGGCGCCCGGCTTCTGCTCCGGGGCGGCGCCGGGGTGCGGGTCGGGGTCGGTGCCGGTGGACGGCTCCTCCGGCCGCACCGAATCGCGGACGTCCGGGCACGGGTTGTGGCACGGGTCGGCAGGCAGCGGGGGCTGGGCGACGCGGGTGTCGTTCTGCGGCGGGTCCGGCACCGGGACGGGGGTGATCTCCGGCCAGATCACCGGAATCTCGATGACCTCGGGGATCTGGATCAGCGGGGCGGGCGGGCCGTTCGGGTCGGGGGCGCGGAGCAGCGGGTGGAACCCGGTCTCGCCGCAGCTGTTCACCGGCGGCGGCGCCCAGGGATGCGGCGCGGCCTGCGCGTTCGGCATGCCGAAGGCTCCGGCCAGTACTAGCGCGGACATTAGCGGTGCGCGCTTTCCGGCACGACCCATCTGCGGTGCACTCCTGTCGTCGAGCGGGATTTCGCGGACGTGGAACGGCCGAGCAGGCACAACCTACCCGGAACCGGCGCCCGGCGTGCCGCGTCCAAGCCGGTATGAGCGAGATCGAGTACGTCTTCGGCACCGGCGACGGTGTGCTGCACGGCTGGTCGAGCCCGGCCGATCTGGCGCTCGGCGGGGCACTCGACGCGGTGCGGCTGGATTTCGACGGGGACGGGCTGCTGGACGACGCGCTCTGGGATGCCGATCGGGACGGTATCGCCGAGCTGTCCGCGCTCGATCTCACCGACGACGGGGTGCTCGACCACTTCTATACCGATCCGACCGGGCTCGGTACCTGGAATCACCAGGTCACCGGGGTGCCGGAGGATGCGGCGGCCGAGCCGCTCGGGTGGACGGTCCGGGGCGAGGGGCAGGGCGCGTCGCTCCGGATCGGACCGGACGGCCGGGCCGGGCCGCCCGAGCTCGAGCCGGAGGACAGGGCCGCGACGGATGGCCGGGCTACCGCAGCCGCGCCTGCGCCGGATATCTCCTGGCCGGTCGGCCCGTGTCTGCTCGCACCGCAGCCCGGTACGGACCCGCCGCCGCGCTCCCTCGCACCCTCGCAGCTCTCGCGTCCGCTCCCTGAGTTCCCGCACTCGGTCCCGGTCGGACCGTGAGATCGCGCCGACGACGCCGAGCCCGCTCGGGGCATCCGGTTCGGGTGGCGCGTTGGTCGCCCGAACCGGAGGCGAACCCGTTCACCCGCAGGGAACGCGCACCTCGGCCCGCGCCCGGCGGCCGGTGAGCAGGACGGCGGCGATCCCGGCCAGGTAGCAGCCTGCGCCCGCCAGCACGACGGGGAGGGAGCGCCCGTCGGCGGGCACCACCGTGGCGGTCGCGGCCAGCGCCAGCACGAAGGTGATGTTGAAGACGGTGTCCTGCAGGGCGAAGACCTGCCCGCGGTGCGTGTCATCGATATCCAGCTGCATGGTGGCATCGCCGGTGAGTTTGATCGTCTGCCCGGCCAGGCCGAGCAGGAAGGCGCCCGCCAGCAGCAGGTACTGGGCGCGCTGCGCGGCGGGCCCCGCCGCGGCGACCGCGATCGGCGTCACCAGGGTCAGCTGCACCACGGTCGCCAGCACCAGCCCGGCCAGCACCGTGCGCGGACGGCCGAGCCGCGGAATCAGCAGCGGGGTGAGCACCGCGGCGAGCAGCATGCCCGCCGCCGTGACGCCGATCGCCACCCCGAAGCCGAGCAGCCCGGAGCCGACGCCCGCCTCCCCCGAGTCGGGGCGGCGCAGTACCAGCACCATGACCAGCGTGTTCATCCCGAAGACGACGCGGTGCGCGCCGATCCCGAACATCGCGGTGGTGACCTCCGGCGAGCGCCACACCGCGACCGCCCCAGTGCGCAGCCCTGCCGCCACCGCCAGCAGATCGGCCCGCACCGCCCGCCGCCGGTCACCCGCACCAACGTCGGCACCGCGCCCCGGCCCGGAATCGGGCCCGAACTCCGCCCCTGGCCCGAGCCGGCCCGGCGGGAACCCGGCGACCAGCAGCGCGCCGAGCAGCGGCCCGCTCCCGGCCACCGCCACCGCGATCGCCGACGCACTGTCCCCCGACCCGAACGCGCCGATCACCCCGACTGCCACGGCGGCACCGCCCGCCGCACACCCGGACGCCACCGTGGCCAGCACCGAGTTCATCGGCACCAGCAGCCGCGCGGGCAGCACGAGGGGCAGCGCCGCGGAGACCCCGGCGGAGACGAACCGGCTGATCCCGACCACCGCGAGCGCGCCGATCAACAGCAGCTGCGACGAGGCCCCGCCGAGCAGGCTGACGCTCACCGCGACGATGAGCAGCAGCCGCAGCAGGCTCGCGCCGAGCAACACCCTGCGCCGATCCCAGCGGTCCAGCAAAGCCCCCGCATAGGGCCCGATCAGCGAGTACGGCAGCAGCAGCACCGCGAAACCCGCGGCGATGGCCGCCGGATCGGTCTCCCGCTCCGGGTTGAAGAGAATCGCGCCGGAGAGCGCGGCCTGGAACACCCCGTCGCCGAACTGCGCCGCGAACCGGACCAGCGACAGCCGCAGCGCCGCGGGGTGCGCGCGGACCGCCTCCACACCCGAACCCCACCGCTCCCGCACACCGGTCACGGGGTGAGGCTACCGGTCACGGGCGATGGCACCGGTCACGAGGCACGCGGCTCCTCGACGAGGGCCCGCACCGCCTCGCGGACGTCCTCCGCCATCGGCAGCCCGGAGAGCGATTCCGCGTCGATCCAGGCGTGGTCGTCGTGTTCGCCGGGGGCGAGCGACACCTCACCCGGCTCGGTTTCCACCAGGAATCCGAATTTCCGCACCCGCGCCCGGCGCCTGGTCGCGTAGTCGGTGGCGCCGAGGTATTCGGTGATCCGGCGCAGTCGCAGCCCGGATTCCTCCAGCAGTTCCCTGGCTACCGATTGCGCGAATGTCTCGCCGGATTCCACCCCGCCGCCGGGCAGCTCGTACAAACCGCCGCGATAGTCGCCGGGCACCCGCCGGACCACCAGCAGTTTGTGTTCGCGGAACACCGCCACGCCGACCACGAAATCCGAAATTCCGTCACGCGCGGCGGTACCCCGGAGTTCGCGCTCCAGCCGTTCGAGCACATCGGGTCGCATGGCCCGCCACCTCCGCTCACGTTGTGCCGCTCGGCATCCCGCCCTCGGCCCAGCCGTTCCCCCGCACCGGTTCGTCCACTCTGCCGTATAGCGGCGGCATCGGGCGAATCGCGCCGGTTCGTCACGGTCCGTTCATGCGGCGGTCGTCCGCGTAAAGTCCGATGCGCCGGACTTTTCACGAGGAATTCGGGGAACCGCGACCACCGGTGCTCCTAACCTGAAGAAAGACCGAGAGGAGGGCGGGTGTCAACGCTCACCACACCACACATCGACATCCATCGGGCCGGCGACCGAATGAAGACCCGAATCGCCTGGCTGGATTCCAAGCATTCCTTCTCCTTCGGCCCGCACTACGACCCGGAGAACACGCACCACGGGCTGCTGCTGGTGAACAACGACGACGTGGTCGCGCCCGGCCAGGGTTTCGAGACGCACCCGCACCGGGACATGGAGATCGTCACCTGGGTGCTGGAGGGCAGCCTGGTGCACCAGGACTCGCTCGGCCACAGCGGCGTCGTCTACCCGGGGCTGGCCCAGCGCATGAGCGCGGGCACCGGCATCCTGCACTCCGAGAAGAACGACTCCTGGCGCGCCGACCCGCGCTTCACCGCGCACGACGAACCGGTGCGCTTCGTGCAGATGTGGGTGGTGCCGGACGAGCCCGGGCTCACCCCCGGCTACCAGCAGCGCGAGATCGACGACGAGCTGGCCCGGGGCGGGCTGATCACGGTCGCCTCCGGCATGCCGAGGCACCGCGAGCACGCCGCTATCGCGCTGAACAGCTCGCACGCCGCGCTGCACGTGGCGCGGCTGGCGCCGGAGCAGACGGTGGAGCTGCCCACCGCGCTGTACCTGCACGTCTTCGTCGCGCGCGGCGAGGTGACGATGGAGGGCGCAGGCCCGCTGGACGAGGGCGACGCGGTGCGCGCCACCCGCACCGGCGGCCAGCGGATCACCGCGCTGCGCCCGTCCGAGGTGCTGATCTGGGAGATGCACGCGCGGCTCGGCGCGGACTGAGCGTCGCCTGCCGGACATCTTTTCCCGGCATCATTAACATCCGATCAGCACCGGTGCGATTCCCCGGCGAGCGCATGCCGCACCGCACCGGTCCGGCGCACGGCACCCGACCGAGAGGACAGCCATGTCGCACTACCCGCCCCCGGGCCAGTACCCGCCGTCCGGGCAGTACCCCCCGCCGCCCGGCCAGCCCGGCTACTGGCAGGAGTCGCCCAAGGGCAAGGGCCTCGCGATCACCGCGCTGGTCCTCGGCATCATCGCGCTGCTCAGCTGCTGGACCCTGGTCGGCGGCATCCTGTTCGGCGTCTTCGCGATAATCTTCGGGCTGATCGCCGGGATCAAGGCGCGGGCGGGCACCGCGGCGGGCGGCGGCATGGCGATCGCGGGCGCGCTGCTCGGCCTGGCAGGCATCGTGATCAGCGTGGTGATCGGGCTGTTCTTCTGGAACATCTTCGAGGACGCAGGCTTCACCGACTTCGTCGACTGCGTCAGCAGCGCGGGCAACGACCAGGCCAAGGTCCAGCAGTGCGAGGACGAGTTCAACCAGAACGTCCAGGACCGGTTCAGCATCACCATCACCCCCGGCCCGACCAACTGACCCCGCCCCGGAAGGCGGGTGCGTCGGCATACTGGAGGTGTGACCTCCGATGAACTCACCCGTCCTTCCGGTATCGATCTCAGCTACCTCGACGAGGGCGTGCGAGCGCAGGACGACCTGTTCACGCACGTCAACGGCAAGTGGCTGGCCGACTACGAAATCCCGGCCGACCGCGCCGTCGACGGCGCCTTCCGCACCCTGTACGACCAGGCCGAGCGGGACGTCAGGGCGATCATCCTGGAGGCCGCCGAGTCCGACGCGCCCGCAGGCAGCGACGCCAGGCGGATCGGCGACCTCTACAGCAGCTTCCTGGACGAGGCCGCGATCGCGGCCGCGGGCGCCGGGCCGATCGCCGACGAACTCGCCGCGGTGGCCGAGGTCGCCGATCGCTCCGCCTTCGCGGCCCTGCTCGGCAGGTTGCAGCGCACCGGGGTGCGCGGCGCGGTCGGCGTCTACGTCGACACCGACGACAAGGATTCCACCCGCTACCTGGTGTACCTGACCCAGTCCGGGATCGGCCTCCCGGACGAGTCGTACTACCGCGGCGACGAGTACGCGAGCATCCGCGAGGAGTACGTCGCGCACATCGGCCGGATCTTCGCGGTCGCCGCCGCCGACGAGCGGGTGCGCCCGCTGCTCCCCGCCGACCTGGACGGCATCGGCACCCGCGTGCTGGAGCTGGAGCGCACCCTCGCCGCTGGCCACTGGGATGTGGTGCGCCGCCGCGACGCCAAGGCGAGCTACAACCCGAGCACCCTCGCCGCGCTCGCCGCCGAGCACCCCGGCTTCGACTGGGCGGCCTGGACCGACGCGCTCGCCGCCGGGCTGGACCGGCCGGGCGCCGAGGTCTTCGCCGAGCTCGTGGTGCGCCAGCCCGGCTACCTCGGCGCCTTCGCCGCCGCCTGGGCCGAGCTGCCGCTCGTGGACTGGCAGGCCTGGGCCGCTTGGCAGGTGCTGCGCGCCCGCGCCGCCTACCTCACCGACGAGCTGGTCGCGGAGAACTTCGCCTTCTACGGCCGCACCCTGACCGGCGCCACCGAGAACCGGGAGCGCTGGAAGCGCGGCGTCGCGCTGGTGCAGGAGCTGCTCGGCGAGGCGGTCGGCAAGCTCTACGTGGCCAGGCACTTCCCGCCGGAGGCGAAGGACCGGATGCTCGAGCTGGTCGGCAACCTGCAGGAGGCGTACCGGCGCAATATCGCCGAGCTGCCCTGGATGAGCCCGGAGACCAGGACCGCGGCGCTGGCCAAGCTGGAGAAGTTCACCCCGAAGATCGGCTACCCGGACAGCTGGCGGGACTACTCGGCCATCGTGATCGACCCGGCCGACCCGGTCGGCAACTACCGCCGCGGTTACGCCGCCGAGTTCGACCGCGACCTCGGCAAGCTGGGCGGCCCGGTCGATCGCGGCGAGTGGTTCATGACCCCGCAGACCGTGAACGCCTACTACAACCCCGGCCTGAACGAGATCGTCTTCCCGGCCGCCATCCTGCAGCCGCCGTTCTTCGACGTGCGCGCCGACGACGCCGCCAACTACGGCGGCATCGGCGCGGTGATCGGCCACGAGATCGGGCACGGCTTCGACGACCAGGGCGCCGAGTACGACGGCGACGGCAACCTGGTCGACTGGTGGAGCGATGCCGACCGCGCCGAGTTCGGCATCCGGACCAAGGCGCTGATCGCGCAGTACGACGTGCTCTCCCCGCAGGCGCTGCCGGACGAGAACACGGTGAACGGCGAGTTCACCATCGGCGAGAACATCGGCGATCTCGGCGGCCTCTCGATCGCCCTGGCCGCCTACCGGATCTCGCTGAACGGGGCCGAGCCGCCGGTGATCGACGGCCTCACCGGGCTGCAGCGGGTCTTCTACGGCTGGGCCCAGGTGTGGCGCACCAAGGCGCGGCCGGAGGAGGCGATCCGCAGGCTCGCGGTCGACCCGCACTCCCCGCCGGAGTTCCGCTGCAATGCCGTCGTCCGCAATATCGACAGCTTCCACGAGGCGTTCGCGGTGCGGCCGGGCGACGGGCTCTACCTGGAGCCCGCCGAGCGCGTGCAGATCTGGTGAGAACGACGAACGCCCCCGGTCGCGAGACCGGGGGCGTTCGCCTGCAGGGGGACGGGCAGATCAGGGGTTCCAGTCGCCGAGGCCGTCGGCGCTGGAGAGGGTGCCGCCGTCGGTGTTCTGCACCACGACGGGATCGCCCTTCGTGGCGTTCTCGAAGAACCACCTGGCGTCCTCGGTGCTGAGGTTCAGGCAGCCGTGGCTCACATTGGCCCGGCCCTGCTGCCCCACCGACCACGGCGCCGCGTGCACGAAGATGCCGCTGTTGGAGATCCGGGTCGCGTACTCGACGTCGAGCTTGTAGCCCTCGGGATCGGTGACCGGCACACCGTAGGTGGAGGAGTCCATGACCATCTTCTGCTGCCGATCGCCCACGTAGTAGATGCCGTTCGGCGTCTCGTGCTTGGGCTTGCCCATGGAGGTCGGCATCTCCCGGATCACCTCGCCGTTGCGCGTGACGGTGAGGGTGTGCGTGTTGTCGTCCGCGGTCGCGATGACGGCATCGCCGATCCGGAAGGCGCTGGTGGTGTCACCCGCCTTCACCGTGACGTCGGTATTGGCGGGCCAGTAGTCGTTCGGCCGCCAGCGCACCTGCTGGTCCGAGCGCCAGTAGAAGTGCCCGGGGGTTTCGGTCGACGCGGTGACCTTGATGGCCCGCTCGGCGGCAGCGCGATCCCCGATCGGCTCCTTGAAGGTGATCGCGATCGGCTGCGCGACCCCGACCGTCTCGCCGTCGGCGATATTGATCGAGGGCGGCGCGAAGTTGGCCTGCGGCTCCGCGGGCGGGAGCACGGCGCCGTTCCCGGAGCCGGTGTCGATCCCGGGGAACAGCGGCTCCGCCTGGGCGGGCGCGGCGATCAGGGCAGAGGCCGCCGCGATCGCCGCCGACAGCAGGATGCCCCGCCGGACCCGGCTCACGGTCCCGCTGCTCAGAGCGACATGCATAGGTTTCTCGTCCATTCCATCTCTGCACGCCCACCGGCGGGGCGCGCGCGTGCGCGGTGACGCCTGCCGGCGGATGAGATTCTTCGGTGACGCGGAGCCCGGTGAAGCGGCCCCGCATTGATGACGACCCGACCCTGGCGTCATTCCTACCGGGCTACCCCGGGTCGGGGCCAGTTCTCCCGGCGAGTCATAGCGCGTAGCCGGAGCGGTGACTCAGGTCACTGTCCGGGATGTGGTGCCGACGGTGTGGAGAAAGGTGCCGCTCATAGCGGTTGCGGATGAGGTGCGTGGTGGTCGCGGACAATCTGGAATCGCCCGCTACCCAAACTTTTCGGTGAGCTAAATCACTCCGAGGCGGGCTGTGCGGACGGTGCGTCCGAGGTGAGCCAGCGCCCGAACGGGGTTGCCAGGCAACCGCGGCCGGTGGCCGCGTCCCAGGCGAGCGCGGCGGTGCCGAGGCAGATCACCTCGCCCGCTTCGGTGCGCACCTGCGCGCGCGAGCCGTCCAGCGCGACGGTGACCGCCAGCGGGCGGGCCGGGTCGGCGGCGGTGATCGTGGTCCTGGCGACGGCGTCGCTGCCGTAGCCGAGCGCGATCGGGATGCCGGTGCTCCCCTCGCTCACCCCGACGCCGCCCGCGGCGCCGATGCCGAGCGCCCGTGCGCCCGCCGCCGCGCTCGCGTAGCCGACGCCGTCCAGCCCGGCGGCGTGCGCCTGCCCGGAGGCGTCCGAGGAGGCGCGGCAGCCCGCCCTCCCCTCGATCAGGGTGACGTCGGCGCCGTTCTCCGAGGCGCAGCGCACCTGTGCGGCGGAGGCTGTTCCCGGCAGCAGGAACGAGGTGCCGACGGCGGCGGAGCAGACGATCGCGCTGATCAGCTTCATGTCGAGTCCCCTTTCGCCCCCGAGTCCACCTTACGCAGCCCCTATCCGCGCGCCTCCACTCGACGCGCTGCCCCGGGATGGTGTAAGCATTGCTTGATATTTCCAGCATCGCTATGCCACTTCGGATTCATACGGGGGTACGAGTTCGGAGCGTTACAGGCTCGGGAGGACTGTTTCGTGTCTCGTCTCGTCGTTCGCCGTGTACTCACGGCCACCTTCGGCGCGGTCGCCGCGCTGACCCTCATCGGGTGTAGCTCCACCGTCACCGGGACGGCGCAGCCCGAGATCGGCAACGGCACCGTCGACGCCGTCTCCACCACGAGCACGCCGAAGCCGTCCGGCAAGCCATCCAGCGGCAAGCCGACCCCGTCGAACAGCAACAATGGCGGCAACATCGATTTCGAGGCATCGGTCGGCGACTGCGTGACGCTCGGCGGCACCATCAACGACGCCACCATCGCCAAGGCGTCCTGCGGCAGCCGCGCCTCCAACTACAAGGTCATCGGGAAGGCGCCGACCAGCACCGGCTGCATCGGCGACCGGGACAACTACTACGCCGAGACCGTCAACAGCGTGCAGACCGGCGCACTCTGCCTCGACATCGACTGGGTGGTCGGCGGCTGCATGGACGTCGGCGGCGACGACCCCAAGCGGATCGACTGCACCGAGTCCGCCATCGAGGGCATCAAGGTCACCAATATCGTGCAGGGCACCGACGACGTGAGCGCCTGCAGCAGCGGCTCCGGGTTCAAGTACTCCGACCGCCGCTTCGTGGTCTGCGTCGAGGACCTGTAGGCGACACGCCGGACCGGAAACAAGAAAGGAGCGGGTGGGCCGGTCGGCCCACCCG